>URDS01000018.1 GCA_900546635.1 uncultured Eubacteriales bacterium | reverse complement strand
CACTACTTCTTCTCAGTTTCATGTTTCTTCGTTGTTCAATTTTCAATGACCAATGCGTTACCGTTCGATCTCTCTCGCGGCGACTTTCTTAGTATATACTATCTTCTTATATTTGTCAACCCCTTTTTTGAAAAAACGACAATTTTATTTTCAAGACTGCGCAGAAAAAGGCACCCGGAACATCCGGGTGCCTGAAACCGTAAAAATTTGCGGTTTTGTTATTTGGTTTTAATTTCGTTCTCGTACTTCTCTACCATCTTCTTGACCATCTGGCCACCGATAGAGCCTGCCTGCTTAGAGGTGAGATCACCGTTATAACCCTGGTTAAGCGTTACGCCGACTTCGCTTGCAGCTTCCATCTTGAACTGTTCAAGAGCAGCCTTAGCTTCGGGAACAAGTGCCTTATTGCTTGCCATTTCTTTTCTCCTCTGTTTTCAAGTTATCTATATAATTGAGTCCGCTGTTGCGTCCTCTGATATTATTATTTACCTAACCTTTTTCGTTATGAATGGCAATTTTAACACTTTTTTATTGAAATTTTTCCCTAAAAACAGATTAAATAAAAATTTTCTGCAGTTGTCTGCCTTCAAGAGCAAGTGAATACGTCTGCTCCAAAAGGGAAAAGTCCGCAATCAGTGAATGCGGCTTGTTCTCCGGATCATCCTGATACATAGGGACAAAATAAATATGTTTACGTTCAAGCAGCGCGGCAATATTTTTTAAATTTGCCGACAGTGCATCATTGGAAGCCAGCGCAATGACGAGCGGCCGATTGGAACGCAAATGCGCTTTTGCCGCCATCGTCACTGCCGTATCGGTGATTCCGTTTGCTATTTTAGATAAAGTATTGCCGGTGCACGGACAAATTATTAATCCTTCCAATACAATTTTCGGTCCGAGCGGCTCAGCGTCGGAAATCGTATGAATCACGGATTTCCCGCTTGAATGTTTTAGGCGTGTGCAAAATTCATCCGCCATTTGAAAGCGAGTGTCGGTTGAGAAAACGTTTTCACTGACGATCGGCTGCAGCACACGGCCTTTTTGCAGCATTTTTTCAAATTCACCAAACGATTTTTCAAGTGTGCAGAACGACCCGCAAAATGCAAATCCGATCATGGCTTGGCAATGACTCCCTCCCGTATTAAAAGTTCCAGTACGCAGTCACAAATAATACCGCCCGCAGTGAACGGCGCCACTTTACCGGGCAGAGAAAGCGCATGCACGGTTTTTATACCGCGCGCCTCGGCAGCATTAAAATCCACGCCGCCGCGTCCGGAAGCGAGATCGACGACCAGACAACATTTCTCCATTTTTTCAATCAAAGTTTTATCCAAAACTTTAGCCGGTACTGTATTAAACACAACATCTGCTTCGGATATTGCGCGCACAAAGTCACCGGTTCCGAATTTCGCCGAAGAATGCCCGCAGACCGCTGCCGTCGCCAATTCCTGCTGTCCGCGCGCGGCTACACAAACCGAAGCGCCGATATTTTTCAGCATTGCCGCAAGCACCTTACCGATCCGGCCATAACCGCATACCAGCGCCTTGGCGCCGAAAACCGTGATCGGCATTTCACGCATCGCAATTTCAACCGCGCCCTCGGCCGTCGGAATCGCATTTTTTATTTGCAGTTCTTCGCATTCAAAATAATCCAGCAAAGGAATATTGCATTCCTTTGCCGCTTCCTTAATTCCAAAATCAAATTTGCCGCCGATAAGCAGAGTGTCGGCGAGCAATTCATTCATCAAATGAGACATGCGCAATTCAAAACCGTCGGCAAACGGCGCGTTTACCCGCACACCGTCAACAGAAGCCGGCAAAGGCAAAATAACCGCCCGGCTGTCCGTTACGGCGCCATGCCAGTCGCCGCACCGCACGGATCGACCAATATCACCGTCACGTGCAAGGCCCCATACCGCGGTTTCAAATCCCATATCCGAGAGGCGGCGTGCCAGTGCAGTTTGGCGCATATCGCCGCCGATTATTCCAATTTTTACATTTTCATACATGGCAACATCATCCCCCTCGTTTACATAGTATGAGAACCGGCGCGGCAGGGTGACACAGAAAGCGTGCGCCGCACAATTTGAATCCGTACATTTTCTTCATTATTATAATACAATTCTATTGCGTATACCGACCGCGCAAATTGCGCTGTCTGAAATGTTTCAATTTTCCGCATTTTGAAACGGCGAGCGCTGCGTTTTGGCCGCTTTTATTTTAAAAGACCGCCATTGTAACTATGTTACACCTAATAAAAGCGAAAAGAACCGGCGTTCGCCGCAGCGAACGCCGGTTCTCAGATGAACCAAAGAAAACGAGCCCCTTTTGAAAGAACTTATTTCCAGTCAACATCATAACCGCATGTATACATAACGAGTTTTTGCAGTTCATATTCGTATTCAAAGCTAAACGGATTTTCTTTTCCTTCCGTAACCATTCTGGCAAAATCCATCATCATGGAATCATAACGTCCCGCCATGACAGCCGGCGGAACATTCATGTATTTATCTTGATATGTCGTTTTCTCGCACATTTCCCGCGTAGATATCCGCATCATGGTCGGTCCCTCCAGCGGACGGATTTCCACAGTGGCGTCCTCGCCGCATATTACAAACTGACGCCGGCCGAACCCGTTTACCTCTGTAGAATTCATGCGTATAGTCGCGGAAAAGTCATCATATTCAAAAACAGCAAGACATGTATCCTCGGCATCATTTCCGTTCAGATGTGTTTTCTGATTAAAACGCACGATGTTTTTGGGTTTGCCCGCGAACATATAAATCAAATCCACCATATGGCAGCCAATGAAAAACATCGTGCCGCCTTTGAAGTTCTCAAGCCATTTGATTTTTTCCTTGCTGTGATGGGTACACATAGCGGTGTCAATTCCCGTCAGCTTGCCGATCTGACCGCTTTTATACATTTTCAGGCAGTGCTGAATCGCCGTATTATACCGATACATGTAGGCAAGTTGAATAACCAAGTTTTTTTCGGTAGCTTCATCCAAAATACTTCTGAAAAGTTCAAGGTCATTCCCCGCCGGTTTATCCAAATGAATATGAATGCCGCGGTCAACGCAACGCTTGGCGATATTCAGCAAATTCAGTTCATATCCTTCTACCAGCACCGCGTCAAGATCCGGAATGGCAAACAGTTCTTCCTCGCTCATAAACGGAATGCCTCGATATGCCGACTGGTTTTTGCACTTTTCTTCCAGTTCTTTTGTCTCGGCAACAACGCCTACCACTTCAAAAATGTCCGGATATTTTCGCACGCACTGCAATTTTGCACTGCTATGATCGTGAAGAACCCCGATATGTCCCAGTTTAATTTTCCGCATACCTGTTTACCTCGTTTTTACATTTTTGTCCAGTCAAACTGAACGCCAAAAGGAAAATCTTTGTCCGTCGCCAACCTTCTGAATACTTCCGGCGCTTCATCGGGCGTATGTATTTCGGAAATCATCTTTTTAAAATCAATCCGCCCGAACTCAAGAAGTTTAAAAACAGCGCTGACTTCATCGCGATAATTCCAATAGTGCGGATACGATTCGTATTCGGGACGAGCGCTCGTATGCGCGCCGACTAATGTAATTCCCGGATAATGCACTTTTCTGTAATAATCAATTGTAAAATTGGAGTCTCGCGTACAGCCTAAGAGCGCAACCCTGCCCTGCCGTCTCATACAATCAAGCGCCATATCCAAACCTTCGCCTCTGCCGGTCACCTCAATGGCGATATGGGCTCCGCCGCCGGTCAATTTTTTCACCGTCGCAGCAAACTCAGGCGCCAATGGATCCAAAGCAAAATCCGCCCCTATAGACAACGCAAAATTCCGCCTGTCCTCTACCGGATCCACCGCGATTACCGGAACAAGCCCCATGGCTTTCGCAAACTGAACCGCAAACTGCCCGAGGATTCCAAGTCCCATAATAATGACCGATTCCCCTATTTCCGGCTGTGTCTTTCGAAGCGCAGCAACCGGGAATGTCGTAATCGTCGCCATAGACGCTTCCGACAGCGTAATATCGTCGGACGGCAGCTTCACCACGCGGCTCGCCTTCACTTTACAATAAGAACTGTGCTTGCCGAATAAAACCGCAACACGGTCGTTTACTTTAACGGAAGTGACCTTTGCGCCCGTTTTATACACAACCCCCGCGCCGCTGTAACCCAAATATCTCGGAAATTGCGGCCGCGCGGAAGAAACCGCCAGCGGCGTCCCCCCGTATACGTTTAAATCTCCGATCAAATTTGCCTTTTCCGTGCCGTTGCTGATGGTTGTATATGCGATTTTAACAACCACTTCGTCGTCACCCGGTTCACCGATTTGGCAATCCAAAAGTTCCGCAGTATTCGGCGCAGTAAATATGATTTGCTTTGCTTGCATTGCTCTCCTCCTCTCACTCACTTGGTATAAATACATTATACTGTATTGATTCTGCCTAAGCAATGTGATATACTATCAAATAAAGATACTATATTCTTATAAGTGAGGAAAACATGAATACACTGCCGTTCATAAACGACTTTAGTATAACTTTATATAAATTTCAAAATCACAGAGTATCCAGCAATCCGCTCATCTACAAAAGACCGTGTATCGGATACATTCTGAAAGGCGAAGCCGAATTTTGGTATAACGGACAAAGTTTGTTGGCAAAAGAAAACGATCTGATTTATATCAGCGCCGGAACACAGTACTATTCAATTTGGAAAGGTTCACCGGATATACGGTGGTATTCAATAAGCTACAATTTCATTCATTTCAGTGATAAGGCAGGTTATAAATTTCAAATATTAAAAAACTATCCGGCCGACCTGCTCCAGCAGATTTTAGAAAAATATAAAGCGGGATCTATGGAAAGCATCGGGCTTTTTTATATATTTCTCGAAAAAATGTATGCCAACTTGAAAAAAGAGGAGTACATAAAAGAAAAAAACGCTGTACAGCCTGCGCTGGAATATATTGAAAACAACTATACTCAAAAAACCTCCATTGAATTTTTAGCCGAATTGTGCAATTTCAGCCAGGCTCGATTTTTTACGCTTTTCAAAGCCGCAACCGGATGTACGCCAATCGAATATAAAAACAATATTTTGATTCAAAACGGAGTGAAGCTGCTTGCAGAAACTCAAATGTCCGTTGAGGAAATCAGCGATGCGCTTGGCTTCTCATCCGTGGCCTATTTCAGACGGGTTTTTAAAAATATAACGAAAAAAACGCCGAAAGATTTTCGAAAAATGCAGTCTTAACGATCCGAATCGCCAAGATTACCGGAAAGATACCAACTTACTGATATATCAACAACCGCGCAAAAAGCCGGAAAGAGTTTTAAACTCTTTCCGGCTTTTCATAAGTAACTCAGCAATTATTTTTTCTTTTTCACAACAATTACAGCTACCACAGCCGCAATAACGACAACCGCTACAACAATGCCGATAATCAGACCCGTATTGGAGGAACCGTCCTCGGTTGCGGGCGCTTTATCCGATTCAGACGAAGAAGGCGTCGTATCCGGTGCCTTTGTCGTATCCGCTTTGGTCGTATCGGCCGAAGTATCGGCAGTATCCGCACTCGTCGTATCTTCGGTTACAGGCTCGGTCACCGCAGGCTCTCTGCCGGTGATGTTGGCATTCGGATGATATCCCGCATTCAGAAGAACCGCCTGATCTCCGTGTACCGTCACTTTCAGATTGTCTATGCCAACCGAGTTCAAATTCGTAAGCGCGTCCTGCGTAGAAATAGAACGAATTCCGAACGAACCGTTTGACCACTGCGTAGCAAACTCCGTATCTTCCCAAACAACATTTCCGGTATCAATATCCGTAATAACAAATACAAGCGTTTCACCTGTATGCGTTACTTTCAGATGATAGTTGCAGCCGGGCGTAAGCAAAGCCTCGCTGACTTTAATATTGCCGCCCCAGTTGCCGAGTTCATTACCGTAACCGACCGCACCGGACTGACCGTTTTTACTGATAAAGGATGTAAATCCGTAGAACGCATTGCCGGTGTCGCTGCAAGCCTGAGCCAAGTCGCTACGTGAAACCAAACCGATCGAGGTCTGGGAATTATAAATGTCCGCTTCGATTGTATAATCAGTCAAGAGATTGGCATCATGATTTGCCGTATACAGAATAAACGAGAAGTTGCCGCTGGCTTCAAATCCGGGTGTCAGTTCAGAATAATACAAACGTCCGTCTTTAATTGTCCATCTGCCGCGATACTGTGTAAAGTCAGCAAGCGTGTTTGCATCCGAAAAATCATTTTCATAGAAAACATATTCGGTCTTGGTCATGTCCAGAGTCGAAACATCGACATCGACAACATCCGGAACGGTAACTTCAATCGCGGGTGTGATTTCGGGCATAACTGCCGACGAAGTCACATTCGGCTTATAATCGGCAAGCGCTTTGCCGGCCGCGAGATGATCGCCGACCTCACCGATCGCCGTAATTTTCAGATTGTCAAAGCCAACCATATTCAGATTGGTCAATCCGCCGTTCATAATACAAGCGCGGAATCCGAAAGAACCGAGCGCAAATTCGTCATTGACCTGTGTGTGCTTCCAAAGCTCGGTGCCGCTGTCCTTATCCGTTACCGTAAATGTAATGTTATCACCCTCGGCAACTACGTTCAGATGCAGATTGGCGCCGGGAAAGAAAAGCGCGTCGCTGACCTTCAGGTTTCCTGCCCAACCGCCGGCCAAATCGCCGCGGCCGAGCGCCGCTTTTTCACCGGTAAAGCTCGTAAACGCATAGTAACCATAGAAAGCGTTATTTGTGGAACCGATATCCTGTGTAATGTCGCAGCGGAACAGCGCACCGGCCTGCGTCTGCACATTCAGCATATCCACGTCCAAAATATAGTCGGTCAAATTCATAACAGCGGGATCTTTTGTATAGAAGATTAACGCATGATCTTCTCCCAATGCAAGATCGCCAACGCCGACGAGCATGAGCTCGCCGTCTACGATTCCCCACTCACCGCGACTCTGCGTAAAGTCCTCCAAGTCCGCCGCATCGGAAAAATCGTTTTCATAATAAACGTATTCCGCCGCGCCTGCAACTGCCATCATAGCTACAGAAAGAATAAGAACGCTCAGAGCCAAGACAACAAACTTTTTCATAAAAAATTCTCCTCTCAAAATTTAGATATTGCCTTCAACCATACTATACTATAATCATGCAAGAAAGTAAATGCATATTTTTCGATTTTTTGTACAAAAAATACAACATTCAATTTGACGATTTTTGCAACAGCCGCAGACAATATCCTGTAAACAAAAAAACATTATTTCTCCGTTTTCCGTGCATGCCGATTTCACAAAGAATCATGCACTTCAAACCATTGTAAAAATAAAAGCAACCCCGGCAGTCCACCCTCCTTTGATTCATCAAAAATCAATTTCATACCACTTTCTGCAAGAAAATTATACACTTTTCACATAGTATTGTCAATATATCCCCGGATACCTTAGCATTTTTCTATATTAACTTTGCATTTTGGTTTCATTTTCTGTACTGTATCGATAACGACAATTATAAAAGCAGGGATTACCGACAATGAAATGAACCCCAAAGCTTAGACACTTTTGGAGGTGCATATCACAACAGCAATCCCTGCTTTTATTAAAACAGCTTATTTCTTTTTCTTTTTGATTACAACAACAATGGCAACTACCACAATAACAGCGGCAACTGCGATAATACCGATCATCAAACCGGTATTTCCGGACTCCGCATCGGAAACCGTTCCAGTAGTAGACGGAGCCGTATCAGGCGCAGTCATCGGGTCTGTTTTTACCGTCGTTTCTTTTTTTGTCGCTTCAGTCGTGGCTTTTGTAGCCTCTGTCGTTGCTTTCGTAGCCTCCGTTGTCGCTTCTGTCGATTCCGTAGCCGCAGAAGTCGCATCGGATGTGGTTACCGCGGCAGGCGTATCCTCGGATGTAACGGGGGCCGCATCGGAAGTTACAGTCGCATCGGTTGTAGCCTCCGGTTGTGCGTCAGCCATAATGGTCGCGCCGTTATTGATTACCGTTCCCTCGCCGGTGATCTGCTGGAAAATACCGCCGTTCAGAATAACGGTAGAACCGGCTTCAACCTCTATCGCCATATACACAGGATCCAGAGAATTGATGTTATTTTTGCAGACAATCTTATCGCCGACCACGAGCGTGGAATTATTGGTCACTTTGATTGTATTCATCGCATTTTCCTGGAACAGGATGAGATCGTCAAGGATGAAATCACTGGCCAGCGTCAGCGTCGCGCCGCTCGCCATCTTCAACACGCCGGAGGCCGGATTTTCAAGTGGGATCTCATTCTTGAAATCCATGGTTCCGTCATTTGCCGTAATTTTAACCGTCGAACCGAAGACCGGGAACGCATACGATCCGCCTATGTAAACCTTGCCGGAGGCAATCATGGTTCCGCCGTCTCTGAGCATAGCGACCGCCGCGTTGTCATCCAATGTGAGCAGTTGTTTCTTCGCCTCGTCGGCGGACTTCCCGCTGTACTCGTTGTTGCCGCTGTTGTAGCTCACATAAACAACAGCATCGTTGGTTACCGTCGGCTCATCAGCCGCCAGCATACTGAACGTTCCCAGCGCGGCCAAAACGATCGCCATTGCAATCGCCAAAATTTTCTTCTTCATAATTTCCTCCAAAAGCAGCACAACTACTGTGCCGAATTTACTTCAGATTATACAACTTTCACTGTATTTTGTCAATACTCTAATAGCTGTTTGTAGACCTTTTGATATAGAGTATTTTTATGTGTTACTTTGCTCGGGCTATCCGGATAAAAGAAAAGCCGACTACAGTGTCGACTTTTCCAATGTGATTCAATTATTTGCCATATTTTTCAGCGAACGCTTTGATTGCCTTTTCAAAGCAAAGCATCGGAACGCGCGCAGAACCGGCGCCGATCAGACCGCCTTGGTAATTGAACATGCCGCCATGAATCTCAGGGCAGATACCCGTTTCGATAACCTTGCGGATATCAATCCCCACAGGCAGGAAATCAAAATCAAGATTCGGAATCGGGAACGCGGGATTGCGTGCGATACAAATTTCTTCCATTTCTCGCGTAATATGAATCGCATCCTTGAGTTTAAGGCCGCGCAGGCTGCAAACAATCGGGCTGGCGCCCGCAGCCATACCGCCCATGCCGGCGCACTCGACCACGCAGCTGTCTCCGATCCACGGAAGCTGATCTTTCTCGGTGAATTTTGAGGAAGTATAGCGTCCCTTCATCATCGGCGCCGGCGCGTTGAACCATTCATCGCCGAGTCCGGCCACCTTGATGCCGAATTCCACACCGTTTCCGCACACAGCCGTTACCATTGTGGAGTACTCGGTACCGACCGCGGAAAGCATTGCGGAACGGCTTGCGCCCTGGCCGATGCAGTGGAAGAAACGAGGCGTTTCCACAATGTAGTCCAGCGTATCCAAAATCTGCTGACGGTCAAAGCCCTCAAGCTTAAACAGTTCGGGAAGAATCTTTTTATCAAAGAGCAGGTCGGCAGCAGTCTGACGGGTATGGTTTTCATCACCCATCTGCATGCCCTCAGCCAAAATCGGCTTAATCGCAAGACCGCCCATTTTCTTGATAACGGCGCGCATAACCGGGAAAAACTCGGTGCGCATTCTGCGCAGATAATCCGCAATTTCCTCGGAATACAAGCCCCAGCCGCAGAAACCGCCCTGGTTCGGTCCCTCTGCGGGGAAGTTCGCGGAAATCTTACCGGTCGCTCTGTCCTCAATAATGAACATAGCAACGCTCTTGGTAATAATACCCGTACCGGCGCCGACGGTATTGGTGTCCAGCGCGGAAATGATCTTGATTTTGCCCGACTTAATCAGCTTAACGGCATCCTCGTCGTTATCCGCCCAGCCCTCGAAGCGGCAGGCGCTGACCAAACCTCTTTGATGCAGCATAACCATGTTTTCGTATGCGATCGGAGGTCCGGAGTGAATGATTGTATAATCCTCAAGCCCCTCGATAACATCACCGGCAGGCAGAATGTCAACGAGATAAGGCTGCGAATTGATGATGCAGTTAACGGCCTTTTCGTTTGCGGCATCAATTTTTGCCTTAATATCAGGCGCGCAAACCGCGTTAAGTGCATTGATTACATCTGCGCTCTGCTTAACCGGCGGCTTCCAGTCCAGCTGCGTCGCCTTTACGCCCTGCGCAACCAGCGCGTCATAAAACAACTGCGTACCGACATTGATTACGCGAAGTTCACTTTTATATTCTTTCTGTGCCACGACGCTCAACCCCTTTCTTCCAAAGCCGCAAGGAACGCGCTCGCAAGCTTGGTGCTCTCATAGTTGCTTCTGGTAACGATTACGCCCGCCTCGGCCAGCATCTTTTCAGCCGCCAGCGTATCCTGCGGGTCCTCAAGAGAACCGCATACATTGGAAATAAAGATCAAATTGCTGCCGGCGTCTTTGAGTGCCTTGCATTCCTTGGCAAACGGCGTAACCGGGTCGGCGGCAACGCCGGGTCCCATAATAAAGTCCATTGTGACGACCGCGACAGTCGGATCCGCAACCTCTTTTTTGAATCTCTTCAGCTTCAGCATCGGGTCAAATACAGGATGCGGCGCTTCTGCCGTGAAGTCCTCCGCGCCGAGGTCAAGAATGCAGTGTCCCTCGCTGACCGCGTGATCTTTCAATTGAACCGCATACTTTGTGGCCAGATTGGAATTGAGTTTTACGCCCTTATTGTGCTGCGTGTAGTAGATCATGCCCTCTTCGGTAAAGGTACCGCCGCTGAACAGACCGCGGACATACTTCTGCTCCGGACGGAGCGCCGCGATCTTTTCTTTCACGATCGCATTGATTTCATCCGCGGTAAATCCGACTTTCGGAGCCTTGCCGGTGCAGAGTTCAACAGCCTTGACGGCAGCCTCTTCCAGACTGTACGTGCCGTACACGTTGTGTCCCTCAAAGAGCTTTTCATCCGCGCCGAGGAAGATCGCGACAACCGGCTTAGACAATCTGTCCGCCGCGCCGAGAATCTTCGCCATAACATCGAGGTTTGCAAGCTTGGACACCAAAACGATCACTTTCGTATTCGGATCATCGTCGAGGCGGCGCATACCGGCATGCATCGTAATGCCGCCGATTTCAGGAAGCAAATCGTGCCCGCCGGTACCGATGATCGAAGAAACGCCGAGTCCCAGGCGCTCAATAATGCAGGCAACCTCCTGCGCACCCGAACCGGAAGCGCCGACGATACCAACCGGACCGGGACGAACGATACTGCCCGCGCCCAGCGCAACGCCCTGAATCAAGCCGACGCCGCAGTCCGGCCCCATCACCAGTCTGCCGCGCTCATTGCCGTATTTTTTAATGTCCGCTTCCTCTTCCAGCGTCACATTGTCGCTGAAAATAAAGACGTCAAGTCCCATGGAAAGCGCTTTTTTCGCTTCTGCGGCCGCATATTCGCCGGGAAGCGAAATCTGTACGAGATCATAGCCATCCTCGCGCAGATCGATTTCGGACAGCGACTTGTAGCTGACGCCGCCGTCTGTATTTTTATGGTCGATGATATCCATAATCATCTGAAGCGCAGCTTCGATCTGCGCTTCGGTCTCACCGGTAACGGCAAGCGCAAGGTCATTGGCGGTGATGTCTTTCGGCAATTCATAGCCGAGATCCGTCAATACTTCAAGGTTTGCAGGCGTGCACATCTGTGCTTCCGCATTGGAAATGCCCTCAAGCTTTGTTACCTTATCGCCGACAGCCATCAGAGAAACCGAGTCAACATAACGGTTTTGTTTGATAACAACCTTTTTCATTCTCTTGTTCCCTTCCAACTACTTATAAATTCAAATTTCTTCTTTGATAATCTGCGCTCCGGCAGGCGTATTGCGAATAACCACGCGATATTTTTCATCCGAATCGTCCGAATCCGTGCGCACATGGCATCCGATGGAAGCCGTGCGCGTATACGCGCTGAGCGCCAGCAAATAGGCCGTTTGCAGATCATTGACCATGCGGATCGTTTTGAACGCAAGTTCGGGAGACGCCCCCTCAAGCGATGCTCCGTCCAATTCTTCGAGCATTTCACCGATCGCGTCCGCAGCGGCGGAAAGCTCGTCTTTGCAGCGCAATACATTCAACTTGTCCATTAAAATCTGTCCAAGCTGCGTATGGTAGGCGTCAAGCCGCTCTTCGGTCACCGGAAGGCTGCCCGAAAGCGAAAGCGTATCACACACGAAATCTTCCGCATCCGCTTCGCTGATGTCCGGCGCTTTGGCCGTTTGCAGATACTTTGCAACGCTTCCGCCGGCAATTTTGCCGAACACCATGGTCTCAAGCCCCGCATTGCCGCCCAGACGGTTTGCGCCGTGCAATCCGCCGATCACCTCGCCGCAGGCATACAGTCCCTCGACGCCGGTATCGCAGTTTTCGTCCACGACAACGCCGCCGAGCGAAGTATGCGGCGCCGGCGCGATTTCAAACGGAGTCGTGGCAATATCAATGCCCACATCGGCGTACCGCTTTACATAGGAATCGTACTGTTCATTCAGGCGCGCGCGTCCGACGCCGGTCGCATCAAAATAAACGCCGCCGTTTTCCGTGCCTCGTCCTTCTTTGATTTCTTTAAAAATATACTTTGCCTGTACGTCCTTGTTGACGCACTCGCCCTCTTTGCCATAATCCAGCATAAACCGTTTGCCAAGCGCATTGCGCAGCACGGCGCCCTCATAATACATCGTGGTAATGACGCTCTTGCCGCGAATCGCAGCCGGCGCAACGGCCGCCGAAGGTTCAAACTGCACAAATTCCATATCGCACAGATCCGCGCCCGCGCCGAACGCCATCGCAATGCCGTCGCCGCCGATATCCGACATATTTGTAGAAAACGGATAAATGTTGCAGAATCCGCCGCACGCGAGTACAACGGCAGAAGCAATAACCAATACGTATTTGGCTTCCCGAATCCGATACACCAGCGCGCCGCAGACACGGCCGTCCTGACAAAGCAGTCGAAGCGCGCGCGTATCTTCAAGCGCGGAAATATTCGGATTGCCCGAAAATTCGCGCCGCACCGCATTCATAATGGCGACGCCGGTATGATTGCCCACACTGGCCACGCGCGGATGCGTGGAACCGAGCGGACGAAGCAGCGAATATTCGCCGTTTTTACGGTTAAATTCAATTCCAAGCTCTTCAAGCATCGGGCGCAGCTTCAGCGCGCCCTCGCAAAGCGCGTCCACAAGCTCCGCTTTGCTCTGTTCTCTGCCACCCTCCAAAGTATCTTTGCGGAAACAATCCACGCTGTCATCAGGATGCAGCGGCATGTTGAACCCATGCACATACGGCGAAGCGCCGAGGCCGTTGCCGACCATCAAAATCCTCGTGTCCGGCAATTGCTTGCTCAAATCGCGCGCCGCCATCAGACCGGAAAGTCCCGTTCCGATAATCAGCGCATCGGTTTTTACTACGGAATACTCCATTCAAAATTCTCCTTGAAAGGCATTCGGGAATTGCGCCGAAGCGCAATTCCCTGCCCTTTGTATTCGGTCAGCAGTCCCAGATACAGCCGTGCGCCATCGAACCTACGTTCTTGACGAACAGTCTGAGGAATCTGTGATAATCGCTTGCGGGGAATTCCCAGTGGAACTCGGAAATCCGCTTGTTCAGTTCTTCGTCGGGAATGTTCAGCGTGATCTTACGGTTCGGAATGTCAATGATAATCTCATCGCCGTCCTCAATAACGCCGAGCGGGCCGCCGAGCGCCGCCTCAGGCGACACATAACCTACGGACAGACCGGAAGTACCGCCGGAGAAACGACCGTCGGTGATGATCGCGCAGGAATTGAAGAGTTCCGCATGGCCTTTCAGTTCTTCCTGGAAAGTGAACGCCGTGGTGCCGAAGCGGGCTTTCATACCGAGGAAGCGGACAACGCAGGCATCGCCGGGCTGAATCTTGCCGGAACGCAGCGCATCAAGCGACTCGTCCAGAGAGTTGAACACTTTGGCTTTGCCTTTGTAGGTCATCAGGTTGGACGGTACCGCCGCAATCTTGATGATCGCGCCTTCGGGCGCAAGATTGCCGTACAGAACGCCGATGCCGGGCTCGGTCATAACCGGATTGTCAAGCGTGTGGATAACATCGGGGTTGTAAACCTTTGCACCCTTGATGTTCTCGCGGAGCGTCTTGCCGGTAACCGTCATGACATCGAGATCAAGCTCGGAAGCCAGATTCATCTGCAGCGCCGTCATGCCGCCCGCCATGTCGAAGTCCTTAACCGTATACATACCGCTCGGTGCGAGGTGAGAAAGCAGCGGAATCTGATTGGATGCTTCGTCGAAGTATTTCCACCAGGAAATATCCGAGTAACCGGCTTCGTTTGCAATTGCGGGAATGTGCAGAATCAGGTTCGCAGAACCGGCAACCGCCATGTCAACTTTGATCGCGTTTTTAATTGCTTCCACAGACATGATCTGACGCGCGGTGATCCCCTCGTCAACCAGATTCATGATCTGTTTACCGGCCTGATATGCAATCAGATAGATCTGGCTGCTGATCGCGCAGGTAGAAGAGTTGTTCGGCAAAGTCATACCGAGCGCCTCGGCGATCATGCACATGCTGTTGGCTGTGGTCATGGACGTGCAGCCGCCGCAAATGCCCCAAGAATGCTCGATGAGTCCGTTGTACTCATCCATGTCCATCAAACCCTTCGCAGCCGTTCCGACTTTGTCCTGCGCATGAATGTGCAGAACTTCCTTGCCGCCGTGAATACCGAGCGGCATGTAACCGCCGGTCACGATGATTGCAGGAATGTCCAGACGAGCAGCCGCCATCAGATGGCCCGGAACGATGGAGTCACAAGTGCAAAGGAGAACCATACCGTCAAAGAAGTTGCCCTCCACCGTCATTTCGACCTGGTCGGCAATCGAGTTGCGGGACGGAACCTCTATGTATTTCGGATCTTTCAGAACCATACCGTCGCAAATACCGGTGGTCATCACTTCAAGCGGCAGACCGCCCGCTTCACGAACGCCCTGTTTAACGCGCTGCGCGAGCTTATCGAGATGTACATGTCCGGGGTTGTACTCATTCCAAGAGTTGACAACGCCGATCAGCGGACGGTCGATTTCCTCTTTGGAATAACCCATGCCGTACATCAGGCCGCGGCGGCATTCTTCCGCCTCGCCGAATTCCCAGCAGCTCCGCATGTCTTCATACTTTTTCTTTTTCAACATTTTCCTGTTCTCCTTAAAGAAAATATATTTGTAAAATATTGCTTTTGCTCAAAATTAGTTTGCGTTCTTTTCCTCAAGCTCCGCTTTGGTCGGTTTGATGTAATTTTCCATATCAACCTGAATGTCAAACGCATTTACGGGATTGCCGTCGTCCAGCATTTTGTCAATCGCACCGTCTACAGACTGTCCGCCGTCGATAACGATGGTCTCACCGACCAGGAAGCGGTTGGTTTCATTATTGGAAAGGAACAGGATCATCGGAACAATATCATCTACATTGCCGAGGAAGCCCGCGGGAATCTTACGCAAAAAACCGCGCTCCAAATCCGATTTGTCGTAGCGGTCGGTCGCCTTGGTAGCGATGAAGCCGGGGGCAATGCCGTTGACATGAATGCCGTAATGAATGGCTTCAATGCCGAGGTTCTTGGTAAACATGTTCAGACCGGCTTTAGCCGCCGTATAAGGCAGCGTTTTTCTTCTGACCCATGTGACCTGAGAATGAACCGAACTGATATTGACAATCGATCCTTTGGTTCCGTGTTCGATCATATTCTGCATTGCATAGTGTGCAAAATACGCCGGTGCGTTCAGATTCAGATTGATCTGACTCTCCCAATATTCCATCGGCATTTTTTCAAATCCGCCCTCAGGCATTTTCAGCGCGCCGCCCGCGTTGTTGACCAAAACGTCGATCGTACCGAACTTCTCAAAGAAGTCGTGCATCATCTGCTCAACGACCTCGCGCTTGGAAATGTCGCCGCCGAAAAGCTCCGCGCGTACACCGTAGCTGCGGCATTTCTCAGCAATTTTCTCCGCCGCCTCCGGATTTTTGTTGTAGGTGATTCCTACATTGCAGCCCTCTTTGGCAAACGCGACGACTGCCGCCGCGCCGATACCGGTCGAAGAGCCTGTAACCAGTACATTTCTGCTCATGCGTTTCCTCCAAATAGATCTGATATTTTATTTAAGTATTTTCATTTTTTCCGAAACAATGTTCGTAAACCAGCCGCGCCGCGCCGAGCGCCGATTGATAGGCGCCGAGTACGCTGACGCGGATCCGAATGTTTTCAAGCCGTTCAAGCGGCAAAATATTTCGGATTTCCTCAAGCGTCCGGCAGAACAGATACCCGTCTTCACGGCACTGACCGCCGCTGAAAATAATGGCATTCGGAATATACAGTTGAATCATGCTCGCAATGCCCGATGCGTTGTAAACCGCAGCCGTATCCAGAATCTCCCGCGCCTGCGCATCTCCGGCAGCCGCCAGGCGGTCCAGCGTATGCGCGCTGTCAAAATCGGTGCGCTCCGGGAACCGATCGCGCGCGGCGCGAACTAAATTGTTGCCGCCGGTGTACGCCTCAAGGCATCCGCGAAATCCGCAGGTGCATACATACTTGTTTCCCGTAATCAGCATGTGGCCGATATGCCCGACAGGACGGCCGGGACGGCTAATCAGCAATTGTCCTTCGGAAACGACGCCCGATCCGATGCCGACACCGAGTCCAACTGTCAAAATATTCTCACAGCCCGCCTCTTCGCCGAAATGATATTCGGCAGCGGAAGCGGCCGCCTGCGTCGTCATTGCATACGCAGATACGCCGTATTCGGCATGAATAAAATCTGCCACCTGCAGATCTGCTCCCCAGGGAATCCCGAAGTTGCGCCCGGACACAATGATTCCGTTTTTGAAATCCACATTGCCGGAAACGGCCAAACCGATGCCCGCCAGACGGCTGCGCTCGATTCGGGAAACCCGAATCGCCGTATCGATCAACCGTTTCAGGAATGCATTGAACTGTGTCTCGCCCTCAAAACGCGGCGTTTCGGTTTCCTGCATATACACCGTATTAAATGACAAATTGCAGACAACCGCGCGCGTATTCCCGGCGCCGATATCGACGCCGACATAATAGGCCGCGTCGCTGTTGACGCAAAGCGGTATAGTGGGACGGCCGCGCCCCTGCGTTTTTTCACGCCGGGCAAAAATACAGCCGTTTTCAATCAGTTGATCCGTAACCTTGCACATCGTGCCCCAGGAAAGCCCGGTCAGGCGCTGAATATCTTTTTTAGAGACATTTCCCTTGCCGTGCCGGATCGCATCCATGATCTGCACCGCCGCGCCGTTCATATGCATTCCCTCAAATGTTCCCGCACCGTATACAGGGGCAAAAACAAATGTTCCGGCATGACGCCGCCGACAAAACAGACAAGCCGTTCCGCAATCGCGGCAAGATCACGCTCGCCCGCCTCATACTGTCCGCACACAAAATCGCGGTAATGATATGTATAACGCAGCGCGTCTTCCAAAAAAGACTGCACGGCCGCAGCCCCGAAAATCACGTCGCCGTACGGCAAAAACGGATGTCCGAGCACCGCATTTTGCGCGCCGAGTCCGAGCAGTTTCTGCATGGAAACGCGATATTCATTCAGATACATATACGCGCCGCATCCCTGCACCAGTGTTCCGTTATGCTGCACGGAATCGCCGCAGATCAGCGTAGACGTTTCCGTATCCAATATACAGACCGCATCATCGTCATGTCCCGGCGTTGCCACAAGCTGAACACGGCCGTCCAAAACCTCGCCGTCCCGCAAAATACGATCTGGCTGTACGCCGACAAGACCGGACGAGGGCGGCGGGCTGTATTTTGGAAACGCCTTGCGGATTTCAATATTATAATGCAGGGGATCAGCCAGTTTCGGCGCGGACTTTTCATATACCGCAATCTGCGGTACGCCCCGCTCGCGAAGCCGGGCAAAACCACCGATGTGATCGCCGTGCGTATGCGTGCAAAGCAGGCAGTCAATATCCGAGGGGCGCAGCGAAAGCGCGTCGAGCGCAGGCACAATCACCGAATCAACCAGGGCGGCGCTGCCGCCCGCGTCGATCAGATAATTTTTTTCACCGCGAAGCAGAATTACGCCGGTCGTCGTACCGCCGAACGGCTCGCGCAAAAGATAGACGCCGCGGCAGATCTCCGTAAAACCGCACATAATGCCTCCCTAAAGATTTCCCCTTGAATTATTTTCTCTTGCAGCTTTTAACCTTTGCAACAACAGCCTGCGCATGCGCCTTGATTTCCTCATAATCACATGTGCCCTTTGTCGGATGCGTCAAACCGGATCCCAGCGATACCGCATAGGCGTTATCGTTGAACCAGTCCTCAATATTGTCGATATTCACGCCGCCGACAGGAATGCATCTTGCCTGAGGCAGAGGTCCCATAACCGCTTTGATAAAGCCGATGCCGACCGCGCTTGCCGGAAATACTTTTACGATATCACAGCCCGCATCCATTGCAGTGATGATCTCGGTGAAAGTCTGTACGCCGGGCATATAGCAAATGCAGTAACGGTTGCACATTTTAGCAACTTCCAGATTGAAGTTCGGAGCAAGAATGAAAGAAGCGCCTGCAAGAATCGTCGCTCTTGCGGTTTCGGGATCCAGCACCGTGCCGGCGCCGACATAAACGTCGAGTCCCTTCTCTTTGATTTCCTGCGAAATGGTTTCAATGATATGAAGCGCGCCGGGCGTGCTCATCGAAATTTCCAGAATGGTAACGCCGCCGTCCATGATCGCGCGTGTGCGCGTCATAGCATCCGCCTCGTTATTATCGCGAACGATACCGATCAGCCCGTTCTTATGCATGTTCTGAATCACTTGATGCTTCAAAATCTCCATGATCTATTCCTCTTTTCAATAATCTTTATCTCTGGATACGGCCGTTGCCGCTGCCCGCGATCAAATTCTCAACATCGTCCTTGGTGAAGCGAACAAAGTCGCCGTAGATCGTATGCTTCAGCGCGCTGCCGCCGATCGCGTACTCAATGATCTTCTGACGGTCGTCGCCGAAGTGACGGAACGCATAGATCAGCGAACCGCCGAAGCTGTCGCCGCCGCCGATGCGGTCAACAATATTGGTGATGCTGTACTTGCGGCTGATATGGAAATCGCCGTCACGGAACGCAAGCACACCCGACCAGTTGTTGTGGTCTGCGCTGACGCTCTCACGCAGGCTGACCGCAAGCGCCTTGACATTCGGATATGTATCCATAACGATCTTCGCAAGGTCTTTGTACATCTCGGTATTCAGCTTGCCGGAATCAACGCCGGTCTCCATCTTGATGCCGAGGCACTTCTGGCAGTCTTCTTCGTTGGCGATCATAACGTCGATATATTTGGCAATCTCCGGCATAACCTCGATCGGCTCCTTGCCCCATTTCCAAAGCTTCTTGCGGTAGTTGAGGTCACAGGAAACCGTAATGCCCTTTTCCTTGCACTTTTTCAGCGCTTCCAGCGTCGCTTCGCAGAGGGACTCGGAAAGAGCGGGCGTGATACCGGTGACATGGAACCAATCTGCATCCGCAAGAATCTCATCCCAGTCGAAATCGCCGGGCTTTACAGCGGCAATCGCCGTGTTGTCGCGGTCATAGATAACTTTGGAAGGACGCATGTTCGAGCCGGTCTCCGTGAAGTACAGACCGAGGCGCTTTTCGGAAGTCTTAATTGCGCTGGTGTCAATGCCGAAGCGGCGCAGCTCATTGATGGCGGCGCGTCCGAGATCGTTATTCGGGAGCGCCGTAACGAATTTCGCCGAATCGCCGTATGCGCTGACCGCTACCGCGACGTTTGCCTCTGCACCTCCGAAGGTGCAAACCATGTTCGGCGTCTGAAGAATCATTTCCCGTGCGGGAGGTGTGATTCTGAGCATCAGTTCACCGAAAGTAACCACTTTTTTCATTTTTGTTTACCTCGATACAAAATTGTTTGAGCGCATTTGCCGCCCATTGTTTTACAATTTCATTATAGCGCGAATGAACAAGATAAGTCAAGGGCTCCAATGGTTCTTTCCTACTAAATATAGAAACAATTTGCTTCTATAATTTGAACTTATCGTTATTTTTTTAACAAATTTGTCTATTGGTCATATTATTTATATCAATACAGATTTATTTTTATGTTTTAGTGCCGATTTGGTTTGCCCTCTTGTTTTCAAAGTAAAAATATGGTAAACTACAAATGCGAAATCCGATTCTGAATTTTATTTTGGCAAGGAGGCGGCCTTATGTCTACACCCACTCCGCATATATCCGCAAAACCCGGCGATTTTGCAAAAACCGTTTTAATGCCGGGCGATCCCCTGCGCGCCCGTTTTATCGCGGACACGTTCCTTGAAAATCCCGTCCTCGTCAACAATGTCCGCGGCGTGCAGGGCTACACCGGCACGTATCGCGGCACACCCGTTTCGGTAATGGCCAGCGGAATGGGTATGCCCTCTATCGGCATCTATTCCTATGAATTGTTTCATTTCTACAATGTAGAAAACATCATCCGCATCGGTTCGGCGGGCGCAATTTCACCCGCGCTTCATCTGCGCGATATTGTTATCGCCATGAGCGCAAGCTACAACAGCATTTACGCCGAGCAATTCAAGCTCCCCGGCATCTACGCGCCGACCGCAAGCTACACGCTGCTGAAAAGGGCGACCGACAAAGCGGCCAAGCTCGGAATCGATGCAAAGGTCGGAAACATTCTGTCAAACGATCTGTTTTATGACGACGCACAAAGTACGCTTATGTGGCAGAAAATGGGCGTTCTGGCCGTAGAAATGGAATGCGCCGCACTGTATATGAACGCCGCGCGCGCCGGGAAAAACGCGCTGGCCATCTGCACGATTTCGGATTCGCTCTGCACGGGCGAATCCTGCAGCGCCGAAGAGCGGGAAACAACTTTCACGCAAATGATGCGGCTTGCGCTCGAAATCGTCTGAGGAAAGCGATATGCCGAAATCCCGAAATCAAAAACTGCGGATTCTCTGCCTTTTGGACATTCTCCGCCGCGAAACCGACACGGCACATCCTATGCCGGTAAAAAGTATGCTTTTGCAGTTGGAGGAACGCGGCATTCGCGCCGAGCGGAAGGCCGTATATGACGACATTCGCGCCCTTGTCGAATACGGCATAGACATTGAAAGCATACCGGGCAAAGGATATTATATCAACACGCGCGACTACGAACTGGCCGAACTCAAAACGCTGGCCGACATTATCCTGGCCGCGAAATTTCTGACCGCCAGGAAAAGCGACCATCTGATCCGCAAGCTCTGCCGCGAGACCAGCAAATACAGCGAGGCGGAACTCAATCGGCAAATCTGCGTATCCCGTGTAAAAGCGCCGAATGAAACGATCTACTACACAGTAGACGCGCTGCACACCGCCATTCGCGACAACCGGCAAGTTTCCTTTCGCTACTACCATTTTGATGAAAACAAAAACCTGACCGAACGGCATCGCAACAAGCCGTATATCGTCAGCCCGTGGGCGCTGCTTTGGGATGATGAAAATTATTATTTGATCGCCTATTCCGCCGAAGCAAAGGATATTCGCCACTACCGCGTGGACCGTATGGGGAACGTGGATATTCTGTGCGCGCAGCGTGAGGGCGAGACGCGCTTTCGCGACTTCGACGCCGGCGTTTACGGGCAAAAGATGTTCGGCATGTTCGGCGGCGAAGAAACCATTGTGACGCTGCGCTGCAAAAATGAAGCGGCCGGCGCCATTATCGACCGCTTTGGAATCGATCCCGCATTTATCAAGCGAAATGACGGTACTTTTGACGTTTCGATTCGCGTATTTGCCAGCCCCCAGTTTTTCGCATGGATATGCGGTTTGGACGGTCTTGTCCGAATTGTCTCTCCCGATGACATTATCAAACAATTTCGCGATTATCTGCAAAAAATTTCCGCCGCGCACACAACCGAGACGTAAAACAGAGTTTTACATATTAAAAAGGAGCATGAATCCATGCTCCTTTTTGACCGTCGAAAAACTAAAGTTTTTCGACGATGGGACGCGTTCGCTCGCGCCGTCGCGCCGCCATTGGCGGCACTCGCGCGCCTGTAAGGTGTTTACAAGGCGGCACATGTCCGCCTTGTAAACATATTTATTTTATTTGCGATTTTCACTTTTTTGACAGACTGAAAGGAGCATGAATTCATGCTCCTTTTTCTTTGACAATTTTAAATTTACTCAGCATCCGCAGCGGTATCCGCTTCGGGCGCATCATCTTGTTCCGCTTTCTCCGCATCCTCGATCAGCGCGCGAATCGACAGGCTGATCTTTTGCTTTTCATCATCAATGTCGATAATTTTTGCCTCGACTTCCTGTCCGATTTCCAATACATCAGAGGGCTGCGCAATCTTGGTTCTGGAAATCTGCGAAATATGAATCAAGCCGTCCGTGCCGGGAACAACTTCGGCGAAAGCGCCGAAAGGCGTAAAGCTGACGATCTTAACCGTCGCAACATCGCCGACGTTATACTTGTTTTTGAAAACGAACCAGGAATTCATCTCGTCGGTCTTATAGCCGAGCGAAATTTTACCGGTCTCACGGTTAAATTCCTTAACGTAAACATCAATCACATCACCGACTTTGACAACCTGAGACGGATGCTTGATATGCTTCCATGAAAGTTCGGAATTGTGTACCATGCCGTCCACGCCGCCGAGATCGACAAATGCGCCGTAGGTTGCCAAATTCTTGACCGTACCCATATAATGCTTGCCTACCTCTACGTCCGCCCAAAACGCATCCTCTTTAGCCTTGCGCTCCTCGCGAACAACCGCACGAATCGACGCATAGGCTCTGTGACGCTGCTCATTGATGTCAATGATCTTTACGCGCTGCGTCGTGCCGACGAGCGTTGAAAGATCGCCGCCTTTCGGAACGCCGCTGAGCGATGCGGGAATAAATACGCGCACACCCATCAACGAGATCAGAACGCCGCCCTTGACCGCCTCGATGATTTTCCCCTCAACAGTCGCGTCGTTCTCTTTTGCCTCAACAATGTGCTTCCAGTTTTTGTCCGAATCCACACGCTTTTTGGACAGCATCGCAATGCCGTCAATGTCGCTGACCTTAATTACAAAACCCTCTACCTCGTCGCCGATTTTGAACAGCTTGTTCAAATCAACGCCCGGCTCGTCGGTAATCTGGTCGTATGTAATTACGCCAGTGGCTTTCGTGCCAAGGTCAAGACGGATTTCATTGTTTGAAACCGACATTACTGTGCCGACTACGGTATCTCCTGTATTTAAAGTTTTGAAAGAAGAATCAAGCAGTTGTTCGAAGTTTTCCGCTTCAGTGTTCATGGTTTTATATACCTCCTCTATTATACCGCGCGGCGTAGACGCCCCGGCAGTAATACCGATATGCAGACATCCGGAAAAGAAGTTGCGGTCAAGTTCGGCCGCGCACTCAATGAGTACGCAGCGCGGACACCGTTTTGACGCGATCTCAAACAGTTTTTTTGTATTTGAGCTTTCCCGTCCGCCGATTACGATCATCCCGTCACATTCAGCCGCAAGGGCTGCGGTTTCCCGCTGACGTTTGTCCGTAACATTACATATTGTATCAAAAATTATCGCGTTTGTATATACTTTTTTAAATTTTTTCTCACAATTTTTCCAAAGCGCTTTATTTTGGGTCGTCTGCGCAACCAAAATCGCCTTTTTTTGCGTATTTTTCTCTTCAGCTATACACGCATCCAGTTCGTCTTCAGATGAAAAAACCAAAAACGGCCCCTTCGCGTAGCTGACAATAGACTGCACTTCGGGATGCGTCGGATCTCCCATCACAAAAAGCATCGTATCCGAATCTGTGTTCTCCTCCACGATCCGATGAATTTTTTTGACGAACGGACAGGTCATGTCCTCGATATGCAGATTCGGATACTTCTCGGAAAGCGCGCGCAGTTTTGCTTCTTCTTCCCGCCGAATTCCGTGCGCGCGGATCACAGCGGCCGTCGGCGCGCCGTGAGCGGCAATCTGCTCCGCATCCTCCATCCGAATCACGCATGCGCCCCGCGCCGCAAGCTCCGCGTTATAAATGCTGTTATGAATCAGCTTGCCGAGCAGGCAAATCCTGCACCGCCCCTCAAAAAGCGCGTGCTCGACAAAATCGGTGGCGCGCTTGACGCCAAAACAAAAACCGGCTTCTTCCGCCAACGTGATTTTCATCGGTCGATCTCCCTCTCCCGCAGCGCGAGAATCCGGTCAAACACCATTCTGGCCGCGCGGGCATATTCCTCTTTTCCGCCCGTCTCAAAACCAAATTCCTCGTAGCGGATCGGCTCGCCGATAATGACTTCTTTTTTCCGCAGAAACCGGTACCGGTAATTTTTCACCCGGATATAAACGGGAAGCACCGACGCGCCGGAACGGTACACCATCATACCGACTCCGCTTTTCACATCGGTTTTAGCCGGGTCGATTCCCGCATGGCGCGTTCCCTGCGGGAACATGGCCACGACCTCGCCATCATGCAAAAGAGAAAGCGTTTTTTTGATCGCGCCCACGTCCCCCTTTCCGCGATCGACCGAATAGGCGCCGAGCGCGCGGATCAGAGGGGAAAGCAGCGGGATACGAAACAGTTCCGCCTTGGCAAGATACCGCAGCTGCCGCCTGAGAGAAACCGCAAGCGTCAGCACATCCATAAGCGCCGTGTGATTTGCGCAGACAATCAGCGCCCCGCTCTCAGGCTCATGCTCCGCGCCGCCGGTATGCACGCGCATACAGAACCGGATGATTCCCGCGGCATACCGGCGCAGCCACATATAAAATCCGCGCCGGTTTTTATCCTCGCTCAGCGCGTTTTTTTTTACCGTACCCGTGTGCGTCCCCGTTTTCCGAAGTTCGGGCAGTTTACAAAGCACGATCTCCATTGCGGCGTCAATGCTTTCCTCCAGTGTGCGCTCGGAGGTATCCAGCGTCACCGCATCCGGAGCCGGCCGCAAAGGGGCGATCTCCCGTCCGCTGTCCCGCGCGTCCCGTTCCTCAATGGCGCGGAGCGTTTCGTCAAAGCCGACGACCTCTCCCTTTTCGGCAAGCTGCGCCACACGGCGCTCCGCACGGGCATGCGCCGATGCAGTCAGAAAAATTTTCACCTGCGCGCCGGGCAGAATAACGGTTCCGATGTCCCGGCCATCCATGATAACGTTATTCGTTTCCGCAAGCTTACGCTGCATGTCAAACAAAAATTCCCGCACGCGCGGCACCGCCGAAACCACCGACGCATATTTGGAGATCAGTGGCGTGCGAATTTGATCCGTGACATCCTCTCCGCAAAGAAACATCCGCTGAACGCCGTCTTCATACCGAAGATCCAAACGTACCTCCGGCAAATGCGCTTCAATCCCCGCGCAGTCCTCGGTAGAAACCCCGGCGCGCTGCATATACAGTCCCACCGTCCGGTAAATCGCCCCGGTATCCACATACAAAAAGCCGAGCCGCCCCGCAAGCGCTTTGGCAATCGTGCTCTTTCCGGCGCCGCTCGGCCCGTCAATGGCAATTCCTATCATCAAATCCTCCTAAAACACAGCATTTTCCGCCGCCAGACGCGCAGTGGAAAACGCAATTTGAAGATTAAAGCCCCCGGTATAGGCATCCACGTCGATCACTTCTCCGCAGAAATACAATCCCGGAACTTTTTTGGCCTCCATCGTCTTCGGCGAAAGCGCCCGCACGTCCACGCCGCCTCGGGTCACAATCGCCTCGCGAACCGGGCGCGCGCACCGAACCGTCAGCGTAAAATTTTTCAAAAGCGCCGTCAGTATATGCCGCTCCTGCCGCGTTACCAGATTGATTTTCTTTTTCGGGTCAATCCCGGAACGGCGTACAATGACCGGGATCAGTTTTTGCGGCAACAGTTCCGCAAGGCTGTTGGCAAAATCCCGGTTTTGATTTTTTGCGAAATCGGAAAGCAGACGTTTGTCCAGCGTTTGCGCATCCAGCGCGGGTTTGAGATCCAAAGACAGCTTATAGCGCCCCGGCTTGATGTCGCAAAGATGCGCCGAAGCGCTCAAAATCATCGGTCCGCTGACGCCGTAATGCGTGAACAGCATTTCGCCGAAATCGGTATAAACCGTCTTTCCGTCCGCCGTGTCCAAAACGCGCAGCGCCGTATTTTTCAGCGAAAGCCCCTGCATCTCAGCCGGATCGCCCTCTTCTGTCACAAGCGGAACCAGCGAAGGGGAAACTTCAACAACTTTGATCCCATACGCCCCAGCAAACCGGTAGCCGTCCCCGGTAGAACCGGTCAGCGGATACGAAACGCCCCCGGTCGCCACAATTACGCGGTCAAAATCAAAACGGCCGCGCTCTGTCTCCAGCGCAAAGCGTCCGTCGCTTTCGGAAGAAACGCCGCGCACCGCGGCATGAATCCGCCGCACACCGCCGTGATCACAATAGGAAGAAAGTGCTTCCGCAATATCCGCGGCGCGGTCGGATACGGGGAATACCCGGTTTCCCCGCTCGGTTTTCAGAGGGACGCCCTGCGACTCAAAAAAGGCCATTGTATCCTGCGGAGAAAAAGAATGCAGCGCGGCATACAAAAAGCGGGGATTTCTCGGCACGCTTGCAATCATCGTTTCAATATCGCAGTTGTTGCAGACGTTGCACCGTCCTTTTCCGGTAATGCGCAGCTTGCGTCCGAGACGATCGTTTTTTTCAAACAAGGTCACATGACCCGAAAGCTCGGCGGCGCGCCCCGCCGCCATAAGTCCGGCCGCGCCGCCGCCGATCACTGCAATCTCCATTATTCGTGCACCTTGGCGTATGCGTTATATTCGTCCCAAATGCGCTCCAGCTTATCAAATACCCCATTCAGTTCAGGCTGCATTTCTTTCGCGATCGCCACGACAAGCGCATTCAAAATGCTGAGCGGCGCCACAAACGAATCCACAATAGAAGCCATGTCGCTCCGGCAAACCAGAATTTGGCTGGCATAAGGCGCGATTGGAGAAAAATTGCTGTCCGTGACGGCGATGACGTTGGTTCCCTGCTCCTTGGCGTAGGTCACCGCATTGATCAGCCGCGCGCTGTAGCGCGGAAAGCTGATCGCAATCATTACATCGTCTTTATTAATCCGGAATATATGCTCAAACATTTCGCTGCCGCTGGTTGTCTGTACCAGGCGCACATTGTCAAACATCAACTGGAAATAGTGCGTCAGAAAACTGGCCAGCGCGCTCGAAGACCGCATACCGATAATATAGATGTTTTTCGCGCCGATGATCCGACGTACAGCCTCTGAAAAGTCCGTATGACTGACCTCGTCCAGCGTCCGGCGGATATTGTCTATATCCGATTCCAAAACACTGTTGAGAATATCGCCGTCCCCGATGCGCGTATTGGTTACTTCCATACGCTGCTTGGTGGTGAGGCGTGTGCGGATCATCTCCTGCAAAGTGTGCTGCAGCCCCGGATAGCCGTCAAAGCCGAGTTCGATCGCGAAACGCACAACCGTAGACTCCGAAACGCCGACTTCCCGTCCGAGCTTTGACGCCGTCAAATACGCGGCTTTATCATAATTTTGAATCAAATAATTTGCAATGGTTTTCTGGCCCTTGGAAAATGTCGGAAGAAGCTCCTCGATTTCGCGGATCAAATCTTTTCTCATAGTCATTTCTCTTTTCAACGCTATACGTATTTATATGAAACATGAACCGATTTCAACCACAAACAGTATACCACAATATTGCAGGAAGTCAACAAAAATCCTGCAAAAGAGTCCGATCATCTTCGGATTTTTGCAGGATTTTTCATAAAATTCGTATTTCTTATTCATTTTCAAGAACGCGATCGAAAAATTTTCGCAGCGCGTTCTCGCAGCGCACGGGCTCAAGCAAATACCCGCAAGCATGCGCCGCGCCGTGTATAATCACAAGCTCTTTCTCCGCGCAGCAGGCTTCGTAGGCGGCCTTTGTCATTTCCATCGGCACAAAATCATCCGCGTCTCCGTGCAAAAATAAAATCGGAATCGTATTTGTCTCCATCGCATCGAGCGTCGAAGCTTCACAGAAACGAAATCCTGCGCGGCGCACCGCCAAATGTTCGGCCAGATTCAAAATCGGAAAAGCTGTAAAATGAAACTGCTTTTTCAAAACACTGGCAAAAATAGCATACGGAGAAACAAAACCGCTGTCCGCAACGATTCCGCGCACCTGCGCCGGCAGTTCGAGCGCGCAGGCCATCAGCACGGACGTGGCGCCCATTGAAATTCCGTCCAAAATCAGCGCGTGATCTCCGCCGAAATTGTCCACGGCAAAATTAACCCAACTGAGAACATCCCGCCGTTCCCGCACGCCAAACGTGATATATTTTCCCTCGCTTTCGCCGTGCGCGCGCTGATCGATCATCAAAATATTGAAGCCCTCCGCACGGTAAAACGGAAGGATTCCGGAAAAATCGCGCGAACCGGACGAGCGGTATCCGTGAACGAGAATCACCGTTTTTTTGCTTTCTCCACTGAGGACCATCTTCCCGCGCAGCGTAAGACCGTCAAAGCTGCGAATCTCCACCGGGATTTTGTCCAGCGAATCATAGAATTCCTGTCCGCGTACAAGCAGATCCTTGTGCGCGGCAAGCTGCTCCGAAAAATTTCCGGAACCGGAACTGAATTTTCCTTTTCGCTCCATTCCCATCCGAAAAAGCATCCGGCTGGTCAAAACCGAGAGCAAAATCAGCAAAATCAAAAACGAAAGAAATAAAACCACCCAAAGCAAATTCATCAACTCCCAGAAAATTTTACCATGTTTTCACCCTTTTTACAACCATTTTGAAAAAAACACTTTACCCGGGGATAAACTTGGGGTATACTACTTTCAGAAACGAAATCCGTCTAAGGAGATCGATAAAATATGAAACGAACCGATATTCTCAAAAGCATTTTGGCCGTCACGCTCGGCGCTGCGGTCTATGCCCTATCCATTGTTTTTTTCTATGACCCGGCATCGATCGCCCCCGGCGGACTGGCCGGTATTGCCATTATCATCAGTCATGTGATCAATTTCCCGACCGGTACGCTGATCCTGCTGCTCAACATCCCGCTTTTTATTCTTGCGCTTTTGAAATTCGGAAAGAAATTCGTTTTTCTGACCATCTATGCCACAGTGCTTTCCTCGGTGCTCATGAATCTGTTTGAACCGCTCGCCGCGCGTGTACTTCCGCTCACCGACGACATGATTGTTATTGCGATGTGCGGCGCGTTTTTGGATGCGCTCGGTCTCGGCATTGTTTTCCGTGCCGGCGGCTGTACAGGCGGCGCGGACATTCTCATCAAATTTCTGCGGCAGAAATACCGTCATATCCGAACCGGCGGCATGCTTTTAATCTTCAATGCCGCCGTCGTCGCATCCACGTTCTTTGTTTTCGGTGATTTTGAAACCACCATTTATTCGGCGCTGGCAATGGTGACCGCCAGCTTCTTTTTGGATAAAATTCTCTACGGCGGCGACAGCGCGAAATTGGTCTTTATCATCAGCGACCAATCATCGGAAATAACAAAAAAGATCATCTCCTCCATGCAAGTGGGAATAACCCTGCTTTCCGGCGAGGGCGCGTACTCCCAAAAACACAAAGACGTTATGCTGTGCGTAGCGAAAAAACACACCTTCCCGAAAATACGGGATGTCGTGAAAAATACGGATCCCGCCGCTTTTATCATCGTATCCAGCGCAACCGAAATATTCGGCAAGGGCTATAAAAACCAATATACGGATGAACTTTAATTCATTTGCAAACTACAACGTCGGAGACGCGCCCACGGGCGCAAACAGTTTATGAAAAAACAGCAATTTTACGCAATTCTGGCCGCTGCCGCCGGCTACTCAATCTTCGGATTCAGCTTTTTGGCTACACGAATCGCCGCCGGCATCGCAACCCCGCTTCTTTTGCTCGCACTGCGCAATCTGACCGCCTGGCTGGTGCTGAGCATTCTGCTTTTTTGCCGTATCGTAAAGTTTGATTTTCGCAAAAAAGGCATTTGGAAGCTCTTTTTAACCGGACTCTGCCAACCGGTGCTGTATGCGCTGGCCGAAACCTATGGAATCGGCCTTGCGGGTTCGGCCGTGGCCGGAAGCATAATCGCGACCTCAACAATCTTTTCCATGCTGCTTGCCGTTTTCTTTATCGGAGAACCGTTCCGGCCGACGCAATTTTTGTTTGCCGCCGGTTCCGTGGCCGGCGTATGTATGATTACCCTGCCCGGCGCCGTAAGCGGCAGCATCAACCTGCTGGGGGTATTTTTACTGCTCGCCGCCGCGCTGTTCAGCGCGCTGTACAACATTCTGTCAAAAAAGCTGGCCGATACATTCACGCCGTTTGAGCGTACATATATCATGTTTTTCACTGGCAGCGTGATTTTTTCCGCGCTGGCTTTTGCAAAAAACAAGGGCAAAACGCTCCAAGCGGCCGCATCCTGCCTGAAAAACCGCCAATTTCTTCTCTGTCTTTTGTTTTTAGCGATCTTTTCTTCCGTGATCGCTTTTTTGCTGATTAACTTTTCTTTTTCCCGCATCAGCGTCCGCCAGACCGCGGTCTTCTCCTCGCTCACGACGGCAATCTCGGCAGTGGCCGGTGTTGTGCTGCTGAAAGAATCGCTGGGACCCATCGAAATCTGTGGAATTGCCGTAATCCTGATCTGCGTTTACAAGGTCGGCGCAATGCCGGACACGGAAGCCGCGCCGCAAATAAAATCAAACGAAATATAGCAGAAGGCGGCAAGCATTTTGATGCTTGCCGCCTTCCGCTATATTTCAATGGAACAAGTCCGGCGTCCATTTGCGGTACTCGTTTACCGTCTCATTCGACATCACGCCGGCGTATTCAAAATCCAAAAAATTATCTGCGTCCGTGTAGGCAAAATTATTAAATGAAACATAATACGTTTCGCCGCCGTTTGTCAACTGCAAAATGAACTCGCATTCCCCGCTTCCGCCTCCGGTGCCGGCATAAATCGGGCGCACGGAGTCATATACGAGATCATCGGGCAATTCAACGTCCAGCCTACGGACAGAAAAACCGTCGTCTGTGTAATACACCGCAAAATCCTGCGGCATTTCATCGGTAAATGCGTCTCCCTGCGGCGTTCGCTGCCGTATTGAACAAAAATACAGATAAACCGGATTGCAAAATATTTTATAATGAAACAAAACCTCCGCGCTTTCATTTGGAATATATGCGCCGAATGTCTCCGGATCAAAATCTTTGAAGCGTTCAATCCATCCCATTTCCGCAAGCGCGTTCAGCGTATCCGCATCCATATCCAAAAGCGCCCCGTCGCTGAGCTTCTCTATTGCGTATACGGTCGCCCGCATCGGATAGGTTTCCTGAATCGTCCAAACTTCAATGCGGATGCGGTCGCCGGCAGTCAGGGCCTCAAACGTAATCGTATCGTTATCCGGCGTCATAACGCACGGCCCATGGCCGTCCATGACAATCATATGCGCGCCGCCGATACACGGCAAATAAAAGCCCTCTCGATACGAAGTATCCGCCGGAAGCGTTGCTTCCGGTTCTTTTTCTTTCCCGGATGAACATCCTGCAATGCAAAAAGATACAAGCGCAATCAAAACGACAAAAACAATTTTGCCTTTACAATCGTTTTTCCGCATGACCGTTGTCTCCTTTCAAACACCCCAAAATTGTTAAAGGCGCGTTGTCCGCGTTTCGTTTTTGAAAGCTTTTACGCTGCCCTTTTATTAAAGTATAACAAACAAATCCGATTTGTCAATCGATATTTTGAAAGATGATTTGCCGCTGCATACCGAGCTTCTCCGCGTTCCGATATAGAATGGGTATTTTTTCCATTTAATGCAAGGAATCATGGTATGCTTTTGGAAATTTTTACATGATTTTGTAAATTGTTCTTGAAACGCCCCACATCATGCTATATAATAATCATAACAGTACAAGGATAATCAGTTGCGTGTTGCGTATTCATTTTCAGTGATTCATTTTTCATGTGAATCTCTGCGTCAGTTTAATAGTTCATCTCCGAGGTACATATCAAATGATTAAGCGATACCTGGAATGTGACGTATATGAAGCTCTGCAAAGCAGGCTAAATTTCATTTTCAGCGAATTTGAAAACATTTACGTATCGTTCAGCGGCGGCAAAGACAGCGGATTGCTTCTGAATCTCGTCTTAGACTACATTAAACGCCGGCATATCGGGCGCAAAATCGGTCTTTTTCATCAGGATTTTGAAGCGCAGTATTCCATGACGACAAAATATGTTGAGGAAACCTTTGAAAAAAATCTGGATATGGTTGAGCCCTACTGGGTGTGTCTGCCGATGGCCACACGAACCGCACTCGGCAACTATGAAATGTATTGGTACCCGTGGGACGACTTAAAAAAAGACCTTTGGATCCGCCCGATTCCGGACAAGCCCTATGTGATTCGGTTGGAAAACAATCCGTTCTACTATTATAAATACAAAATGCACCAGGAAAATTTAGCAAAGCAGTTTGGCCGCTGGTATCGGGAAATTCACGGCGGCGGAAAAACCATCTGTCTGCTCGGCATACGCGCTACGGAATCGCTGCAGAGATACAACAGCATCATCAATAAAAAATACGGATACAAGGGATGCGCCTGGATTTCCAAAATGTTCAAAGACGTCTGGTGCGCTTCACCGCTGTATGACTGGACCATCTCAGACGTATGGGCGGCAAACGCCAAATTTAATTATGCATACAATCCGCTGTACGATCTGTACTATAAAGCCGGTCTCACACCCGATCAGATGCGCGTAGCCTCTCCGTTTAACGACTATGCCCGTGAAAGCCTGAATTTATACCGGGTGTTGGAACCGCAAACCTGGGTGCGCCTGCTCGGACGTGTACAGGGCGCCAACTTTGCCGCAATTTACGGTCACACGACCGCAATCGGATACAGGGGCATTTGTTTACCGGAAGGACACACCTGGCAATCCTACACCGATTTTCTTTTAAAAACGCTTCCAGCGCTGCTGCGCAGGCTTCTTCATCCTCTCCTTCTACAGTAAAGGAAAGTGTATGCTCTTTCTTTGCGCCCAGCATCATCAGGGACATGATCTTCTTTGCATCTCCCTTTTTTGCGCCGCTTTCTACCGTAACGGTGCTTTTAAACTTTGCGGCTTCCTTTGCCAAGTGCCCTGCCGGTCTTGCATGAAGACCGAGCTCATCCTGAATTGTGTAAGAAAACTGTGTCATGTTCTGTTCCTCCTGTGGTCACTTCTTATTCTCTTTGCAGTGCCGCTTCAGAAATTTATGTGCGGCATTGCTTTTATTCATGACAATAGAATACTCGCAGAGCGCGTGCATTCTATTATTTTCAAATTTCCCGAATCGCCTTGCGAAGCCCCAGCA
>URDS01000017.1 GCA_900546635.1 uncultured Eubacteriales bacterium | reverse complement strand
ACCGTATATCCTCGAGAAAGAAATTCATCAATTCTTTTTGCACAACGCGGATGTTGAATTGAATTTAAAATAAACACGATTGTTTTCATTTACAAATGATTTTTAATTTGCAAACTAGAGATTGTATCAAAAATCGCTTCTCCATTTACTTTTTTTCAAAGACGCAGACGACCATTTTTACAAACAGTTCGCGAAGTCCGGGGATTTTTGCAGGTATGCGCAGGATGCCGCGCAGCGGGATTTGTCTGTAGTATGCCGGAGTAACACCCATCTCTGACAAAATCTTATGAAACCGCCGGATGGTCATGTGATTGATATAGGAAAAATATTCCGTTTTATCGGGACGCGCCGAGATCCGAAAAGCGATTCGGGCGTCTCCGTCCGGAACGTTTTTGGCAAGTTCCTTATATCCCTCGACCAGAGTCGCCTCGGAGAAAAAGAGGTGAACCCACGGAATATAAATTAAATCGCTCAGATGCGCGCCGAACGGATGATGATATGGAGGAAAATTCACAAATAAACGGCCGCCGGGACGCAGTACGCGCATCATTTCGGCCAGCACGGCCTCCGGACGCGCGACATGCTCCATCGCGTCGTTCATAATGATTGTGTCAATGCTGCCATCGGCAAAGGGAAGCGCCGCAGCGTCGGCGCAGACAAAGCGGAATCGATCGGCAAGTCCGAGTTCATTTGCCAGCGCATCCGCTTCGGCACGGTATTTTTCGAGGATCTCCACACCGATAACCTCTTTTGCGCCGCGCGAGGCGTAGTACAGCGATTTCCCGCCGGCGCCGCAGCCAATATCCAGGACGGTTTTATCGGCGAACATTTCCGCCTCCGAATATCGCTCAAGGTAAAATTTGATGGTTTCGGCGCCCTTTTCATATTGCCACATGGCATAGGATTTTACGCCGTTGTTCTGCAAATTGAGCGGGTGTACAGGCGGCTTGAAAAAGCGGTTGCACCAAAGCAGGAACCGGGTTCTTTTTTTCATGTCATTTTATCCTTACAAGTGAGTTGAGTCCTTCGATGAGCGCGTCGCAGAGCGCGTCCGCTTCACCGGGCGTATTGTCATGCGACAGGCTGATGCGGATTGTGCAATCGGCCTCGCGGTCGCTTTTTCCGAACGCGGTCAGCGCGCGGCTGATTTTCTTCGCGTGCGAGGAGCAGGCCGAGCCGCTGGACACGCAAATGTGCTTTGCGGAAAGGAAATTCAGCATGGTTTCGCTTTTGATATTCGGCAGCGTCAGACTGAGAATGTGCGGCGCGGCATGCTTTGGCGTATTGAGGTGAATTTCACGGAGTTCCGGCGTGGCGGCAAGGCGATGGCGTATCCGCTCACCGACTGCTTGCATGCGCAGTTTGTTTTCATCGAAATGCGCCGCGCCGATCCGCGCCGCCGCGCCGAAGCCTGCAATGCCGAGCATATTTTCGGTACCGGCGCGCAGTCCGTTTTCCTGCTGGCCGCCGTGAATGATCGGGCAGAGTGCGCGGCGTTTGAGCGCTTCGGCAGAGACGTAGAGCGCCGCTATGCCCTTTGGACCGTGAATTTTGTGCGCGCTGACGGTAAGCAAATCCGCGCCGAGGCTTGCCGGTGAAAATTTGACCTTTAAAAATCCCTGCACCGCGTCGCAGTGGCATATAACATCTGGCTGAACGGCTTTTGCCGCAGCGAAAATGTCGCGTACCGGGTAGAGTGCGCCGGTTTCATTGTTGACCAGCATACAGGAAACGAGAACGGTGTCCGCGTTCAGAGCCGCGCTCAATTCGTCAAAACGAATCTCGCCGTCCTTTGTGGAGAGCCGGACGACATCGGCGCCGAGCGTTTCCAAATAAGCGGCGGAAGCTTCAATTGACGCGTGTTCTCCCGCGCTCAGGATAACCCGCGGCCGCCCTCGTCTTTTTTTTGCGGTATAGCTGCCGATGAGGGCAAGATTGTTTGCTTCGCTTCCGCTGCCGCAGAAAATCAGCTGCCGGCTGTCCGGCGGCGCGCCGAGCGCGCCGAGCACCTCGAAGCGCGCCCGGTTCAGAATCTTTTCGGCGCGCACTCCGGCGGCATGAAGGGAGGACGGATTTGCAAAGGCGTCGTCCATGACCTCATACATTGCGGTTTTGGCTTCGGCGCAAAGCGCGGTCGTGGCGCTGTTGTCAAAATAGATCTCGTTTGTCATGCGATAAAGCGGAATGTGCTGACGGCGGCCTGCATATCTTCGATGTGTTTTTCAAAATTGTCCGAGACCGAGGTATAGGTCAGCACGTAGGCAAAGCTGTTTTTGATGCAGATGACCTGGAGAAAGCTGTAATCCTTGCTGCCGAAAGAAGCTGTATATTCATACTGCATCGCCTCCTTGCCGTCGAGCAGAAGATTGGATGCGGTCACGTTCTGCATGTCGCCGAAAACCTCCGAAAAGGCTTTTTCATAGGTTTTGAAATAGGTATCGGCATCCGGTATGGAAGCGTCCACGCCGTATACGTTGACCGTTATGCTGGTGGGATCGGCTATTGAATAATAGGCGCTGGTCACGCCCGTGGAAAGATCGACGACCCATTTTTGCGGGACGAACAGGCAGTAATCCACAACCGAGGTATCCGAGGCCAGTTTCATACCGGCGGGCGCTTCGATTTCTTCGGTTTTGCCGCAGGCGGCAAGCATGGAACAAAGCAGTACGCAGCTAAGACAGAGCGATAAAAATCTTTTCATATGTAACCTCACACTTTCAGTTTCAGAAGTTCTGCAGCGGCCGAGAGAACGCCGATTTTTCCGCTTTCATAGGTCAAACCGCCCTGCATAAAGACGGTGTAGGGGGGACGGATCGGGCCGTCGGCAGAGAGTTCAATGGAAGAACCGCCGGTAAATGCTCCGGCCGCCATGATGACGGGATCGGAATATCCGGGCATATCCCAGGGTTCGGGCGAGACGAATGCGTCCACCGGTGAACCGGCCTGTAGACCGCGGCAGAAAGCCACCATCTTTTCGGGCGCGCCGAGTTTAATTACCTGGATGATGTCAAAGCGCTTTTCGTTCCAGCGCGGGGAAGCCTCATAGCCGAGCTTTTCAAAGATGTACGCCGCAAAGTGCGCGGTTTTGAGCGCCTGAGCGACAGTGTGCGGGGCGTAGAACAAGCCGCGGAACATGTTTTTGGTCTGTCCGAGCGACGCGCCGATTTCAAGACCGACGCCGACGGCGGTCAGCCGGTATCCGGCAAGCTCGACTGCCCGTTTTGTCCCGGCGATGTAGCCGCCCGATTCGGCCATGCCGCCGCCCGGATTTTTAATCAGCGAGCCGATTGCCATGTCCGCGCCGACGGCTGTGGGTTCTATTGCTTGTGCAAATTCGCCGTAGCAGTTGTCCACGACGACGTAGGCTTTGGATACCGAGTGAACCATTTTGCAGGCTTCGCCGATTTCCTCTGCGGAAAGCGTCGGCCGGTTCAGATACCCCTTGGAACGCTGAATAAAGACGACCTTGATTTTTTCGCCATGCTGAATCAGGTTTTCACGGATTTTTTGGAGATCGAGCTTTCCGTCTTTCAGGTCGGTTTGCATGTAGGTGACGCCGAAATCTTTCAGCGAGCCGCGTCCAGCCTCGCCCGCCGTGCCGATCACTTCGTCGAGTGTGTCGTAGGGCTTGTCCGCTATCGAATAGAGGATGTCGCCGGGACGGAGCAGGGCGTACAGTCCGATAGCGAGCGCATGCGTGCCGCTGGCGATGCTGTGCCGTACAAAGGCCGCCTCGGCGCCCATGACGTCGGCGTAAATTTTATCCAGCGTATCCCGCCCCCGGTCGTCGTACCCGTATCCGGTGCTCGGCGCAAACATGGCTTCGCTGACGCGGTGAAGGCGAAAGGCGTTGAGGATTCTTTCGGTGTTCTGTTCGGAAACCGCGTCGATTTCCGAAAAAATCCCGGACAGAGCGGCGTCCGCTTCTCTTGCAAGTTTAAAAAGTTCAGTTTCCATATTTGATTCCCTCTTGGATGAGTGTAAGCGCAAGCGCCTCGCATGCTTTTGCATCGTCTAAGTCCGCGATTTCGCACGCGGTATGCATATGCTCTGCGGGAATTGCCAGCGCAGCGGCAGCACATCCTGCGCATGCGGCCTGTACGGCGGATATATCCGTACTTCTTTCGGAAAGGGCCACGGGCTGCACGGCGATTTTTTCCTGCTTTGCCAGAGCGAGCAGCCGCTTGGCAAGACGAAGATCGCAGAGGCCGGAAGCGCTTTTATACAGCAAAGCCGCGCCGTCGCCGAGACGGGGGGCGGCCTTGGCCGGCGTCAGGTCAAAAACAAGCGCGAGATCGGGCGCGACTGTAAAGGCGGCGGATTTTGCGCCGCGGTGCCCGGCTTCAGACTGCGCGGTAAAGACAAAATATATGTCGTCCTTTGGCGCTGGGAGCTTTCTCGCAATGTCGATCAGCAGCGCGCTCTCGATTTTGCCGAGCAGGGCGCCGCAGATTTTTTTATTGCCGAGGCGGATAAGCGACGGCTGCAGTGCAAAGCGGTCTCCGATTTGTACGCGCCGCATGGCGGCGCGGCGATCCTTCGCGCCGATGTCGATGTACATTTTGTCCGGTGTATAGTCCGCCTCTGCGTGTGCGTCTGCCGTTAGTACGCCGCGAACGCCGCGCTCGGACTGCACAAGGGTAAACGCGCCGGCGCTAAGATTGCAGTCCCCGATTTTTCCGAACCGGAGCAGACCGTTTTCCTCAATATAGGTCACAATCAGACCGGCCGCGTCGGTATGCGCCGAAAGCATAAGTTTTTTCGGATTGGCGCCATTGCCGCGGCGCACGGCGATCAGATTGCCGAGCGCGTCGGTGTGCATCTCGTCCGTAAACGGTTCCAAAACGGCCTTGATTTTGCTGAGCAGCGCCGCCTCTCCGCCGGATACGGCGGTATAGGCGGCCAGTTGCTTTAGGATTGTGTACATAGCGCCTCCTCGGGATTGAAAGCATCGAGATTTTCAAGAACGGCCGTAAGCAGCGCGCGCATGGAGACGTAATCCTGTCTATCAATCACGCAGGCCGGTGAATGCAGATACCGGGTCGGCGCGGAGAGTGCCATTGCGCGAACGCCGGAGCCGTTTTTTTGAATGTGCGCGGCGTCGTTGCCGCCTGAAACATATTGCTTGATTTGAAAAGGGATTTTGGCATTCTTTGCCGTTTGCATAGCAAAATCGGTCAGCGCGCGGTTATAGATTGTGCCGCGGTCCAGCAGGGAGATAACGCCGCCTTTGCCTAAAGCGGCCACCCGCTTTGCATCCGGCACGCCGGCAATGTCCGCGACCGCCGTGGTTTCAAGCACTATGGCAAGCTGCGGCGCGATGCGCTCTGCCGCCGCTCTTGCGCCGGACAGGCCGGTTTCCTCTCGCACGCTGAAGCAAAAGCAGAGATCATATCGACTGCGGCGCGGCGCGGCGTACAAAATCCGCATGGTTTCAATCATCAGCGCGCATCCCAGCCGGTCGTCGATCGCCTTGCCTTTTATCAGGCGGCTTTCTTTTCCGAACTCTGTAAATTCCGAATCAAAGACGGCCACATCGCCGATATCGCAAAGCTTTTTTGCGTCCTCGCGGCTGTGCGCGCCGATTGCGATAAACATATTTTCCGGCTTTGTCCATATGTCGCGCGCGTCTTTGCTTTGAAGATGGATTGGTTTTGAGAGAATCACGCCGGGCAGGGGCGATTCGTTTTCGCGCAGGATCCGAACCCGCTTGCCGCAGAGCACGGCGCTGTCAATACCGCCGAGCGTTTCAAACTTTAAAAAACCGTCGGACGTGATGTCCGTGATCATAAAACCGACTTCATCCATATGCGCGCTGAGCATGACGCGCTGCTTATGTCCGGTCCCCCGGATGACCGCCGTGAGACTGCCGAGCGCGTCGCAGGAATAGGTATCGCAGCAGTCTTTGATTTCCGCTTCGATCACGCTGCGCACTGCGTCTTCAAATCCGGAGGGGCCGTCGGCCGCGCACAGTGCGCGCAGAAGCTCAATTCCTTCATACATGGGCGTATACCTCGCGCAGCTTTTCGTCTGCGTACAGCGCCGAAAGCAAATCGGAAGCGGCCAGAATATCGTCGGTGCAGGCGACTTCGGCGGCGGTGTGCATATTCAGGATCGGTATGCTGACCGTGGCGGTCGGAATGCCGCCGTTTGTCAGCGTCAAAAGATCGGCGTTTGTACCCGTGCGTTCGGGTTCGGCAATTTTGCGCAGCGGAATGCCCGCTTGTTTTGCAAGCGCATGAATGCAGGCCGTGAATGAGCGTTGATTGGAGGACGTGACCGAGAGGGTCAGTCCCTCGCCGAGCATAGGGGTGTGCGAGGGCAGTTCCGTGCAATCGGGCGCGCGCGCAAAACCGGTATCCAGAATCAAAGCAAGATCGGGACAAACGATATGCGCCGCGCTGCAAGCGCCCGCGCCGCCAAGTTCCTCCCGCGCGGACAGGCAGAGATACAGATCAAAGCAAAGCTGCATGTTCGGCTGCATGGCCGAGTAAAGCGCCGCGGCGCAGGAAGCCTTGTTGTCCAATCCCTTGCTGCATAGGCAGTTGCCCGAAAGCTCGGTAAAACAGGGCGCGAAGCCGACCGGAGCGCCGATGTGGATCAGCGTTTCAAGCACAGCGCTGTCATAGCCCGTATCGATGAGCAGTTCTCCGATTTTCGGAGCTTTTTCGCGGTCTTTGGCGCCCCGCAGATGCGGCGGCGTGGAGGCGATAACGCCGAAGATGGGCTCCTTGCCATAGATGATGACATCGCCGGCCTGCATGGCTTTGACATCCAGTCCGCCGATATTGGTTACGCGCAGAAACCCGTCCGGGAGAATCTCGGACACCAGCATGCCGATCTCGTCAAAATGCGTGTCTACCATCAGTTTCGGCGCATTCGGGCGGCCGCAGCGGCGGACAAACAGCAGACTGCCGAGCGGTGTTTCGATGCATTCGTCAAAAAATTTGCCGAAATGATCGGTCAGCATTTGTTTTGCGCTGTATTCGCTGCCGGATACGCTCATTTCGGTACACAGCAGCTTTAGCAGTTCTTGAAGTTTCATTTTTTATTCCTGAAAGCCATTTACGATTTCTTTGAATTTTTTGCCGCGCTCCTCGAAATTTTGAAAGGCGTCAAACGAGGTGCAGGCGGGGGAAAGCAGAATCGTATCTCCCGGAGCGGCAAGCCGCCGCGCCGCCAGCACCGCGTTTGTAAAATCTTCTTCGATTAGTATGGGGATTTTATCGGGCTGATATTCGTTTGCGCTTTGCATGGCGGAAAGAATTTGTTCTCTTGCTTCGCCGGTCAGGACAAGCGCTTTGGCGCGGCGGAGAATTTCAGAGGCCAGACTGTCAAACGGGACATGTTTGTCACGCCCGCCGCAGATCAGAATCGGTTTTTCATGAAAGGAACGCAGTGCCGCGATGGTGCGCGACGGCGAGGAATCAATTGAGGAGTTGTAGTAGCGGACGCCGCCGACCGTTCGGACAAATTCGATCCGGTGCTCTACGCCGCCGAAATCCTTTGCGATTTGCGTAACGGTTTCGGGGGCGACAAGTCCGAGTGTCATTCCGATTGCGCACATGTAGTTTTCCACATTGTGCCGTCCCGGAATTTGAATATCCGAAGTTTTAAGGTAAGGCGTATCGTTGACAAAAATTACGCCGTCCGCTTCATAGATCTTGGTTTCTGCACAGATGTCGGCGGGCGCTTTGGTTGAAGAGAAGGCGATTTCCTCCGCGCCTGTGGCGCCGAGCAGTGCCGCGCAAGCCGCATTGTCCGCGTTCAGCACCACGCGCTTTGCGCCGTACTTGTATACGTTCAGCTTTGCCGCTGTGTATTCCGCCATATCCGTGTGCCAGTTCAGATGATTCGGCGTAATATTGGTGATGGCCGCGGCAAAAGCGGATTTTTGCATGGTCATCAACTGAAAGCTGGAGAGTTCCACGACAGCATAGTCGCGCGCGGTCATGTCCGAAAGGCGGGGAAGCAGCGGCGCGCCGATATTTCCACCGACAAAGACGCGAACGCCCGCCTGTTCTTTTTCCGCCGCGGCGGAAAGCAGCAGGTGTACAAGCGTCGTGGTCGTGGTTTTACCGTCCGATCCGGTAACGGCGAACAGCTTTGCGGGACAAAGCTCAAAAAACAGTTCCATTTCGGAGGAAAGGCGCATCCCCTTGTGCACGGCGTCCGCAATTTCCGGCAGATCCGGGCGGATGCCGGGGGAGCGGAAGAGAATATCGCCGTCAAGACCCTCAAGATAACGCTCTCCGCAGACAAATTGCACGCCGCGCGCGGCAAATGCGGCAAAGGGTTCTTTTTCGGTGTCTATATCGCGCCGGTCGCGTGCGCATACATGCGCGCCGTTTTTCAACAGGTAATCGATCAGGGGCAGATTGGAAACGCCGAGGCCGAGAACGGTGCAGCGTTTTCCGAAAACGTCATAGGACAAAATCACAGACCTCATTTCTGCGTAAAATGCTATACAAAGTTATTATATTATTTTACGCGGTCAAAAGCAATACAAAAAGGCAAAAAAAGACCGGCGGCATTTGCCGCCGGTCCTGCAACACGGGGTTGTAAGCCGAGTTCTGTTGACGAAAACCGTCCCGCAGTCATCTATCTTTGCAGATCGTTGCCGGTCTGCTCGGGTATACATACCTCTGCCACCCGGAAAAATGTGCCGGGCCGGCACTGCCTTGCGGCATTTTCCATACGGTGTTGCTTCGGATAGGGTTTACAGTTGCACACAGTTGCCTGTCGTGCCGGTGAGCTCTTACCTCGCCTTTCCATCCTTACCGCTTGCGCGGCGGTCTATTTCTGTTGCACTTTCCCTGAGGTCGCCCTCGGCGGACGTTATCCGTTATCCTGCCCTATGAAGCTCGGACTTTCCTCGCGATAATACCTTTCGGCAACATATCGCGCGACTGCGCTGCCCGGTTGCGCTGTCATTATACCTGTTTTTGTCGGATTTGTCAAGTAAGTCGCGTTCTTACTTTGCGCCCTGTGCATTGGAATCGCTTTTTTTGGCGGCGATGCTTACGGTAAGCAACACGGCTGCCGCGATTGCGGCGCAAGCGGTCACGGCGGCGACGGCGACCCAGTTTACAGAGGCGATCTGCGTGATGTCAAACTCACCGGTTTCCGCATTCTGGAGCTTGGAAAAAATCGAGGCAACGTCAAAGACCAGCGCGCCTGTGCCGATCAGTCCGGCAAGAATCGTCCAGACATTGCGGCGCACGGCGATGTTTTGCGCCTGCGCCGTCCGCACGGGGAGATAGGCGTGAAAGTCGATCATCGAGCCTATGTAGACCGAAACCAGAACCATGATGATCGTTTCCGGCAGCATGTAGGTTGCGTTGTAGATGAAAGAGTAAATCAGCGCGGCCTTGGTCGGAATCGAAATCCCCGCCCATACGGTTGCGCCGGAGAGAACATGACATGCATATCTGCACAGACAGACGAGCACAGAGCCGAGCGCAAGCGCTGCGGCCTGATTTTTAACGTGTTTGCGGAAAACGCCGCCGAGTCCGGTGACGGCAAACGCCACCACATAATCAAGCAGAATGACGGCGACAATGCTCTGCCAGGTGGTTACATAGGAGAGCGAGGACAGACCGGTCAGCTGCTGGATAATGCCGAAAACAAGTCCGGCGGCGCAGCCCCAGCCGAGTCCCCAGCGGTAGGACAAAATGACAACGGGAAACATCGAGGCGATGGTAATCGATCCTCCGTAGGGCAGATCCACAAGCTTAATCAGACTGAGGATTGTGGCGAGCGCGATCAGAATCGCGCTTTCCGCAAGCGCGCGTGTTTTGGTGTTTTTCATGGAAAAACCTCCGTAAAATATAAATTCCGCACAGACATATGTCCGCGCGGAAATACATTACGGTAAAACATATCTCCCTACGACGGCATTATCCGTATCAGGTTAAGGGTTCGAACCATTTGTTCATCTCAGCCGTTTCCAGCACCCCTGACATATTCTGTTCGGTCGGCTTGATTATAGGACAAACTTCGCCCTTTGTCAAGAGTTATCCGATTTTTTTCGCAATTTCATAGATTTTTTCCGGTGTGTCTGCGATGGCTTCCGCGCCGTTTTGCAGGAGAACTTCCGCGCTCTTGTAGCCATAACTGACGCCGATGGTGTGCATACCCGCGTTTTTGCCGGTCTGCATGTCGATGTGCGAGTCGCCCACAAAGCAGATTTCACTCGGCGGGAGTCCGAAAATTTCCGCGATTTTGAGCGCGGCTTCCGGGGCGGGCTTGAGCGGCACGTCGCGCACGCCCCACAGCGGAGAAAAGACATCTTTGCCAAAAATCTGTTCGACCAGAAGTACCGCGGCGCGGTGTGCTTTGTTGGTCAGCACGGCGGTTTTGCAGCCGTCTCGCTTCATTTGGCGAATGGTTTCCTGCATGCCGGGAAAGGCTGTTTTGGTATTCATATATTCGGTTTCGTAATCGGAAATATAGAAATTTGTGGCGGCGTCTATCGTCGCTTCGTCCGTATCTTCGGGAAAGGTGCGCAGTACAAAATTTCGCGGGCCGTCGTTGATGCCGCGCAGAACCTCCGTGCGGCCGATGGGGGCAAGTCCGAAGCGCGCGCGGGTTTTGTTCATGGCGCGGTTCAGTTCGGGCAGCGTATCGGCAAGCGTGCCGTCCAGATCGAATATGAATCCTTTAATGCTCATAAGCGCGTTCCTTTTTCTCAAAAATCCGACTTGCTCAGTCGGCAGGGCTTTGAAAATAAGATGTACCTTTTCGTTCAATTTATTATAGTCGGCTGCCCGTCCGATGTCAAGAAAATGCTCTTTTTTCGGCACCTTGACATAAAACCTCCGCTTCGGGTCAAAAATTTTGGCGGATAGGCCATTTTCATTTAAAAACGGATGTGCTATAATAATAAAGTTATCGACATGGAATTTTATATTAGAGGTAGAAATAAAGTGGTAAGAGAAGATTTAAGGAACATTGCAATCATTGCGCACGTTGACCACGGCAAGACCACGCTTGTCGATGAAATGCTGCGGCAGGGCGGTATTTACCGGGAAAATCAGGCCACTACCGAGCGTGTTATGGACTCGGGAGACCTGGAACGGGAACGGGGAATTACGATCCTTGCGAAAAACACGGCGGTGCATTACAACGGCGTCAAGATCAATATTGTCGATACCCCCGGTCACGCGGATTTCGGCGGCGAGGTCGAACGTATTCTGAAAATGGTCAACGGCGTTCTGCTTTTGGTAGATGCGGCCGAGGGACCCATGCCGCAGACCCGATTCGTTTTAGAGCGCGCTTTGCAGTTGAATCATCGCGTCATTGTTGTTATCAACAAGATCGACAAGCCGGATGCGCGCATCGCCGAGGTACAGGACGAGATTCTTGAACTTTTCTTTGAATTGAACGCAAACGACGAACAACTGGACAGCCCCATGGTGTTCTGCTCCGGCAGAGCCGGTACGGCAACCCTTGACCCGGCGTCGCCCGGTACCGATCTGCGTCCGCTGTTTGATAAAATTTTGGAGTATATGCCGTCTCCCGCCGGTGAAGAGGACGGAGAACTGCAGATGCTGGTTTCCGCAATCGACTATAACGATTATGTCGGCCGTATCGGCATCGGCCGAATTGAGCGCGGCAAGATCCGGCAGAACCAGGAGGTCATGATCTCCAACTTCCACAGCGGGGCGGCGCCGAGACGTGCAAAAGTGGTCAGCGTATATCAGATTGACGGTCTGACCCGCGTTCCGGTTGAAACCGCTAAAGTCGGCGATATTATCTGCTTCAGCGGTGCGGAGAATATCAACATCGGCGATACGGTGACCTCGCTTTCCTGCGTGGAGCCGCTTGAATTTGTCAAGGTCAGCGAGCCGACGATGGAAATGACGTTTTCGGTAAACGACAGTCCGTTTGCAGGCAAAGAGGGCAAATATGTGACCTCCCGTCATTTGCGCGAACGCTTGTATCGCGAGCTTTTGAAGGACGTGTCCCTGCGTGTCAGCGACGGCGAGACCACGGAGAGCTTCAAGGTGGCGGGACGCGGAGAGATGCACCTTTCCATTTTGATTGAGACCATGCGCCGTGAGGGCTATGAGCTTGCGTGCAGTACGCCGCATGTGCTCTACCGTGAAATCGACGGTGTAAAATGCGAACCTGTAGAGCGTGTGATTATCGACTGCCCGGATGATTATAACGGCGCGGTCATGGAGAAGCTCGGTTCCCGCAAGGGCGAGCTTGTCGCCATGGAACCGCGCGGCAGCCGCACACGTCTGGAGTATCTTGTTCCCTCGCGCTGCCTTTTCGGTTATCGCAGCGAGTTTTTGACCGATACGCGCGGAGAGGGCATTCTCAATACGGTTTTTGACAGCTATCAGCCTTACCGCGGTGAAGTCAACGTGCGCTTTACCGGTTCACTGATCGCAAGCGAAGCGGGTGAATCCACTTCGTACGGTGTGTTCAACGCGCAGGATCGCGGACAGATGTTTATCGGCGCGCAGTGCCCGGTTTATGAGGGCATGATTGTCGGTTCTTCTCCGAAGCAGGGGGACATTGTGGTCAATGTTTGCAAAAAGAAACATCTTACGGCAATTCGCAGTTCAGGCGCGGATGAGGCGCTTCGTCTGGTTACGCCGAGAATCATGAGTCTTGAGGAAGCGATTGAATATATTGCCGATGATGAACTGATCGAGGTTACGCCAAAGACTGTTCGTCTGCGCAAGCGTATTCTGAATACCGAACTGCGTTTGAAGGAAGAAGCAAAGCTGAAAAAGCAGCAGTAAGCCCGTTTGGTTGAAAATTATTTTGTTCAGCGAAGAGGTTTGTTGGTTTCTTCTATCGGCATTCGCATAACCGCATCATAAAACAGAATGGGGGTGGATATGATTTCCACCCTCTGTTTTTTTGCAAAACAATCAAATGTATTGGAACATGGTTTTTTAGAAATACATGCCGGAATCACTGAATCTGAATTGTTTTTCAGGAGAATCGCAGATATTTACGGACTCTTTCAATAATTCCCGACAATGTTTGTATATGTTCATTTGCGTTGCTTGCCGCAACGGCCGATTTCTTATACAATAGTGGTGACAAACGAAAGGAGGTATCCCTGATGCTAAATGAAAACATAAAAGCAATCAGAAAATCAAAAGGACTTTCGCAAGAGGAGCTCGCCGTTAAACTGAATGTGGTGCGGCAAACCATCTCGAAATGGGAGAAAGGTTTGTCGGTTCCGGATTCCGATATGCTGATCTCCATATCGGAAGTCTTTGAAACACCCGTAAGTACTTTGCTCGGAGAAGCCGTGGTCGAGCCCCGGACGGATGACTTAAAAGTGATCTCTGAAAAACTTGAGGTCATAAACTTGCGATTCGCGCAAAGAAAAGCAATGAGACGAAAAACGTTTCATTGGATTTTTATCTCATTGTGTGCGGTTATCGTCATGATTTTTGCGGCTTTAATCGTATTAAACAGTCCTTATTTGGGTTGGGATTATAGCGATCCCGAGACCGCGGTTGTCGGAGTCGGTTTTCACGCATTTGAGTGGCTGTTTGTCAGAATCGCGCCGCTTGCTCTGATTGGAGCCGGTATTGGCTGTTATTTGACACGAAAGAAGAAATGAAACTGCGCTGCTTTTTGAGGTACAGTTAAGCGTTTAAATTGAAAATTTGCAGAATGAAGACAAAAAAACACCCTCACCCATTTTGATTCAAATAATTGATTTTTCAGACTTTCCCGGTTTATTAAACAAAATGACATGGGAAGCCATCAAATTGTTCAAAAAATCCCGCCCGCGAACAGAGTCCGAGGGCGGGATTTTGTGTATCTGCTTATAGGAGCCAGAGCAGAATTGCTTCCACGAAAAAGACGGCAGTACATGCACCGATGGCCACACTCAAAAGAGACTTGCCGAAGTAGGCGAGAAAAAGCGCGGTGATCAGCCCCGCAGCGGCCGACCAGATGCTGTTTGTGGCGTAGAGGATTGCGGGAAACGTCATGGCCGCCAGCACTGTGTACGGCACATAATACAGAAAAGAATGGAGAAACCGGTTTTGAATCTTTTGTCTTATCAGCGCAAAGGGGAGGGCGCGAATGAGATAGGTGACGCCCGACATGACCAATAAATAGGGAAGAAATTCAGAAAAGTCCATCAGCATTCCTCCTCCTTTACCGGGAAAAGCAGCGCGCCTGCGGCAGATGCGGCAACGGCGCAGATAATCATGGCAAATCCGCCGGACAGTTCGGAAAGCAGGGGCGTGTAGTGAAAGATTACGCTGAGCGCTACGGCAACCGCTACGATGATCCGTACCCGGCGGTCTTCTTTTGCTTTCGGCGTTACGATGGCAATGAACATGCCGTACAGGGCGACTCCAAGCGCGCCCGTAACGATTCCCGGTAAAATATTGCCGAGCACCGCGCCGCTAAAGGTGCCTGCCGACCAGCCGATAAACGGTAAGAGGGCAAGTCCCGCAAAGTAGGATGGGCGGATCTTTTGCGGGACGCCGACGGCAACTGCGAAAATTTCATCGGTTATGGCAAAGCCGAGCAGCCAGCGCCATTTGCCGGTGAAATCTTTATGTAATTTTTGCGAAAGCGCGATGCTCATCAGCGCATAGCGCGCGTTGACAACCAACTGTGTCAGCGCCATCTCGATCAGAGTTCCCGACGCGGCGATGACCGAAAGGCCGGCAAATTGACCGGCGGAGGTCAGATTGGTCATGGAAATCAGAACGGCTTCCAAGAGCGTGCATCCGCTCTGCGACGCCAGAACGCCGAATGCGAGTGAAACGGAAAAATATCCGAGACCGATCGGCAAACCGCCGCGCAGTCCCTCTTTGAAATTCATAAAACAAGCCTCCAAGGAAAGTGGTGTCGCATGGTCGCGCTTTGGCTATTATACGACAAATTCGGGCATTGCGCAATGGAGAACGATAAAAAATTTAAAACAGAAACCGGACTGTCGAAAAAAGAAGAAAATCTTGACAAAATTAAAAAATCGTTATATAATTGTTCTGATAGACAAAGTGACGATTTTTGATGAATATATTTATTTTATTTTGTTGTAATGTGCTGAAACAATTGAAATGATTGCAGAGTGATGTATTTTCCTATACAATATTTTGCTTTGCAAAATGGATAGTTGCATTGTTGCTGCCTGAAATTCATTTAAGGGAGAATTGGGTATGAAACAGTTTAGAATGATTGCAGTCATGTTGCTCATTTTAGCAGGTTTGAGTTTTGCATCTTGTATCGGTGAGCCGGTACAAACGCAGAGTACTTTGTCAACCGATACATCCGTGCCTGAATTAACCAAAGAAACAAGTCTTTTCTCAACAGAGTCGGCGACTACCGATGTTTCGATTACCGAGCCCGCTGCAGAAGAACCGCCGGTGTACGAGATTTTGCAAAATGATGCAGGCGAATATACGGGCGTTCGTTTTACCCTTGAAGGCAGCGATACTTATACCTGGGAATGCCCTGTCCGATCCAAGCTTCCGATGCTTGTTGATATAAACGCGCAATTGACCGGCTTTATTGAATATTATATCGGCGAGGACGAGTGGCGGTTTGACTGGATTGATTTGAATGAAAAATCCATACTGTACCGGCATAAAAATCAACTGCTGTTGCCGTATACGGTCGGGAGCGTACGGTATTCTTCGACCATGCACGGTTGTGAACCATCCGGTCATGTAAATATCGAGGCGGAACATAAACAGGGGACTTTTTCGGTATGCAGCGTGGATCCGGAGATCGGACTGCCGCAGATTCGCATTGCTTATTATTATGATTTATCGACAGGCGTGCCGGATGCCGCCGAAACCCCGCCGGATTTGCCGGTACAAAATGCAGAAAAGACACCGACCTATACTTTCCTGCAAAATACAGCCGGCGAATACACGGGAGCGCGGTTTGTTTTGGCGGACGGCAGCACCTACATATGGGAGAGTCCGGCGCCTCTGACGTTGCCGCCTGCAGTGCATTTGAGCGGGCAGCGCGCCGCTTGCGTGATTGAATATGCGGCGGAAGACGGTGAACGGCGGTTTGATTGGGTAGATTTAAATCAGAAATCGATTCTATACCGGCATGAAAATCAACGGTATATTTCTTATACGGGCGGTTCTGCAGAAATCGTTTCGGACGATTTTCTGCAGGCGCGTGCAAATGATTCAAAAGAATATTTCACCGTATGTCGGGAAAATTCGGAAAACGGAGATCCGCAGCTTTGTATTACGTACTACCATAACTTTATTTCATTGGCCGCTGCTATGAAAAACAGCTGCATTCCGGTGCGGCGTGTGCTGCCGGCCCTCGGAACCCAAACGGTGCCGGTCGAATGGAAGTATAAGACGGTAGTTACGCGGTATCCTACAGCTTGGTATATGAACGAAGACGGAAATGTGTACGGACGTTCCGATATAGATCCGGAAACGGGTGAGAGCGGCGAGTGGAAAGAGTATTTGTGTTTTGAAGGTTTGGATACGCTTTACTATTCAGAGACGCCGATTGACGAGGCGATGGTAAAACAAATTCTTGATTTCAAAGAATGTTTTACAAAAAACGGCTATATCTGTTATTTCAACGATGATTATGAGCCGTCGGTTGTCGTTGTTTTGGACGAACACTACTATATGAAAATCAATACGTATAATCATTGGTTTTTATCGAAAGAAAGCGATCTGTTTTATTCTGCGCATATGCTTTGGCCGACTATAGAGAATTTGTTTTTTCCTGAAAACGCTCGTTAAATATTGCGGATATTAAGGCGTGAATCAACGCTGTTCCTCTCACCGCATATTTGAATTTAAAAAATCAAGAAAGGGCGATCAAATGAAGCAATTCAAAATATTTGCAGTCGTACTGCTTATTTTGTCAAGTTTAAGTTTTGCATCTTGTGTCGGTGAAATTCAAGGACAGCCTTCAAGCGCAGCAATATCGAATCCGGACAATGCGGCAATCACGGATTGGCCGTCTCTCAGCAATAGACTTGGGGCATTGGCGCCGGGAAATCATTTCTCTTGGGAGCGGTGCAGTGTGCGCCCCGGCGGTGTGTTTCAGGGAAATGCAGATACAGAGAATGCGGAATGCTTTGTATGGGAAGCGGATGAATTTTCCGCACTGTATCGGAAAGAGGAGAAAATAGAAGTAGAGATAGGCGGCGAAAAGGACTCGGTTGTGCTTGCCTATTATACCGATGGACGGCAAAAACGGTTTGACTCGGATATGCAGGCGGATTATTATACCGCATCGCAGTTGTTTTTCAGAACGGTATCGTGGGGATGGAACACGGATGGTTTTCATATCCAAATTTCCGCCGTATCCGATCGGTATGTTTACTTGGAACTGAATTATCACAGTCAAGGCATGAATATTGCGGATGTTATTCAATATGATTTGGAGGCAAAAACGTGGCGCTTTCTGTTTGGCGAGCAGGATGGTTCCGTACGATATACGGATAGCTTGCAGGCCATGCAGCAAGCATTGCAAGTTCGTCCGGATGCGGAAAAAACTTATAAGTATGCTTTCGCGCCTTTGCCGTCGCCAGACGGACAAAAAGTGATCTATCAACAATCAAACGCAGTCGGCGCGGCGGACGCCTCTTATTATGTATATGATGTGCAAAGCGGCGAATCGGAATTGTTATTTGAAAAAAGTTATTTCGGAAAGTATATTGCTTCATTTGATGAAGAGGTGATTTTGTGGTTGGACAATGACACGATACGAATTTGTCCGGTTTGCCGTCCCGAGGGAAAGGTTGAGATTTTAAAATTAACGGTAGATTTTTGTTATCGTGACGGCGCATGGAAGCGCTTTGATTTCTTTGAGACAGAGCCTGAAAAAGGAGAAATCATAAGCGGTGTTTATGCGCTTTCGTCCGATGACGCGGGCGGAACATTTCGGAATATTTACACCGAAAAACAGATTTACTTTGAAAACGTTGACGCATTGAATTGGGGTGCTTGGATACATGAAAGTGCAGATCGTCTTTCCAGCCGTAATTGGCCGTATTATTTTGACGAAGCGCCGATTTATTTTAACAACGAGTATACATTAGCGGCCGTTATATGCGAAAATAAGTTGTATTTATTGGATTTTACGCGCGCGGCGGTGCAGTGCTATTCGGCAGATGAACTGGCCTCGGACGGATGGGAATTTTCGGGAACGTATGCTGAATTTATTGATACAGATGTTGTCGCCGTCAATATAGCGTGTCCGCAAGCACAAAATGATCAAACGGACAGCGTTTGTTTTATACGTTTCCCGGCATAGTATCGGAATCGGAAAATGCAGTAAACCGGTTTCAAACAAAGTTTATAGAATAAAGGAGCGATTCGGACATGATGCAGATAGCCAATGCGGCTTTTCGGACGTTGACTGTAATTTTGGTGTGCGGTTTGTTTTTTATATCCTGTGTCGAGGATAACAAAATACCGGGGAAATCAGATATGCCCGATACGGCGGAAAGCGGCGCACTATCCACGGAGTCTTTGTCCAGTGTGGAAAACAACGGAAAGTCTCCTGCGGATTTGAACAAGTCTGCGGCGGAGTCGGGGAACCTTGATTGGCGGTATTCATACACCGGTACGGCTGCCGGGGTGCAGTACGCCGTAAACAGCACAAGTGACGGTCAACAGGTAGCGGTAACTTTTTGGGACAGCGACGGGAATCGGCTTTTCAGCCGGTTATATGATGGATGGCGCGAGGTAAATATCACGGAGGAAACCAAACAGATTCTCTCTGTTTCGCGCGGAGTTGGAAGTGGGCTGTGGTACGCTTGGTATTTTGACAACAGTACCGGGTTTATCAGTGCGGAATTTGAATGCCCGTATACTGTAAAAGCACCGTATGCTGCCGTTGCCTGCGTACCGCAGGAGGACGGTACACGGCAACTGCATATTTTTAATGTTTTTAACCGTGATGGGTATTCCTATTTCGCGAATTTGGATTTCTCCGAAACGGCCAATCCGTCCGACGCGCTGCGGGAAGTAAAATTTTTGGATAATACACATATTTTGGTTACATATTTATCGGGTACGAATTTTGAGATTAAGCAGGCTGAGCTTGAAGTTCCTTTTATGGATTTTGAAAATTATATGCCGGAAATATATACGGAAAATTTTCAAAATTAAGTGTGTATAACTTCAAAGTCGTTTAATGTTATGAAAAATTGTCAGGGGGATAAGATATGAAACGGTTTAAACGATTTTCAGTTTTGTTGTTTGTTTTGGCATGTTTGAGTTTTGCATCTTGTACCGGTGAACCAGCGGAAATACAGGGAACTTCGTCAACCGATACATCCGTGCCTGAATTATCAACCCCTGAATCAACCGATGAAACAAGCACAGTCTCAACAGAACCCGAAAATACCACAAAAACGCCCGAAACGACGAAAGCAGAATCTGTGTCTGTAACAACCGAATCGGAGATGACAACTGTGAGTTCGGAAAATACCGATGTTCCGATTTGCATGGCGGGGGCTGAAGAAAAGCCGCCGGCATATGAGCTTTTGCAAAATGAGGCGGGCGGGTATACGGGTGTGCTTTTCACATATGAAGATGGCAGTACCTATACATGGGAATGTCCGGTTGAATCGGTTTTGCCTCCGATTGTATTGTTTGATTTTGATAATCGAAGTTTTGCAGGCACTTGCCTGATTGAATATGCAACAGCGGAGGAAGCGCTGTTTGATCAGGTGGATTTGATGCATGAAGAGATTCTTTATCGGCATAAAAATGGTGAATGGCGCAAATATACATACGGAACCGGCGGTTATTGTCATGAAAACGGGTTAATCAAATTTGACGATGATGGTCATTTGGTGTTAGATGAGCAGGGAAATGTTATATATTGGGGGCCTCCAATTCAGGAGTGGCCTTTTGACGTATATCAAAAAAGATGTACAGGAAAAATTCGCGAGATTCGGCCATTGAAAGAAGGGGGGACTGTGCCGGAAAATCCGGAATTTACGGCATGGATCGGGAACGGAATACCACCGAAATGGTGGGAAGAGGACGGTGTGTTTTACGGGAAACAGTGGCATAGGGATAATATGCCTACCGTATATCGTATGATTGGTTATGATGTGCTGTATTATTCGGAGGAGCCGATTGAGTATTTTGCGAAAGAAATGGCGTTGCAGCTTTTCCCGGTGATAATGAGAGCGGAATACGGAAGCTGGCCGGAATATGATGAGTATAATTTGGTTTTTACGCAACTTTCTTCCGGCACATATGAATTTTATATTTATCACAACGATTTTTTCTCAATCTTGTCTTCTATGTTTGAAAAAAATATGAATGTAGATGAAACAGTGAATAGTTCTATGATGGTGCATATACGTCAGGTGTCGCCGCATTATTTTGTAAAAGTAGAGACATATGAGTATGATGATTATGTTACCTATAGCTCTGACATTCAGCGCAAAGCTGCCAGTACATTTTTGTATTATTGAAAATAAAAATAAAAGCGGGGATGTCCCCGCTTTCAACAAGCTGTACCACCCGCTATGCGAGTGGATATTTATTATAAAACAGATTCAGTGCGGAATCGGTGCAAAGCTGTCGTCTATTGTGATGACGCAGAAGAAAGACGGATCGCGTTCACGCGCGAGCGTGGTGATTTTTTCGCAGAGCGCCGTTTTGCTCATGGTCAAATCATGCGGAACAACGCAGTCGAATACGAGATTTGTGTGTGTCGTTCCGGGAACGACACGCAAGTCATGGATGGAGAGGGCGGGGTTGATAGCTTTGACCGCATCGGACAGCCATTTCCGAAGATCGTTGACTTCCGGGTCTGCCGTGACGATCGGATCCATATGAACAACCAGATGCAGACCGAGTTCGTCCCGTATTTCGCGTTCAATGTTGTCGATAACATCGTGACTGGCAATAACGTCGGCTTCTGCCGCGACCTCCACATGTACGCTGGCAAATTGGCAGCCGGGGCCGTAATCATGCACAATCAGGTCATGCGTGCCGAGTACGCCGGGATAACACATGATTTTCTGCCGGATTGTTTCTACAAATTCGGGTTTCGGCGGTTTGCCGAGAATCGGATTCAGCGTTTCGCGAATCAGTCCGAATCCGCTGTAGAGGATAAAGGCGGCCACTGCCGTACCCATGTAGCCGTCGAGTTCCAGATTTGTGAAGTGGGAAATCAGTGCGGCGATCAGCACGGCCGACGTGGAAATGACATCATTGCGGCTGTCAGCGGCGGTCGCGGCAAGCGTTTGGGAGTCAATCTTTTTTCCCAGCGTTTTGTTAAAGAGCGCCATCCACAGCTTTATCAAAATGGAAGCGATCAGCACGGCAACAACCGGCCAACTGAATTCCACAGGCGCCGGATGCAGTATTTTGTCAATGCTGCCTTTTAGGAGTTCCACGCCGATCAGCAGAACCAAAACCGCGACCATCAGACCGGACAGATATTCGTAGCGCGCATGTCCGTAAGGATGATCTGCGTCCGCCGGTTTTTCTGCCATTTTGAAACCGAGGAGGCTGATGATGCTGGAGGAAGCGTCAGACAGGTTGTTTACAGCGTCCGCTGTGATGGCGACGCTGCCGGAAAGCGTTCCGACAATGATTTTTCCGCCGAACAATAGCAGATTGCATAAAATGCCGACAATGCCGGAAAGCCGTCCGAATGCTGTACGCACAGCCGGTTTTTCGGTATGTGTGTAATCTTTGATAAAGAGTCGGATGAACAGGTTGGTCATAAAGCACTCCTTTGTGTCTTTGCTTTATATGAAGAATGGTAGTCAGCGGTATGCAGACCGTTTTTTCTCTTTAGAAAAATCCGCCGTACGGCGGATTTTTCTAAAGAAGTCAGTCTTTGACGATTTTGTTTCTTCTGATTTTATTTGTCGTTGTTTTTTCAAATTCGGCGTCGCGCACCTTAACTTTGGCAATGTGTTTATAGTGGGGCAGCGGTTCTACGGCTTTTGCAATATCCGCCCGGATGCGTTCGACCGGGTTTTCAATGCCCAGTTCCGCAATTTTTTCTTCGGACAAAAAGACTTCGGCGCAGAGCGAATCTTCAAGACCGTGCTCGTTTTTCAGGCCGTATACAACAACCTCCGCGACATAGGGAATCGCGGCGATATAATTTTCAATTTCTTCGGGGAATACATTTTTGCCGTTTGTAAGGACGATCAGGTTTTTCTTACGTCCTGTGATATACAGCTGCCCGTGCTCGTTCATCCGGCCGTAGTCTCCGGTATAGAACCAGCCGTCGCGCAGGCATTCGGCGGTCAGTTCGGGCTGTTTGTAATACCCCAGCATAACAACGTCGCCTTTTACGCAGATTTCACCGTCGCCGTCCGGCGTGATGTTTTCAAATTTGATCTGACAGCAGGGCAGCGGGATGCCTACGGTATTCCAGTCATTGAACGCGTCGTGATTGGCGCTGACAAGCGGAGAACATTCGGTAATGCCGTAGCCGTTAATCAGGGAAATACCGATACCGTCAAAAAACTCTCCGAGTTCCGGACGTAGCGGGGAACCGCCGCACACGATTTTACGAAGATTGCCGCCGAATGCTTTGTGTACCGAGGCAAAAAACGTCTTTCGCATATCGATGCCGACCTTGCGCATTTTATTACTCATTTTAATCATCTTGAACAGCATTTCATCTTTGCCGCTCTGACGCGCGTTGGTCAGAATTTTTTTGTAGAAGACTTCGGCAAAAGCCGGTACGAGATACACATAATCCGGCTTATATTCCTGCAAATTCTTCAAAACCACTTTCAGACTTTCGTTGATGCAAATGGTAGCGTGTTTGTGCAGGGAAACCAAAAGACCGGAAACGGCTTCGTACGTATGATTGTAGGGAAGCACGGAAAGGGAGCGGCTGTATACGGTTGAGACATGCAGTCCGTAGTATACGCTGGAAACAAGATTGTGTTCGCTCAGCATAACGCCTTTTTGCATACCGGTCGTGCCCGAGGTGTACACCAGCATTTTCAGGGCGTTCGGGTCACTGGTCATGGAAGCATAGGTTTCGTCGCCGTCCTCGTACAGTTCGGCCCCTTTCGCTTTCAGCGCCTCAAAACTGAGAAAATTCCCGAAATCCTCCTCGCGGTCAATGCCGATAAACTGTTTGACCTGCGGCATTTTCGCGGCGTTTTCCATCAAATCGTTTTCATAGCGCTTGGTATAAAAGACGACCTCACTGTCACTGTCGTTGATGATATTCAAAATATCGCAGAAAGGCAGTTCCTTGTCAATCGGAACATAAACGCCGCTGGATTTCAGAACCGTCAAATATACGGTGATCCAGTTATAGGAGTTTTCACCCAGCATCGCGATATGCCGGTCACCAAAGCCGAGGGAAGCGAGCGCCGTACCGAGCGCCATGGTATCGGCGTAGAAATCGCGGTAGGAAACATCGACAACTTTGCCGTCCTTTCGGAATTTAAATGCAGTTTTATCACCCGCTTCTTTGACCGCGAGTTCCATCATTTCTTTGATAGAACCGAATTTTTCAACTTTATAATATTTGTAGGGCAGTTTGTCACTCATTATGGCGCCTCCGAAATTTTCAATTTCTATCATTTTACCATAATATTGTTGTAAAATCAAGCGTTTATTTTGCTTAACTGTACAAATACATCTGCAAATTCATAAAAAGCGCCGGGAAAAACATTCTTGGCACACGGCGGCATTGATTTTAGACTTGAAAAGAGGAGGGGGATTTGATACAATAAAATTGTATTATTTTTACAGGGGGAAACATGCAGATGCAACCGAACATCGTGATTGTCATGACCGATCAGCACCGTGCCGATCTGCGCGCGGGGCTGGGGTATGCGCTGGATACGATGCCCTTTTTGGATAAATGGGCAGCGGAGGGTATGGATTTTCGGCGGGCGTATACGCCGAATCCCTGCTGCGTACCCGCGCGCGTCAGTATGTTTACGGGTCGGTACCCGTCTTGTCATACCGTGCGGACCAATCATAATGTGGACGATGCGCTGTATGGAGAAGATTTGCTCGATGTGCTCAAACGGTGCGGATATACAACGGCGTTGTGCGGCAAAAACCATACGTACCGCAGTCCGAAGGATTTTGATTTTCATGCGTGCACCGGGCATCTCGGCGGAAAACCCGGCGCGGATGCAGATGAGGCGGATATTGCGTTTGCCGAATTTTTAAATCGCACAAAGCACAATGAGAGTCATATTCCCTCTCCCGGCGGCGTCATGGCGCAGCATCCGTATAAAAATGTGAGTTCAGCATTCAAGTTTATAGATGAACACGCCGGGAAACAGCCCTTTTTCATCTGGCTGTCCTTTGCCGAACCGCACAACCCCTGTCAGGTTCCCGAACCGTATTTTGACATGTTCCCGCCGGAGTCTCTGCCGCCGCTTGCGGCCGGGGCAGACATGCTGCCGGCGAAAGGGCCGTTTTTTGAATGGGAGCGCGCCGGATGGGAAACGGCCATGGGTGCGGAGATCGAAGCGCGTATTCAGCGGACACGATCGAACTATCACGGGATGCTGCGGCTGATTGACGATCAGTTTAAGCGCTTTATCGAGGGACTGGAAACGCGCGGGCTCCGCGAGAATACGATTGTCGTTTTTCTTTCCGATCACGGAGAATTTGCGGGTGAGTACGGACTTTTGCGCAAGGGCGTAGGACTTCCGGAAGTGTTGACCCGCGTGACAATGGCCTGGCAGGGGCCGGGCATCGCACGAAAAGTCGTAAATGACGAGGCGTGTGTGAATTTGGTGGACATTCTGCCGACGGTATGTGACCTGCTGGACACGGAAATTCCGTTTGGATCCCAGGGGCGCAGTCTTTTGCCGCTTCTTTGCGGCGGAGCGTGCCCGCCCGGTGAGTTTGATGTCGGGTATTCTGAGTTCGGGTTTGGGGGATTGTATTGGAACGACCGCGATCATCTGACGCCGGTGGACGACCGCACGCTTTCCGAGGATAAAAAGACGTTTGTCTGCATGGGCTCTCATACGCAGTCCGGGCAGACGCGCATGGCGCGCAAGGGGGATTATAAAATTCAGCTTGATATGATGGGAACGGGCTATTTGTATAATCTCAAAGAAGATCCCGCGGAGCTTTATAATCTTTGGGACGAACCGGATTGTCTGCCGATCAAGGCCGATATGCTCGCCTGTCTTGCGTCCGCAATGCTTCGCGCGGCCGATCCGATTCCCGCGCCGCATCATCGGTATCGAACCAAAGTGCACCCGAAGGGGTATTGGTTTGACGATGCATATATCGCGGAAGATCCCGGCGTACGCATGGAGCGCCTCGCCGATTTTGCCGTGCATGACGACCGGACGTAATCCCGCCGTGCAGTAGTAATGATGTTATGTGAAAGGACTGCCTATGCCGCCTTTGAGTATGATGATTAAACCCGCCTCCTCCGCCTGCGATTTGAGATGCCGATATTGCTTTTATTCGGATGTGACATCGCACCGCGAGCAGGCGTTTTGCGGCATGATGACGCCGCAGACGATGCGCGCGCTCGTGCGCCGCGCGTTCATTTATGCGGATAATTCGATTACGTTCGCTTTTCAGGGCGGGGAGCCGACGCTTGCGGGACTTGAATTTTACGAAGCTTTTGTCAGCCTTGTGAACGAGTATAACGTGCGCGGATTGTCTGTTTCCTATGCGCTTCAGACGAATGCCTGCCATTTGTCGGACGCGCTGTGCGCCCTGTTCGCAAAACACCGTTTTTTGCTTGGTGTTTCGCTTGACGGCGACCGGGAAACGCATGACGCCGCGCGGGTCGACGTCAATGGAATGGGCAGTTATGACCGCGTTCTTTCGGGGATCGAACTGCTCAAAAAGCATAAGGTGGATTTTAATATTCTATGCGTGGTGACGGCGCGGACGGTCGAGCATACGCAAAAGGTATGGAAAGCGCTGGCGCCTTACGGACATTTGCAGTTTATCCCCTGCATAGACGGATTTGAGGGGAAAATGGAAAGTTTTTCGCTTGAAGCGGAAGCGTACGGGCGGTTTCTGATCGAAAGTTTCGATTTCTATGAGTCGGCTTTTTACTCCGGTCGTCCCGTCAGCGAGCGGCGTTTTGACAATTATATCGGAATGCTGCTCGGTTACGCGCCTGAGCATTGCGGAATGGCGGGCAGATGCGGATTGTATTTTTTGATTGAGGCGGACGGAAGCGTGTATCCTTGCGACTTTTACGCACTCGACGAATGGCGGCTTGGAAATGTAAACGAGACTTCGCTCGCGCGTATGGCTGATTCTCCGAGGGCGCTGGCGTTTCGGAAAGCGTCTTATCCGCTCCCTGACGGGTGCCGGTCCTGCAAATGGCGCACATTCTGCCGCGGCGGATGCCGGCGGGACAGGGAACCGTTTTCAGACGGCAATCCCGGAGAAAATCGTTTTTGCGAGAGTTATCGGATGTTTTTTGACGCGCGATTTGACCGCATGACTGTGCTCGCAGAGCGGATTCGGGGGCAGCGCGTATGATTTTGATTTGTATATTGGTTTGCCTTGGCAGCACATTGCTCGGCGCGGTCAGCGGGATCGGCGGCGGCGTTATCATCAAGCCGGTTCTGGACGCCGTGCTGCCGCTTGGTATGGCAAAAGTCAGCCTTATCTCCTCTTTTGCCGTGTTTTTTATGTCCTTGTTCAGCGTTGCAAAGCATTATTTAAAGCGTGATGAACGCAGAGCGGAGGATTTTCAACTGAAATATGCCGCTTGGCTGGCGGTTGGCGCCGTATTCGGCGGCTTGCTCGGCAAAGTGCTCTTTTCGTTTGTTTCGGAACGCCTTGCATCAAACGGAGATTTGGTCAAATGTGTGCAAAACGGTATTTTGCTTATCCTTATGGTGATTGTTCTGGTTTTCGGCTTTTTGAGCCGAAAGCCCGCGTTGGATCAGCCTAAGCGCGGCGCGGCAGGCGGATTGCCGATCGGTTTTATTTTGGGGATTGCCGCTGCGTTTTTGGGGATCGGCGGCGGCCCTTTGAATATGCTGGCGCTTACCGTGTATTACCGTATGCCGTATAAGAGAGCCGCGTTGTATTCCCTGTTTGTTATTCTTTGCTCTCAGGGGGCTGCGATTTTGACGGCGGCGTTTGCGTCGAACGCAAGTGAAATTTTTGATGCGCCGTTTTTGGCGGCCGCCTGTGCGGCGGGGGTGCTTGGCGGTGTGCTCGGCCGTATGCTGGCGGGTAAGCTGCGGGAGCGAACCGTGCGGCTTTTCTATCAAGGGGCGCTTGTGTTTATCATCGCCATGTGCGCCTTTAACATCATAACGGCGTTTTGATTTTACCAGACCGAATCGGGCGATTCCCGGAGCCGGAAAAAACAATCTGTCCGGGAATGATGATGTTGGCGGAAATCTTTTGTATGGTTCACAGGGACGGCAAGGCGGAGTGAATCGAAATGTATGAACAATACTTCGGAAAACAAAAGGGATAGCGGCCGTAAACAATTCTGTCGCAAATAAAAAGCGTCCCGGCAAAGTCATCATGACATATGGCTTTGTCGGGGCATTTTTTGCAAAAGATGGTTTCCGGCGGCTTTTTTACAGCCGTGCCGTAAATTATTGTATCGGCAGCGTGCTGTATAACAAATGCACAAAAACAGCGTGTCCCGAAAGTTTTGCAGGACACGCTGTTTTGTCGGTATTCCAAAAGCAACTGTCAATTTGTTCTTTGGGATACTGTCTTTTCGCGTTTTTTAAAAGGTGATTTCAATTTTTGGAGCGTATCCTATGCGCGGTCTATTCCGCCGCGCCGCGCTTGTAGGCTTCAACTGTCTCGCGCAGGCAGTCGAGAAAAGTTTCCTCGCCGAACGTGTTTATTTTCCAGAGCACAGCCTGACTGCCCCCCGATGTAACGGCGCAAAGCCGAAGCGTGCCGTCCTGTCCGCCGGCCAGCGTGAGGCTTAAGCTCACACGGTTGCCGCCGGCAAAGCTGTACCGCTCATATACCCGCATGGCGATTTGCGTGTCGCCGACCGTCCAGTCACAGCCGTCCTCATAGCTTGCCGAAACGCTGCCGTTTAAAATGTCCCTTTCAATTTGACTCAAAAGCGCGTGATGATTTCCTTTCAGCGTACATGTATATTTTGCCATGGTTTTTCCCCCCTTTGGATACGATAACGTTTTGTCTGTGCGATTTTCGCGTCTGTCATGTAAAATGCAGGCGCAAAAAAGGGCGGACGGCGCCGCCCCGAAAAAACAATAGGTGCAAGGTATATTTTAGGAGGACAATTCACGTCTTAAAAACTCCATCAGTTTTTTTTCTTCGCGTGAAATTTTAACCTGTGACAGACCGAGAATTTCCGCGGTGGATTGCTGCGAAAGGTCTCGGTAATAGCGCAGAATGACGATTTTGCGCCAAAGCTCAGGCAGCTTGGACAGCGCTTCGGCCAGAGAGAGCTTTTCCAGCATTTTTTCCTGCTCATCCTGCGAGGAGAGCGTGCTTTCCAGTGTGAAGCTTTCTTCTTCTCCGAAGACCGGTTCAGACAGAGACATGGCGGGCGACACCGCGCAGAGCGCCGCGGCCGCTTCTTCCGGGGAAACGCCGCAGGCTTTGGCGATATCGTCGATTCGCGGCGGCGTTCCGTTTTCGGCAGTGTACTGCTCTTTGGCGTGCATCAGTAGCGCGCCCAGTTTTTTTTGAGGCCTGCATACCTTAATCAGCCCGTCGTCCCGTAAAAAACGCCGGATTTCTCCGAAAATCAGCGGCACCGCATAGGTGGAAAATACGCATCCGCGTGAAAGATCAAAGCTTTTGATCGCTTTCAGCATACCGATGGTGCCGATCTGCATCAGATCTTCAAAATCGGTTCCTCTGCCGCCGAATTTATGCGCGATGCTTTGCACAAGCCCGATATTCAGGCGAATGAGTTCCTCGGTGGCATGTTCGTCCCCAGCTTGGGATCTTTGAATCAGCGCGGCATTTTCGGAATATTTCGTATTGGTTTCGATTTCCATCAATCAATTTCAAGGGGAGACAGCGTTTTGGTAAGCGTGACCTTGGTATATTTTCCGAGCACCGAGCGCAGGGTCAGCCTGTCCATAAAGCTTTCCATGACCGCAAAGCCCATTCCGCTTCGCTCGCCGGTTTGATCGGTGGTATACAGCGGGGTCTTTACAAGCTCAGTATCCTCAATGCCGCAGCCCTTGTCCTTTATCTCAATCTGAATTTTACGCGTATCAAAAATTTTGACCGTTATGTAAATTTCACCCGGTTTATCGCGGTATGCGTGCACAATGCAGTTGGTGACCGCCTCGGAAACCGAACATTTGATGTCCGCCAGTTCTTCGATGGTCGGATTGAGCTGCGCGCAGAAAGCGCTGACAATTGCGCGAGCCGCGCTTTCGTTGACCGAAAGCGCGGGCAGCGTTACGGACAGCTTGTTTGTACATTTATTTCTCATTGTCTGAACCTCCGCCGTTTTGATATTCAATAGGAATCATGCGGTTCAAGCCGGAAAGCTCGATAATTCTTGCGACGCGGGGCGCAGGATTTTTGAGTACCAGCTTTGCGCCGATTTTTCCGGCTGTGGCATGACGTCCCATGATGATTCCAAGTCCCGAACTGTCCATAAAATCTACTTTTGACAGGTCAAGCTCCACTTTTTTAGGGCGGGATGCGCAGATCAGTTCGTCCAGTTCGTCTCTGAGCCCCGCCGCGCCGTGATGGTCGATTTCTCCCAAAATCGTGGCGCGGAGTATATCTCCGCTGCTTTCGGAGACGACACGGGTATTTTTGTGTATCATGTTTTAACCTCCGTGTTTTTCTCAATTTTAGCATTCCGGGGCGTCGAAAGTTGTAAATCCGGTGTAAGAATCCAAAAATAGTTGAAAAAGTATTTTGCATATGCTAAAATAAAAACATTCCCCCAAAATAAAAGGAATAAAGGTATTATGAAGAGAATCATTTGTATTGCGCTTGGCATTTTATTTTGTTTTTCGTTTTTCTCATGCGGCCAAAAACCAAAGCCGCCTGTGTCGGAATCGGGAAAAAGCTCGGTAACGACCGAAGCGACGCTTGAACCCGTTACGCTGAACACGGAGGATACTTCTTTGGTTTCGCCCGTCGGAGAGACACGCATCCGTTTTGCCGCGGCGGGAGATAACATTCCGCATGATTCGGTAGTGGCGACTGGCGCGGCGCTCGCGCAGGACGCGCAGAAATATGATTTTTCGGCGGTTTTCTCCGGCATTCGGGATTTGATCTCGTCTGCGGACATTGCTTTTATCAATCAGGAATCGCCGGTCGGCGGCGCAGACCTCGGTATTTCGGGCTATCCGAATTTCAATGCGCCGAAAGAGATGGTCGAAGCCCTGATGGATACCGGCTTTGATGTCTTCAATATTGCCAACAATCATATGCTGGATAAGGGCGCTGCGGGGTATATCAACACCATCGAATACTTCAATTCTCTGCCGGTCACGATGATCGGCGGGTATACCAAGAAAGATTACGATACCATTCGGATTGTGGAGCAGTCAGGCGTTAAAATTGCGTTTCTCGGTTATACCACGCTTGTAAATTACGGGCATGTGAATGATCTGCCCGCGTCAAGCGAATATTTGATTCCCTATGCGGATACAAAGGATATTACAAGACAGGTCGGGCTTGCCAAGCAGCAGGCCGATGTGGTGATTGTGTCTTTCCATTGGGGGACGGAGGATGAGTTCGGCGTGACCTCCGAGCAGTCCAAATACGCTTCGCTTTGCGCCGATCTCGGCGTGGACGTTGTTTTAGGGCATCATCCGCATGTCGTCGGCGGCGTGGAGTACCTGACCGGTGAGAGCGGGAACAAAACGCTGGTCGCCTATTCGCTTGGCAATCTGTGTTCGACCATGCTGTACGGAAAAAACATGGTCGGAGAAATTTTGACTTTTGATATTGTCCGGGACGCCGACGGCGTGATCCATATTGAAAACGCGCTGGTCAATCCGGTTATCAGCCATTATAAGACCGACACCTCGAAAAAAGATTCTCAGGGACTGCATGTGCGGTATGATGTGCGGCTGTACTTGATGGAGGATTACACGGAGGCGCTGGCCAAAGAACACGGCGCGAATAACTGGGGAACCTTTACGTTTGATACGATGAAATCGTATATTACCGACCATACGGACGCGGCGTTTTTGCCGGAATTTTTGAAATAACAGTCGCGAGCGGCAGAAAATTTCTTTGATTTTTTCTGCCGCGCATTCTTTGGGGCATACTGCGTAAAAATGAAATTTTCGGCTGTAAATATCGGGGAGGCAGTGATTCATGGACATGCTTTTTAAACAGCTTTCTTCGCTTTATAAAATTCGGCTTACCGATCGGATTGAGCGCTGCCGCGAGCTTTCGTCGGCTGAGGTGCTGCGCAGCGAACGCTTTTCGTATCAAATCGCTTTTTGCGGAGAGGGATGCTTTTCGGTAGAGGTTCGTTCGGCGCTGAAAGACTGTATACGGGTATACACTGTCCGTAACGCGGTCATGGATATGCCGGCGTATGCCCGCACACAGGATAACGGCTATATCACGAAAGAGCCGGGACTGATGCCGGATATTCTGGTTCCCGTCGAGCAGAGCGGCGGGATGGTAAAGGTCGCCGGGGGAATGTCTTGCGCCATTTGGATTTTCGTGGATGTGCCAGAGGCGACGGCGCCGGGGACCTATACGATTGAAGTCGTTTTTCACGCGCTGGATCCGCGCTCTGGCATACCGTTTCAGTCGTTTTGCAAAACGCTTTCGCTCTCTGTTTTGGATTTGGTTCTTCCGAAACCAACGCTGATTTATACGCAGTGGATTCATTTGGACTGCATCGCACAGGCGCATCACGTGCCGGTGTTCAGCGAGGCGCATTGGGCGCTGATTGCGCGTTATATACAGGCGGCCGCCGATACCGGCGTCAATATGCTCATGCTGCCGCTGATTACGCCGCCGCTCGATACGGCGCAGTTTACCGAGCGGCCGAATGTTCAACTCACAAATATCGCAGCGGATGAAAACGGTTATTCCTTTGATTTTTCCAAAGCAGAGCGTTATGTCGCGCTGGCAAAGCGCTCCGGCATCCGGTATTTTGAGTTGCCGCAGTTGTTTTCGCAATGGGGCGCGGAGTATACGCCGAACATATGGTGCCGCCGAAACGGTGCGCTTGAAAAAATATTCGGATGGCATATCAATGCGGATTCGGAGCGGTATCGAGATTTCCTGTCCGATTTTTCCGGGCAGATTTGTGCGTTTTTGCGGCGGGCGGGCATATTTGAAAACACATTCTACCATATCAGCGACGAGCCGTCCTTAAATGAGCTTGACCGCTATCGTGCGGCGCACGAGGCTTTGGCGGGGATGTTTGATGGACTTCGGCATATTGAGGCGGTTTCGGACTATGCTTTTTATGAAAACGGTCTGATTGATATTCCCGTGGTTTCGACAAACCATATCGAACCGTTTTTGCGGAAAAGGCCGAAAACCCTGTGGGCGTATTACTGCTGCGCGCAGCATGAAAAGGTCAGCAATCGCTTTCTGGCCATGCCTTCGGCAAGAACGCGGATTCTCGGTCTGCAACTGTACAGGCACGGTGTGTCCGGTTTTTTGCATTGGGGCTTTAATTATTACAACAGCAGTTGTTCAAGATATACGATAAATCCCTATCAGACCACTTCCGGGGATCTGACCTATCCGTCGGGAGATGCTTTTTCGGTTTATCCGTCGCCGGACGGCGCTTGGCCGTCTTTGCGTGCGATGGTGTTTTATGAGGGGCTTCAGGATTTTGCACTTTGCGAGCTGATCGAGAAAATGCTCGGACGCGCTGCGGCCGAGACGCTGATCGATGCTGCGGCAAATGCCCATCTTGCATTTGATGCGTATCCGGAGGATCCCGCTTTCTTTGAGGTGTTCAGAGAACGCGCGCTCAATTTATTGAAAAGCGGTACGCCGCGGCAGCCTAAAAAATGACTTTTTGCGGTTGGCGCTGATGCGCCGAAAATTTTGCGTTTTGTGATGAGATAAAAAATGAATATAAATCAGGAATCCTATGATAAAATTTGCGAGCAGTGGCATGACTACAGACGTAAATCAAAGATCAATACCTGTATAGTCGATTTTGCGAAGCGTATAAAGCCGGGCGGCAAAATACTGGATATCGGCTGCGGGACAGGGTATCCGATCGGGCAGTATTTTTCAGATCACGGTTTTTCGGTGACGGGAATAGACGTTTCCGAAAAAATGCTTGAAAAGGCTGTCTCTTTGCATCTTCCGAATGCCCGTTTTATTTTGAAAGGGCTGCTTGAATTTGTTCCCACTGAGCAGTATGACGGTGTGGTTGCGTTTGATTCTCTGTGGTATATTGCCAAAAACCGGCAGGCTGAAATTTACGGTTTGGTGGCTTCATGGATGAAAAAAGGCGCTTATTTTCTGTTTACCCACGGAAAAACGGACGGCGAAATCTCCGGTGAAATGTATGGACAACCGTTTCATTACAGCGCACTGCATGTCGATGCGGTTCATGCGCTTCTTTTAAAGAACGGTTTTCGTATTGAATCATCTGTAGAAAATTACAGAGAAGAGACCACGGGCGACAGAGATCTGCTTATTGTGGCCGAAAAGATAAAGTGATTGCTTTTAAGATTTGCAGCCGGTCCATCTGGGGCCGGCTCAGCCTGCAAAAGAAGTGAAAATCGCAAATCAAATACGTTTACAAGGCGGACATGCGCCGCCTTGTAA
>URDS01000016.1 GCA_900546635.1 uncultured Eubacteriales bacterium | reverse complement strand
TGGACAACATCTTTTCATTCGTCAAGCCCGGAGAAGCGATTTTGGCCTGGACGGAGGATAAAAACGATCCCCAGTATGAAATCTGCCAGGAATGCTTGGAAATTCTGGAAAAGGAAACCGACGCGAAAGGCCGTAAAATCAAGGTGCATAAGCTTCTGCTACCGAAACCGGTGCTCATCACCGAGGAGGAAAGCGGCGGCGTAGATGCGATTGAGGGAACGCTGCCCCGCAATACCGGCGACCGTTTGGCCGCTTCGTATGCAAACTTTTATATCGTAAACGGGGGCGTTATCTTCCCGATGTTCGATGACCCGAACGATGAAAAGGCTCGCCAGACGCTGAAAGAAGCGTTCCCCGACCGCGAAGTCGTGGGCATTTACGCGCGAGAGATCCTGCTCGGCGGCGGCAACATCCACTGTATTACCCAACAGGTGCCGAGAGGAGCCAACTGATATGGCCTCACGAATCGTCATTGCGCTCGGCGGCAACGCGCTGGGCAATACGCCCTCCGAACAGCAGTCCAAAATCGACGGCGCGGCCGAATCGCTTGTGGGACTTATTGCGCAGGGCTACGAAATCGTCGTCAGCCACGGCAACGGCCCGCAGGTCGGCACCATCAGCCTTGCTTTTGATACAGCGGCCGAAGAGAGCGACAAAATTCCCGCCATGCCGCTGCCCGAATGCACCGCCATGAGTCAGGGCTATATCGGCTACCACCTGCAAAAAGGCATTTTGAAAGAACTGCGCCGCCGGGAAATGCCCTGGCATGTTTCCACGATGGTCACGCAAATGGAGGTTGATCCCGCCGACCCGGCGTTTCATTCGCCCACAAAGCCGATCGGCGCCTACTACACCAAGGAACAGGCGGAAGCCCTGATGCGCGAAAACCCGAACAGCGTCTACAAAGAGGATGCGGGTCGCGGATACCGCAAAGTCGTGCCCTCGCCGAAACCCGTGGATATTGTGGAAAAAGACTCCATCTTAAATCTGCTCGACAATGAATTTATCGTCATCGCCTGCGGGGGCGGCGGCATTCCGGTCATCAAACGCGGAGAGGGGATATATGAGGGCGTTGACGCTGTTATCGACAAGGATTTTGCCAGCGCAAAGCTCGCCGATCTGATCGACGCGGAATATCTGTTTATCCTCACCGCAATAGACAAGGTCGCCATCAACTGGGGCAAGCCCGACGAACAAAAGCTCGATAAAATGACGGTCGGAGAGGCGCTTGCTTTCTGCGAAGCGGGGCACTTTGCGCCGGGCAGTATGCTGCCGAAAGTGCTGGCCGCCGTCGAATTTGCCAAAGCCAAACCCGGCAGAAAAGCGGTCATTGCCTCGCTGGAAGAGGCGCCGCTCGCCATTCAGGGAAAAAGCGGAACTGAAATATCCCTGTAATTGTTTCGGAATATGCAAAAGACCTCCTGCCTTTGGAAAATCCAGGCAGGAGGTTTTTGACGCTGAAAGCCCTCGGTTTTTCAGCGAAAACGCGTTATACGCATATCGGCGCCCATTTAGGCGCGTATCCACACCGGCTTTTTCCGGTCAAGAAGCAGTGCTTAATCGCGGCCATCCTTGTGCGCTTCGACCGTGGCGGCAACCGAATCATCGCTCACCTTTGGGAGCAAATGCACCATCGTACGCAAGACATCGTTGGCCGAGATCTTCGCCGTTTTGCGGATGGGCTCATTCTGCGTCTGAATGACAAAGCTGTCGTCAATCGCCTGAATGGCGGTCTGCTTGTTGACCATCCGTTTCGGATGCCGCAGGCGGAGCGCCTCAAACGTCAGCATACCGGCGCCGCCGTTTTTGATCCCCTCCTCAAGAAACACAACCGCGGCGCCATGAGACGGAAGCATCTCGGCAATCCTGTCCGCCGCCGCCGCATAAGGCTTCAGCGTTTCAAGCAGAATCACGCCGCAGTCTATCCCCCGCTCTTTCAGACGGTCGGCGGCAATCATCGCCTCGGTCACGATTTCCCCATAGGTAATAATCACGGCTTTATTTTCTTCAGGGTCGGAAAAGTCCGTATGCGCGACGGTTTCCGCCGTATCTGTCTCAAAAAAGCGCGCCTTGATACGCGCATCCTCGCCGGCATTCGGATAGCGGATCGCAAGCGGAACGGCGGCCCTTACACTGGCGGCAAGAAACCGATCCAGCGAATCGAATGTCGCCGGCGCAAAAATATGCAGATTCGGGATTGCCGAAAGGAACGAAACGTCGAAAATCCCGTGATGCGTCGGTCCGTCGCCGCCGGCCAAAGCCGCGCGGTCAACCAGAAAACGCACCGGCAGGTTCTGCAGGGCGACATCATGCAGGATATTATCATAGCTTCTTTGCAAAAAAGAGGAATAAATCGCGACATAGGGTTTCATATTCGCCGCGGCCAAACCGGCGGCAAACGTAACGGCATGCCCCTCCGCAATGCCCACGTCAAAGAAGCGATCCGGAAAAGCTTTGGCAAATTCGGACAGTCCGACGCCGCTCTCCATTGCCGCCGTAATCGCGCAAATCTGCCCGTCTCTCTCCGCCATGCGCACAAGCGTCCGGCCGAAGTGCTGAGAAAAGTTGTCCTTACAGGCGCTTCCCACCATGTGATACCGGCTCGGATTTTCCTCCGCCGGGGCATAGCCCATGCCCTTCTTGGTTTTCAGATGCAGAACAACGCTTTCGCCCTTGTTTTTCGCTTCGTTTAACAGATATTCCACCGTGTCGCAGTCATTTCCGTTTGCAGGTCCGAGATAAAATAAACCGAGTTCCTCGAAATAGCTGCTGCCGAACAGAGAATTTTTAAATATTTTTTTGGTATCCCGCATCGCGGAAAAAACAGAATCGCCGATCAGCGGAATCGACCGGACAAACCGTGTCGTTCTCTTTTTGAGATTGATGTACCGCTTGGAAGAACGAATATTGGCAATGTGGCGCGCAAATGTGCCGATATTTTTGGAGATCGACATTTCGTTCTCATTGAGAATGACAATCAGGCGCAGATCGGGATCGCAGTTATTCAGCGCCTCATGCACAAGCCCGCCCGTAAAAGCGCCGTCCCCAAGCACCACGATCGTGTAATTGTCGCGCCCCGTGATTTTATCCGCCTTGGCATAGCCGAGCGCGGCCGAAAGCGATGTGGATGCATGCCCCGTGCCGAACGCATCGTATTCGCTCTCGCTCATTTTTTCAAAACCCGAAAGCCCGCCGGGTTTGCGCAGCGTATCAAACGCATCCCGGCGGCCGCTCAGAATTTTATGAACATAGGACTGGTGTCCGACATCAAAAATAACGCGGTCATGCGGCAGGTCAAACACACGATGAATGGCCACGGAAAGCTCAACGACCCCAAGGTTTGAGGCCAGATGCCCGCCGTTTTTTGTGACCTTTTCGATCAGAAACCGCCTCAGTTCTGCACAAAGAGGTTCAATCTGATCCTCCGGCAGCGCACGGACGTCGGCGGAATTTTGTATTTTACTTAAAATTTCATAGGTTTGATTTTCCACAGTTCTTTTCTCTTTTCGGCATAAGGAATAAATTGCACAAAATCTCGGTTTTGGTTTTTACGTTTTGAACAGCGTGTAAAAACCGAAAAATTCAGGCATATTTCAAACAAAAAGTTTTCCACATACAAAATATGGAAAATGTGTATAACTGCATGTAAAAACAGCCGTATTTACGGGAAATATTCATTTTTGAAGTGAAGCATTCATAGTTTTCCACATTTTCCACCGGATTTTCAGAAGAAAATGTGGAAAACTCCGATTTATAGAAGTTGCACAAGTCTACACTCGGCGTTCAACTGAAATATTTTTTATCCAGCGAACGAAGCATAATCGCCTCGGAAATATGCGCGGCCGAAACCTGTTCGCGCTCTGCAAGATCGGCGATCGTTCGGCTGATCCGCAGCAGTTTATCATATCCGCGCGCCGACATTCCGAGCCGGTCAAAGGCCGCGCGCAAAAGTTCACGCGCTTCCGGGAGCAGCGAACAAACGCGCTCGAGTTCGCGGCCGCTAAGACTCGCATTTGAATGAAACGAAGCGCCGCTCTCCGCAAAGCGCCGGCGCGCAAAATCCCGCGCCGCGTTGACCCGCTCGCGGATCGCAGCCGAGGACTCAGCCGATTCGGAACCGGAAGAAAGCGATTCAAAATCCACCGGACCGACCTCTATCTGTATATCCATGCGGTCAAGCAACGGACCGCTGATTCTGCCGATATATCGCCGAACGTCCCCCGGTTTACAGGTGCACGGCTTTGTCGGATGCGAAAAATAGCCGCACCGGCAGGGGTTCATCGCGCCGACCAGCATAAAATCGGATGGATAGGTCACCTTGCCCGCGGTACGGGTAATCGTCACGCACCCGTCCTCAAGCGGCTGGCGAAGCGCTTCCATCGCGCTTTTACCGTATTCCGGCAGTTCGTCCAGAAACAAAACGCCGCCGTGCGCCAGCGAGATTTCACCCGGACGCGGATTGCTGCCGCCGCCGACAAGACTTGCCGGGGACAGCGTATGATGCGGCGCGCGGAAAGGCCGGTTCCAAATCAGGGGCGTATCCTCCGGCAGCATGCCCGCAATGGAATAAATCTTGGTCGTTTCAATGGCCTCTTCAAACGACATCTCAGGCAAAATCGTCGGCAATCGTTTGGCCAGCATGGATTTACCCGTACCGGGCGGGCCGATCATCAGCACATTGTGTCCGCCTGCGGCGGCAATCTCCAGCGCGCGTTTTGCCTGCTGCTGCCCTTTCACATCCGAAAAATCCACCGGGAAATGCGTGTGCGCCCGATGAAATTTTGAGGCGTCAAAACGCACCGGTTCAATTTTCTGCTCACCGCGCAGATGAAAAACCAATTCCGAAAGGCAATGCACGGGATACACGGTAACATCCGGCACCACACCGGCCTCGCCCGCGTTCGCGGCCGGGACAAAAATTTCGGTTTTTCCATGCGCACGCGCCGCAAGACACATGCAAAGCACGCCGTTTACCGGCCGAATCTCGCCGGACAAAGACAACTCCCCGATAAAGCATTTGCCGTCAAGCAAAATATCATTCGGCAATGTTTCGCTGCAGGCAAGCACGCTTACAAGCATGGCCAAATCGAACGAGGATCCCTCCTTTTTTCGATTGGCGGGCGCCAGATTCAAAATAATCTCCATGGAGGGAAAACGGATGCCGCTGTTGGTAATGGCAGCGCGAATGCGCTCTTTTGCCTCTTTTACCGCGGTGTCCGGCAGTCCGATGATTTCAAGGACAGGAAGCTTTTTCTGCGCACTGCATTCCACGACGACCTCAAAGCCGTCCACACCGGACAGCGCGGCCGTATACGCTCTGGATAACACAAGCTCGCCCCCTAACCTACACGCTTGTCAATTTTTATTATAATAACACAATTCGGCCAGAAAATCAACCTTTTCCGCCGAGCGCCCCATTATGAAAAACGCCGCCCGCCCGAATGAACCCGAACGTTCAAACAAGCGGGGGCGCTTTTATGTAAATTCAGAAAATTCAGATTCTTGCGACGCCGGTTTCCCGCGCGGCTTTCACAACGGCCTCGGCAACAATTTTTGCCACATCCTTGTTCAGCGCAGAGGGAATGATATAATCCTCCGTCAATTCCGCATCGGGAATCAAAGAAGCAATCGCATACGCCGTCGCCACTTTCATCTCCTCATTGATCTGAGAAGCACGGCAATCCAGCGCGCCGCGGAAAATACCGGGGAACGCAAGCACGTTGTTAATCTGATTCGGGAAATCGCTGCGGCCGGTACCGATAACACGCGCGCCGCCCGCCTTTGCCTCGTCGGGCATAATCTCCGGAATCGGATTGGCCATCGGGAATACGATCGAATCCTTTGCCATGGTCGCAACCATCTCTTTGGTCACCGTGCCCGGCACGCTCACGCCGATAAAGACATCCGCGCCACGAAGCGCATCGGCAAGCGAACCCTTCTCCATCTGCCGGTTGGTCAGCTTGGCCATTTCTTCCTGCGCGGGGTTATTGGACTCAAGTCCTTCATAGATGATACCGTGACGGCCGCACATGACCAAATTTTTAAGACCCAAGCGGAGCAAAAGCTTTCCGATGGAAATTCCGGCGCTTCCCGCACCATTGATGACGATTTTTACATCCTCGATCTTCTTTTTCACAAGCTTGAGCGCATTGATAAGCGCCGCAGCGCAGACGATCGCCGTGCCATGCTGGTCGTCATGGAAAACCGGAATATCACAGATTTCTTTCAGCCGACGCTCAATTTCAAAGCAGCGGGGCGCGCCGATGTCCTCCAGGTTGATTCCGCCAAACGAACCGGAAATCAGATAAATCGTGCGCACGATCTCGTCCACGTCTTTGGAGCGCACACAAATCGGGAAAGCGTCAACGTCCGCAAACTCTTTAAACAGCGCGCATTTTCCCTCCATAACCGGCATACCGGCCTCAGGTCCGATATCGCCGAGACCGAGCACGGCTGTACCGTCGGTAATCACCGCAACCAGATTCGAGCGGCGGGTCAGTTCAAAGGATTTATTGTAATCCTTTTGAATCTCCAAACAGGGCTGCGCAACGCCGGGCGTATAGGCAACCGAAAGATCGTGCCGGTCGTTAATCTTGCACCGGGAAATAACCTCAATCTTTCCTTTCCAGTCATAATGAGCTTTTAAAGATTCCTGCTTGATATCCATTCGAGTTTTCACCTTTCAGATCTGTATTTCGCCCGGTTGAGCGATAAAATTTACCAAATTAATTATAGCAAATTATGCGGTCACATGCAATAGATTTGACAAATCTTTCTTCCCGTCTTTCATTCTTCCAGTGCAACCGACCGCACATGCTTTTTGATCCGGCGCAAATCGGCCAGCATCTTGAAGCTGTCCGACCACACATGTATTTTGGACGCCCGATGGTTGATGACCTTGACCGGGAACTCGCCGATTTTCAGCTTTTGCCGATCCGCAAGCAGAATCGCCTCAAAATCGAATGCAAATCCGTCAATCTCACAATACGGAAAAACCTTATGCGCCGCTTCCCTTGTAAAAGCCTTAAAGCCGCACTGCGAATCGCTCAGAGAAAAGCCGCCCGCGATGCAAAGAGTTTTGATATAAACCTTTGAAGCGACCCGGCGCAGAAACGAATACCCCTCGTATCCGTCTTTTCCGAGATTTCGGGAACCGATCATGATATCAAAGCCGCCCTTTGAAAAAGCATCATACAGCGCGCGGATCGCCTCCGTGCCGTAGGCGAGATCGCAGTCGGTGAAAAGAATCAGGTCGCCTCTGGCGGCAAGCATACCGCAGCGGACGGCGCATCCCTTGCCCCGATTTTGCGGATAAGAGATTACGCGGACATTCGGATACCCGCAATTTGCGACCAGTTCCGCCGAACCGTCGGTGGAACCGTCGTCCGAAAACAAAATTTCATACTCGTCAAAATGATCCTGCATATAGGCGTTCAGCGTCGCCAGCGTATCCGGCAGAATCGCAGCCTCGTTATACATCGGAATCACCAAACTAAACATCCCTTATGCCTCCTTGATATAAATCCGGATCTCAAAATCCAGCGTAAGCGGCAAAGACGAAAGCGCGCCGAGCGCGTCCGCACGGTCTTTTTTCGTCCGATAGAAATACGGCGTCATCTGAAACAGCGTCCGCAGTGCGTCTCCCGGAATCTCCGCCCGGCTACGCACGGGAAATTTTTCAAGCAGCGTCATCTCTTTCGGATAATCGCGCCGTTCCTCGTTCGGCACAGCCTCGTCGTACAAAAAGCGCTTCATCTCAAGCAAATGATCCCGCCCGGCAGCCGCGACAACCAATCGTCCGCCCGGACGCAAAACACGAAAAAACTCCCCGGCGGCGCACGGCGCAAAAACATTCAGCACACAGTCGCAGGCATTGTCCGCAATCGGCAACGCATACACGCTGGCCGCCAAATAAAGCAAACGATCCGCACAAAGCGCGCGCCGCGCGCTTTTCCCCGCGAGCGCAAGCGCATATTTGGAAAGATCGGCGCCTATCGTAAAATCAAACCCCTGTGCGGCGCGCTCGGTATAATACCCCTCTCCGCAGCCCGCGTCACACAGCAGAGCGCCTCTGCCCGCAGCCTCGGAAAGCGCCTCGCGAAGCGGCGCATAATAGCCCTGTCTGAGGAACTGCTGCCGTGCATCGGCCATCTCCTTTGCATCTCCGCTCGCGGAAGAATGCAGGTTCAAATTCACATAGCCCGCCCTTGCAATATCAAACGTATGCCGCCGACCGCCCGCACAAACAAGCGAGGTGCCGCAGACAGACAGCGGTGCGCGGCAGAGCGGACAGATAATCGCTCTTGTTTTGGGAAGCACGTACACAAAATCACCGCCAAAAAACATTTCGATATATTATTATACATATATTTGAAAAGCAATGCAACAGCTTTTTTGTAAAGAGAGGGATCATTATGATTTTATCGGCGCTCGCACCCAAAGAAAGCGCCTATGTTTCATTTGTATCGGGAAGCGCCAGGCAGCAGCATTTCTATGAACGGCTCGGATTTTTACCGGGTACGCGGGTAGAAATCCTGCTCCGCAACCGAAGCGGAGGCGTCGTGCGAATCATGGGCACGCGGGTGGCGCTGTCCCGCCCTGCCATGGAGGAGGTGGAAATTCATGGAAGAATGCACGCTTCTGCTTGCGGGCAACCCGAACTCGGGGAAAAGCACACTGTTTAACCGGCTCTGCGGCACACGCCGACAGACCGGCAATTTTGCCGGCGTCACGGTGGACAGCAAAACCGGTCGGTTTCGGCATCGGGGAAAGCTCTATTCGGTAGCCGACCTTCCGGGCGTGTATTCACTGATTCCCGCAACAGGAGACGAACGGGTGGCGGCCGACTATCTGGCGACGCATTCGGGCGTGATCGTCAACGTCCTGGATGCGTGCAACTTGGAGCGAAGTCTGCTTTTGACCTGTGAATTGCTGAAACTCCGCCGGCCTATGATCGTCGCGCTGAATATGGCGGACGAAACGGCGCGGCGCGGCGTAAAAATAGATAAAGAACGGCTTTCGTCGCTGCTCGGCGTGCAGGTCGCAGAAATTTCCGCACTTCGCGGCCGGAGACTGGAGACAGTCATTGACGCCGCGACATGCGCGCGGCCGCCGAAAAATCCGATGCTGAACGCGGAAAAAATCGCGGCCGCGGTGCTGCGCCGCCGCGAAGGGGACAGCTTCAGCGACAGAATCGACAAAGTTCTCCTGCGTGAAATCATCGGGATTCCGGTATTTTTCCTGCTGGTTTTTCTGATTTTCCAGCTTGTTTTCGGCGCTGCCGGCCAACGATTGTCCGACGCATTTTCCGAATTTCTGCAAAACGGCATTCGGGCGCCGCTTTCGGAGTGGCTCGGCGCGCGCAATACGGCAAAACTGCTGCAAAGCTTTTTGATCGACGGGGCTTTGTCGGGCATATTCAGCGTACTTGCATTCCTGCCGCAGATCGCCATGCTCTTCTGTTTTATCACCCTGCTGGAGGATACGGGCGTCATGGCGCGCATCGCCTTTTTGGCGGATCCGCTGCTGCGCCGGTTCGGTTTGTCGGGCAAAGCGTTTATCCCGATCGTCATGGGATTCGGATGCACGGTTCCCGCCGTTATGGCCGCGCGCACCGTGGACGGGCGCGAACGCCGGGCGCTGTGGTTTACCCTGCCGTTTATTTCCTGCTCCGCGCGCGCGCCCGTCTACGCGCTGTTTCTGACAGCGGTATTTAAAAAAGGTTCGGGCGCCGCGCTTATACTCTACCTGCTCGGCGTCGCCGCAGCGCTTTTCTGCGCGCGTCTGCTCACAAATCGACACGCCGCCAAAGAAAGTCTGCCCTTTATTATGGAACTGCCGCCCTACCGTCTGCCGGCGCTTCAAAATCTGCTGCTGTCTGTTTTTGACAAATGCCGGGGATTTGTTATCAAGGCGGGAACCGTAATTTTCGCCGCTTCTTCGGTCATCTGGCTTTTGCAAAACATCCGCATGAACACAGGCGAGAGCCTACTGCACGCCGCCGGCGCCGCGATCGCGCCGCTGCTTGCCCCGCTCGGACTCGGAGACGCAAATTCCGCCGCGGCGCTGCTGATGGGCTTCTTTGCCAAAGAGAGCATTGTCTCCACGCTTGAAATTCTGCTCGGCGGCGCACTTCCGCTCTCAAGCGCGGTTGCATCGGTCTATTCGCCGCCCGCCGCGCTCTCGTTTTTGGTGCTGTCTCTGCTGTATACCCCCTGCGCGGCCACCGTAGCCACCATCAAAAAGGAGAGCGGCCGCACGCGCACAGCGCTTTGCGTTGTGATATTCAACTTTTTGGTCGGATACCTGGCCGCATTTCTTACCTATACTGCAGCGCGCCTGATTTTTCAAATGTAACGGCATTTATAAAATTCTGTTTTCTTTATCGGCAGACTGATACGGCGCAGTTTTTAAACTGCGCCGTAGCTTGTCGATAAAGATAAGAATTGCAAATAGAATACGTTTACAAGGCGGACATGCGCCGCCTTGTAAACACCTTACAGGCGTGCGAGTGCCGACAATGGCGGCGCGACGGCGCGAGCGAACACGCCCTATCGTCGGAAAACCTTGGTTTTTCGACGGTTTGACGGCGCAGTTTAAAAACTGCGCCGTTTTTAGAATATATTTTTCAGCACCACAGCCGGTTTCAATCCGACTCGCTTATGCATTTTTATCTTTGATGTACCGATCCATGGCGGCAGCCGCCGTTTTTCCCGCGCCCATGGCCAAAATAACGGTAGCGGCGCCCGTCACGGCGTCTCCGCCCGCATATACGCCCTCAATCGACGTCAAACCGTTTTCATCCGCCACGATCTCACCGCGCCGCTTGGTCTCAAGTCCGGGTGTGGTCTTTTTAAGCAATGGATTTGGCGAGGTGCCCAGCGACATGATAACGCAGTCTACCTCCATCTCAAACTCACTGTCCGGAATCTCAATCGGACGGCGGCGACCGGAAGCATCCGGCTCACCGAGTTCCATACGCACGCACTTGATCCCGGCTGCCGTGCCGTACCGGGGATCGCGGGGATCGGATACGTTTGCCGCAACAATCTCCACCGGATTGCAGAGCGTACGGAAAATGATTCCCTCTTCCTCAGCATGCTCGACCTCCTCGCGGCGCGCGGGAAGCTCCTCCATGCCGCGGCGGTATACAATATAGACATTCTCCGCGCCGAGACGTTTCGCCGTGCGCGCCGCGTCCATGGCGACGTTTCCGCCGCCGACCACGGCCACGTTTTTGCTCTGCTGAATCGGCGTCGTCGAATCGGGGAGATACGCTTTCATCAGATTGGAACGGGTCAAAAATTCATTGGCGGAATACACACCCTTGAGATTTTCGCCCGGAATGTTCATAAACATAGGCAGTCCGGCGCCCGAACCGATGAAAATCGCCTCGTATCCGTATTCCGTTTTCAATTCCTCAATGGTAAGCACACGGCCAATGACCATATTGGTCTCCACCTTTACGCCGAGCGCCTTTAAATTATCGATTTCCTTCTGTACAATCGCTTTGGGCAGACGGAACTCGGGAATACCGTAAACCAAAACGCCGCCTGCAAGGTGCAGCGCTTCATAAACCGTGACATCATAGCCCATTTTGGCAAGATCACCGGCACAGGTAAGCCCCGCAGGACCGGAACCGATCACCGCAACCTTGTGTCCGTTTTTCTCCGGCAGTTTGGGCGCAGCGGTTACGTTTGCATTGTGCCAGTCGGCGACAAAGCGCTCCAAACGGCCAATAGCCACCGGCTCGCCCTTGATACCGCGGGTACATTTGCCCTCGCACTGCGTTTCCTGCGGGCAGACACGCCCGCAAACGGCAGGCAGAGAGGAGGACAAACTGATGATCTCATACGCGCCCTCGAAATCGCCGGCGGCTACCTTGCCGATAAATTCCGGAATATGGATATTGACCGGACAGCCGTTGACGCAGGGCTTGTTCTTGCAGTCGAGGCAGCGTTTCGCCTCGTCGATTGCCATTTCCTCGGTATATCCGAGCGCAACCTCTTTAAAATTTTTATTTCGGACATCCGGCGCCTGAGCGGGCATCGGATTTTTCTTTGGATTCATATTGAACTTTGCGGGCATCCTCAGTGTACCTCCTTTTTGAGCAAATTGCAGGTCGCCTCACGCGCGTGCGCCTCAAACTCGGTATACGCGCGCGAACGGCTGATCGCCTCGTCAAAATCGACAAGATGTCCGTCAAAGTCCGGGCCGTCCACACAGGCAAATTTCGTCTCGCCGCCGACGCTCAGGCGGCAGCCGCCGCACATACCCGTGCCGTCGATCATAATCGGATTCATGCTCACAACCGTCTTTTGGTCATACGGCTTTGTCGCAAGACAGACAAATTTCATCATGACCAGCGGACCGATCGCAATGACTACGTCATAGCGCTGTCCGGCCGTCAGCGCCGCATTCAGCGGCACGCAGACATTGCCGGCCTCTCCTGCACTGCCGTCATCCGTCATCAGATGAAATTCATCGCTGCAAGCACGAAATTCATCGGTCAGAATCACCAGATCCTTTGTGCGGAAACCGATGATCGAATGGACCTCGCAACCCATCGCTTTCAGTTTTTGCGCAATCGGAAGCGCAATGGCGCAGCCGACGCCGCCGCCGATGATGCAAACTTTTTTATACCCATCGGTCTCCGTGGGCATACCCAGCGGGCCTACAAAATCCGAAATCACATCCCCCTGCTGCTTGTGATTGAGCAGTTCGGTACTGGCGCCGACGATCTGAAAAATAATCGTTACACTTCCGCGCTCGCGGTCATATCCGGCAATCGTCAGCGGGATGCGCTCGCCGTTCTCATCGACGCGCAAAATGATAAACTGACCGGGCTCGGCCTTTTTTGCAATCAGCGGCGCTTCGATTTCCATCAGCGTAACGGTCGGATTCAAAGCTTTTTTCTTTAAAATTTTATACATGCTTTCTGTATTCCTTTCTATATGATTCGATTCGGGCTTTACCGGTATCGGAGGAAAATGATGTTATAAACTTCATTTTTAAGAGCGCAAGCCGCAGAAAATTTCTGCGGCTTATAAACGTTATGTTCAAATGCTCAAAAATCGATGTCAAGGTCGTAGTAGCAAGCCCGAAGCAGCTTCTCCATATCCTCCTGAGAGGGCTGACGCGGGTTGGAACCCGTGCAGGCATCTGCAATTGCATTGGCTGCAACTTCAGGCAGTTTGTCCAAAAATTCTTTCTCGTCGATGATGCTCGTATCAGCCTTTACTCCGCCGGGACCGTAATTTTTGATCGCCTGCGGAATGTTCAGCGCATCGTTCATCTTGCGAAGTTCGGCAATCAGGAGGTCCACTTTCTCGGTTACGGTGTTTCCGCCGAGTTTGATAAAGTCGGCGATCGCCGCATAGCGCTCGGCAGCAACCGCATTTTTGGAATTGTACTTAATTACCTTGGGCAGATACATTGCATTGGCGCAGCCGTGGATAATATGACCACCTGAGAATGCTGCGCCGGTCTTGTGCGCCATGGAGTGCACGATACCGAGCAGAGCGTTGGAGAATGCCATGCCGGCCAGACACTGCGCATTGTGCATACGGTCGCGCGCTTCCATATCACCGTCATAGGATTTCTTCAGATCATTGTGAATCATCTCAATGGCATGCAGCGCAAGCGGATCGGTATAATCGCAGTTCAGCGTGGAAACATACGCCTCAACCGCGTGCGTCATCGCATCCATACCGGTATGCGCGGTCAGCTTCTGCGGCATCGTCTCAGCGAGTTCGGGATCGACAATCGCTACATCCGGCGTGATGTTGAAGTCAGCCAGCGGATATTTAATGCCCTTCTGATAATCGGTAATAACGGCAAACGCAGTCACCTCGGTAGCCGTACCGGAAGTCGAAGGAATTGCGCAGAATTTTGCTTTCTGACGAAGCGTGGGGAAATTGAACGGCGTAATCAGGTCCTCAAAAGTCGTTTCGGGATACTCATAAAACGCCCACATCGCTTTTGCAGCGTCGATCGGCGAACCGCCGCCCATTGACACGATCCAGTCAGGCTGGAACTTACGCATAGCGGCAGCGCCGGCCATAACGGTCTCCACAGACGGATCCGGCTCTACTCCCTCGAAAAGCTCAACCTCCATGCCGCCCTCTTTCAGATAAGCGACGGCTTTATCCAGAAAGCCCATTTTCTTCATGGTACCGCCGCCGACCACGACGATAGCTTTCTTGCCGCCGAGCGTTTTCAAAACCTCAAGCGAGCCCTTGCCATGATACAAATCTCTGGGAAGCGTAAAACGTGCCATTTGTAATACCTCCAAAATAAATAAGATTTTTTTTAACGGCGTACTTTTGAGCGTTCAGAACAACCGCGCAAAAGTATGTTATTTTTTTGACAATTTCATTATAACACTTTTTTTAAAAAAGTGTTAGTACAATATCGACATAATCCTATGCATTTTAAAGCATATCAAGACCTCGAAGAATGCTTTTCCCGCCAAATACTGCATATCCCAACATAAATACACAGCTTTTGCGTATTTTCTCTTTCAAAAATCAGGGTCTGAGGCCGAGGCCGCCCTCAAGTGTGATGGTCTCGCCGGTCATATATTTAAAGTCGGGAGACGCAAGCTGTACGCATACACGTCCGATTTCAAGCTCCGAATCGCCGAAATGTCCCATCGGCGGCGTAGAAACATTTTTTTCAAACGCTTCGGGGAACTGATTTTTAAACTGTTCAAGCTGGGCCGTCCATGCAAGCGGACATACGACGTTGACATTGATGCCGTCGCGGCTCCACTCGGTAGCCGCAACTCTTGTAAGGCCTCTGATGCCCTCTTTGGCGGCGGCATACGCACACTGACCGTAGTTGCCGAACAGTCCCGCACCGGAAGCAAAGTTGATGACCGAACCCTTGGACGCAGCAAGATAAGGATAGCATGCTTTCATATAATAAAACGTCGCATAAAGTCCCGAATAAAGCGCAAGATTGAACTGCTCCGTGGTATGCTCGGCAATCGTAACGCCCGAAGCCGAAGCCTGCGCGTTGTTGATGAGCACATCGATTCCGCCGAACGTCTCTACCGTTTTGCGCACAACCTCTTTAACAACGGCCTCATTGTCCGCATCGGCCGAAATGTCAGCCTGCATAACGAGAACCTTTATACCGTACAGCTTTTCGAGTTCCTCGGCGGCATCCTCAAGCTTTTTCACATTCCGCCCGGTAATCACAAGATTCGCGCCCTCTTTTGCATACGCGGTCGCAATTCCATATCCGATTGAACCACATCCGCCGTCGCTCAGCACTGCTCGGCCGGCGCCGGTGATGATGGCCGTTTTTCCCTTTAAAAACCCCATTTTTCACCTCATAGAAATATATATCTGCCAAATGCGGCATTTTTACCGCTATAGATTATACCGCATACAACTGAAAATATCAAGCGAATACAAATCTTTTCACTCGTATTTCAAAATATTTGTACCAAAACACACACAAACACCGTATAAGCTCAATCTTTTCTGCAAATACAAAAAAATCGGAACATGCATTGCCGTTTTCAAAAAATTCCCGCTTTTATCAAGCGGGAATTTTTGAAAACAGATATTGGGTTAAAAAATCGGATAGCCGGCCTCGATATGCGCACTGTAAAGCTCGTCGCACATGGCCTTGATCTCATCTATTGAGAGTTCAGCCGCCGTATGCGGCTCCAGCATGGCGGCATGATAAATCGCCTCTTTTTTCTGTGTCACCGCGGCCTCTATCGTTAAAAGCTGTACGTTGATATTGGTCATATTCATAGCGGCAAGCACGGGCGGAAGCGCGCCGACATGCGTCGGAGAGACGCCGCTGCCGTCAACCATGCAGGGTACCTCAACGCAGGCGTTTGCGGGCAGATTGTCGATAAGCCCCATGTTTTGCACGTTGCCGCCGATCTTATAGGGCGTATCCGTAACCATAGCCTCCATAATATACGAGGCGTATTCCCCGGAACGCTTGTGCTCAATATCGCCGCCGCCGAGCAGTTCTTCCTTTCGCTCGTTCCATTTTTCAATCTGTCTGACACAGCGGCGCGGATACTCGTCCAGCGGAATCTGAAAGCGCTCGATCAGTTCCGGATACTTTGATTTGATATAAAAAGGATTGTACTCCGCGTTGTGCTCGCTGGACTCGGTGACATAATAGCCGAAATTGTTGAGATAATCCATGCGAACCATGTCCTTGTGCGGCGTGTCGTTGATGGTCTTTGCGCGGCGGCGGATCTCGGGATACAGATCCTTGCCGTTTTTATCATAGATTTCAAGCAGCCAGGCCATATGGTTGATTCCGGCGACAAGCGAGTGGCCGTATTCGGAATAATCCATACCGAGATGCTGCATACAACTCTTGACCACAACCTGTACGCTGTGGCAGAGGCCGACGGTTTTCACCCCGGTATACCGCTGCATATAACCGCTCAAAATCGCCATGGGATTGGTATAGTTCAAGAACCATGCGTTCGGACATACCGCCTCCATATCGTCCGCAAAATCGCGCAGGACATGAATGGTGCGCAGTCCTCTGAAAATGCCGCCGATACCGAGCGTATCGCCGATTGTCTGACGCAGGCCGTATTTCTTCGGGATTTCAAAGTCCAGAATTGTGCAGGGGTCATATAAACCCACCTGTATCGTATTGATGACAAAATCCGCATTGCGAAGCGCGTCCCGGCGGTTTTCAACCCCGAGATATTGCGCAATCCGCGCGCGTCCCGCATTGTATTTCCGGTTCAGCGCCTCCACAACCAGAGCCGATTCAGTCAGGCGCGCGCCGTCGATGTCGTAAAGCGCAATCTCACACTCGCAAAGTGCGGGCGTCAGCAGCGTGTCCCCGATGACATTTTTGCAGAACACCGTGCTTCCCGCGCCCATGATCGTAATTTTCATAAAAACACATCCCCATCCGAAATTTTTCAAAGTCTGCCGCCGGCAAATCATACGGCAAACCGATTTACATCCATTATACTGCGCGCACCGGATGTTTCCCATAGAACAATGATGCGCCTATCTTGTCAAAATGTGACCGATTCAAAGAATATTTTCTTTACTTCTCTGTTTTTTCTTGGTATAATGTGAATAGAATCGAGGTGATACCATGCCCATAAAGCTTTATCCGCTTTCCAACCGCGGGCTGTCCCCGATTAATCCCTTAAACGCGGGATATGAATACTGCCGCCCCACGCACACGTTCGGCCCGACCGTCCGGCGCTATTATTTGATTCATTATATCGTATCGGGACGCGGCAGCTTTCAAACGCGCGATCAAAACTATTCGCTCGGCCCCGGCATGTGTTTTATCATCCGGCCGGACGAAATCACCCGGTATTCGGCGGATGAAGAAGCCCCTTGGCACTATATCTGGATCGGATTTACCGCCTCTTTCCCCCTGCCGCCCTGCATACTCAAAGAAGATGTGCTGGATGCCGGCGTCACGGCAGACTGCTTTCTGCAACTGAAAGAGCAATACGCAAAATACAGCGGGCGCGCCGGCGAAAACGGCTTGCGCGAAGCCTTTATCTGCGGGAAAATTCTGGAAATTCTCATGCTGCTCGGACAAAAATACGCGCAGAAAAAAGAAACGCAGGCGCAGAAAACCGCGCGCATTGCGCAAAACTATATAGACCTTGAATTTGCAAGCGGTATTACCGTCGCCGGGCTTGCCCGCCGCCTGCATCACGAGCGAACCTATCTCTCGCGCATATTTAAGGCCTCAACCGGTATGTCCCCGCAGAAATACCTGTGTCAAAAACGGCTTTCGGAGGCGGCAAGACTGCTCACCGAGTGCGGCATGCCGCCGACCGAAGCCGCGTGCGCGGTCGGATATCCGGACATTTATGCTTTTTCCAAAGCGTTCAAGCAGCAATACGGCCTGTCCCCGCGCGCCTACCGAGCAGAAGCGGAAAAAGACAGCTAAATAGAACTCTGCCTCCAAATACCCACAGCAGACATTTTTAAAACTGGATTCGATAAAAAACGCCGGAATAGGAGAATGAAAACGTCATGAAAAAATGGATCGATGAAGAATGGGAATTTCATATCACCGCCATAAAAGGCGAAGCGCCACATTGCCGGATGGGAATTGAAAAAGGCGATACTTTTTACTGTACATACAGTTGCCCCGCCGGATTTTGCCCCAAAACGATGCCCGTTTTGCATACATTATGCGAAATTGTGCGCTGCGGAGGCAATTACAAACTGCGCGGCAGCAAATCCGAGCATGAAATTACCTTTCCGTGTGCAGACGGTTGTATCGAATTTAAGCTGACGGCAAAGCAAATTGACACGAAATAGTCTCAACTTCCCCATATCAGCCGCAAAATAAAGTTTAAGGCGGCATACAGCCATGCTTTCACATAAACAATTGTTTTCAGCCCCCCTAAGTGCGCGTGCTTGCTACCTAAAGAGAGCAAAATACAAATCCTTTGTGATCAATACGTCAGTATCGGCTTCAATTGCAGAAAAATATTGATTTTTTTCGGCTATAAAAAGGGAAACAGTTATAGACTGTTTCCCTTTTTATAGCCTTTATACCATAGCCTCTTCAAGCAACATCGCTTTCTTTTTACTCCGCCGGAATCACAATTTCAACCGTTTTCAGATCTTCAAACGGCGTATATTCTTCTATATAATAGCAGTAGGTATAATAGTCTCCCCCGCCCTGGCTGGATATGCCGCCGACCGTCTTTCCGTTTATCCGGACCTCATGACCGTACGGGTTCGGCAATGCGTCCGTGCAGACCAGCGCCACATATGCGCTTGTGACATATGCGCTCCGAATCACAGAGCAGACCTCCGGCGCAGCCTCGACGCTTTGCAGCGTTCGGTCTGAAAAATCAAATGCTATGCCTTTGCAGCTTTCATCGGAAACAAATTCTGATGCTTTCACGGCATAGGAGGGATTGCACGGCATACCGCTTTCGGCGTCAATATCGCAGGCAAAGCCAAAGTCAACATACCCGCCCTCCGTGCGCATCCATACGCGAACGGTTTCCGCCGTCACTTCATAGCCCTCCGGCAAAGCTGAAGCAGCAATCGCTATCACTTCGCGCAGTTCTTCGGCATCGATTTCCCCATAGTAAAAATTCTGTGAATCCACCGCGCGCAAATAGGCGTCGCTAAGCGCCGCTTCTTTTGCAAGCGCATCCGCGTCCAGTCCGAAATATTCAAGATATTCTTTTGCGCTGACCTCACGGTCGGCAGCCGCGTCATAATAATAGTAGCTGTTTGAATGCCAGCCCTCCGAATACTGCCAGCCGCCGTCTGTCTGTACGCATAGGAACACCATACTGCCGAGCGTGCTCGAAAAATAGGAGATGTGATACAGATTTCCGCCCTCGCTATCGGTTTTCAGTTCCTCGATATGCGGGCTGTAATGGTCAAAAATTTTCGCATTCAGCGCCTTGGCTCCCGGCTTATCCGAATCCAGCGCGGGAATCGAAATTCGGTGCACAAAATCAAACGGACCGTTGAACGTGTAGTCTACCGCCTGTTTTTCATACGCAGCCGCAGTGATAACCGCCGGCGCGCCGGTTCCTTCCATAATATACGGCACGGGGTCAAAATAAGGCTCGGTTTCCGGCGCGTTCGTGCCGGCAGGTTCGGTCGCATCCGCCGAAGCTGCCGAAGTCTGACGCATTTCCGAATCCGTCGTGATTTGGGTATCCGTCGGTTCGCGCTCATCCGGCGTCTTTGGTTTTCCGCAGCCCGCAAACAGCGCTGAAATTGCCAGCAGGCAGGCAATGCCCGCAAAAAAGCGACTAAAGCGTTGAAACGCAATCGTTTTTTTCATAAAATCCTCCTTGCTTCTCAAAATAACGGGTTTCGTCACTTGAGAAGCTCCATAAAACAGAAGCCGGCAAAGAATTGACTATCATAGTCCACATGCTTTGAATGGTTTCATTATACGGAAAAACCGCATTTCTGTCAAGCTTTTTCACCCGTCAGACCGATTGTCGGTAATCTGCTTCGGGAACAGCGTATACAGATCAAACGCAAACGCGCCGTATTCGTTTTCGCCGCATACCGTGTCGTTGTCCGACCAGGAAAGCGTTCCCGGCACATAGGCGCCGAAATACCGGTTCAGATAATCAATATACGAGTTCATGCTGACCTCAAAACGCTCGCCGTCTAAACTTTGTACAAAGAAATACCACACGCCGTCACGCGCGTATTCCACAACGCAGCGGTTCCCCTCCGGGGACAGCAGCAGCCGGTACGCCGACGCATCTTTCAGCGCCGGGGGCGTGCGCACCGCCGCACCGGTCTCTTCATTGTAAAATACCAGCGTTCCGTCAGCCTCGGTCACCTGCCAGTCGCCCAGTTGTTCATTTTCCGCTTCACTCGAAACAAACATCATTTCCTCAATGCGCCACTCGGCCTCAGACCAATAAAGCAGACTGCCCGACGCATAGAGATACGCTTCCATAACCAGCGTGCAGGTATCGCCGAGCGGCAGAAGAATCTGCACGTCCCGAATACCCATGCCGCCCCAGCCGTTGTCCCGAAATTCAAGATCGGAGAAATTAAGCGTATCGGGAAGCAGAGCGCGCTCAGGCAGCGGCGCGCCTATGATGTTTTCAATACGCTGTACAAGCGGCGCTGCGCCATCAGGTGATTTTCCGGTGCGGTAAAATTCAAGAATCGCTTCAATCTGAATCAGCACCGCGTCGGTATTTGATTTTTGAATCGCCTCGGACGGCGCAATCAGTCCGCGCACGATTTCTTCAAGCGGGCTCATCTGCCCCGCAATTTGACTGAGGAAAAAGGGCACGCTCTCAAAAGCCCCCGCTCCCATATCCACCGTCTCCGGAATATAGCCGTCCACCGCGCGCATGCAGGACGCAAACGCGCCCTCGTCAAGACGGGTAACGCTGTCCGGCAGTTCAATCGCCTCCAAAGAAGCGCATCCGGCAAACGCATTGTAACCGATATATTCAAGTCCGTCACAAAACTCAATCCGGCGAAACGCCGTATTCTGAAACGCATGCGCTCCGACATACCGAACACCCTGCGGCATTGTATAGCTTTCCGCATCCTGCCCGACGTATTTTACGATCATAGAACCGTCAAACGTCATAATCACGCCGTCCCGCTCCACGAAAGCGGTGTTCTCATCCTCCAAAATCAGCTGCATCATATTTTCAAGCCCCGCAAACGCATTGCGGCCGATCTCGCGGACGCCTGCGGGTATGGTCACGCTTTCAATACTGCCCGCGCCTGCATTCTGCAAAAAGGCATAATCCGCAACCGCTGTCACCGCGTCGGGCAGTACAAGCTCCGACCGGTTACCGCTGTAGGAGAGCAGCACGCCGTTTTCGATATGAAACCCATCCACATCCAAAATCTCGTCCGAATCAAAATGCAGCCAAAGGCCGAAAACGGCAAGACATACGCAGGCCGCGGCGGCGGCCGTTACGATTCGGCGCCGAAACGCGGGACGCGTAGCGGATCTTGCCGCAGCCGCTTCCTGCACATACCGGTCTTCTATCCAATTCATCTTTTCAAAAAGCCGCTCGCCGCTCATATCCGTATCCCCCTCTCCAAAAGCCATGTCCGGAGCTTTTGCCGCGTCCGAAACAACATGGATTTTACCTTGCTCTCACCGATTCCAAAGCGCACCGCGATCTGCCGCACCGAATCCGCAAACCAGTACCGGCGCAAAAATACGTTCCGCGTCTGCGCATCGAGCGTTTCGAGAAAATCGTTGAGCGCCGAAGCGACCGCACGGTCATCCGCGATATCCTCCACGCGGGTCGGCAAGGCGATGCATTCTTCCAGTTCGCCGGTCAGTTCAATCAGCGTCGCCGACCGCTTTTGTCTTGTGCGCCGACGGCAGACATCCAGCGAGGCGCAGCGAACAATCCGCATCAAAAACGCAAGCAGATAGGTTCTCGGCGCATTCGGCGGAATGGTATTCCACGCGGAAAGATACGTGTCATTCAGGCATTCCGCCGCGTCCTCGCGGCTGCCGGTAATGTTCTGCGACAGCGCGCGCAAATTACCGCCGTATTTTTCATCGGTGCGGCGTATTGCTTCTTCGTTTCGCGCAAGATACAAATCCACGATCAATGTATCCTCCAAGGCCATTCTCCTTTCCACTGATGAAGTCTCTCTACTAATATAATCGCCTTTTTTCCGAAACGGTTGCATATTTTTGAAAATTTTCCCGAAATATGTTCAAAACCTCAAACTTTTTTTCAAGCAGCAAAACCCGCAAATCAAATATGTTTACAAGGCGGACATGCGCCGCCTTGTAAACACCTTATGGGCGCAAATACGCCCCCCAAAGGGGCAACTAATACGCGAGCGACGCCAAAGACGGCGCGACGACGCGAGTGTACGCGCCCCGCCGTCGGAAAACATATGCTCGTGTTTATACACTCGTGCAAACTTGTCGGGAAACATCCCAAGCCCTTTAACGATTTTTGCAAAATCGGCAGCGCTTCTGCGAAGCTTGATTGCGGAAATTTTCAATTTTCCGCTTCGGGATTTTCTTTTTCTTTTTCAATTTCGTATGTGCCCTCAAGCGCCAGCTTTCGCAGATGAGCGCTCAAATTATCCGTGCCGAACTCAGCCATTCGCTCTTTGATCTGCTCAAGCTCCTCAGCGGTCACAAAGAATTTTACCTGTATCGGACGAAGCCGATTTGGTGTGTATGCCATGATGCCTCCCCTTATCAAATTTCGTGATTGCTTTCTTTTCGTTACTACTTGAACGCTTTACTTCTTAACCACAGCATACATTAAACTGTCAAAATCCGGAAGAGATTTTGTAATTCCTTTTTCAATGACAGCTAATCCGTTTTGCTTCAGTTCTTTCTCAAATTTATTGAACGATACCATCCTGCACGATGTTCCAGTTACCAGCATTTTACCCGATTCATGATTCCTTTCTTGCAGAGTGAATGCTTCGGAAATATTACTTTGCGTTTCAAATTCGCCGTTGCCCATTGTACATATCAGAGCAATTCCGCTATCGTCCAGATGGTTGCGAACAAACTGATAAAAACCATTTCTATCTTCATCAAGCACAAGCATATGAATGACTGCAATGCCAAAAATAAAATCGAATTTAAAATCTAATGTGTCGGACAGGCAATCCAAAATGCTGAAATGATTTTCATATTGCGGCATCAACTTCTTGCAGTAGTCAATTGCTTCACTTGAAATATCGGTAGCCGTTAACCGAAATCCGTGCTCTAATACAATTCTCGAATCTCTACCCTCGCCGCATCCAATCTCCAACAGGTTATGCTTCGGGTTTATATTATATTTGTTAATCACTTCCATCACAATCGGTGTGCTTATATCACTTGACCAACTGACACCGTGAGCATGGGCAGTTTTGTATCGCTCATCGTAAGCGGCATAATACTTTCTGTTATCTCTCCTCATAATGTATCTGCTGCTATTTACCGTTTTAATAATTTCAAATCCCAGTCTTTTGTAAAGAGAAACAGCCCCTTGATTTTTTGAAAAAACATATAGCATCACTGGTTCATCAACCGAGGAACAGCACTTTTTAATTACCATCGAGCCAATGCCGCAGTTTTGAAATTCAGAGAAAATATATAGGTCGTCTATCTCGTTTTCGCCGTCCTCGTTTTTATAAAAATGATAGTAACCTGCTTTGTGTCCGTCCGAATATATCACAGTATATTCGTCGATCGAGGTTTCCACCTTCTTGCGAAGCCATCTCAGAACACGGTCATAATCAATGCTGTCTATTTTTTCATAATCATCAATCAGTTGTTTGCATAATTGATAGATGGGTTCAATATCCTCAATCTTCGCCTTGTCGTAAACTATATTCATACCTTCCTCCTCGTAGCTTCAATCAAACGGCTTATACTCGGTTACGGCTTTCAGATACGCCTCCGGGTTGCCGGGATACTCACAGTTGGCTCTTATAAATCCTCCACCGTGCAATGCTAATTCACATAGGCATCGGGGTGAAAATATTCTCTTATCTTGTCTGCTCTCTGTGCGAGAACGTCAGACCAAAACTGTTGTATGTTCATTTATCTTTCGTCCTTACGAAATATAATCAAAGCAGTGGTCAAATAGCTCTAAAAACTCAGTCGCTGCCATAGTGTTTTCCGTTCTGCAAGCCGTTCCTACCAACGAAATCATATCATCAATTTTTGATTGTAGCAAATTACCAGCAGCGCCAAGTAATGCTGTGCGGTATAGGCGTTTGCGGCTATCATATTCTCTACCATCGTATAGCGCAATACAAATCAGTAATCGCTTTATTATTTCGGTACAAATTTCAAGTCTTGCCATAGGATCAATATCGCTATTCAAAACATAATGCAAAGCCCTTTTTCTACGTCCGAGCATTTCAATTTCATTCCCAAATCTTTGGGACAGTAGCGATGGGTCATGTATTTTATCTGTGATTTGCTTGTATTGTCCTGTAGCATCATCAATGACAACTGCATTGCCATAAACATAAAAAGTAAGCTCATCCAACTCAGCAATTTTTCTATTTAGGCTCTCTGTGCTAATTGCGTAATAATGAAGCTGCGTTCCTTCTAAGATAACTTCTGTCGGACGACCGTCAAGCCATCTTGTTCCAACGGAAATGGTATCATAGGTATTCTGATCGCAAATCAGACAAATATCAACATCTGACTCTGCGTTGCATAAGCCTGTAGCAGCAGAACCGACAAGTATAAAACTAATTTGAGATAGAAAATCTTTTATCGTGGGTTGCTCTATAATATATGGGTATGCCTTTTCAAAAGCAAAAGAAATAAGTTGTTTTTGAATACTCATGTTAAACTCCTTATGCAATTCGTTTTTCTCGTCAAGTTTACTCCTCGTAGTCTAATCCAAAGACTTGTACTCGGTAACAGCTTTCAGATACGCCTCCGGGTTGCCGTTCAAAATGAGGTCAGCATACGCCAGCGGGTCATTGTAAATCAAATAGTCAAGCTCTGACCGCTGATACATATTATCGGCAACCTCATTCTCCACGGCGGTGCAGTGAATGGCTATCATGCTGCCATCGCTGAACTTCAATTCCACGCAGCCGCTATCCATATTGAACTCGCAGGACAATAGCTTCTTCATTTGCTTTCCTCCACTCAATCAAGTGTGTACACACGAATTATACAGGAATGGGTACCAAATTTCAAGAGGTTTGCGGAAATTCATTACGATAAAGTGTATCTTTTTTGTGAACGAAGTGAGCGTTACCGAATTCGATGTTATGTGTAACGTATTTAAGGGCGAAAATCCAGCATTTGCAAGCCTTGTTTCAGCCGATATTGGCAGGGGTGATATTTCCTACCAACGCAGAAAATCGTGGTCTAAATGCGTTACAAAGTCCTATTTTGACCACAAAAACGAACAACGGCATCCAGCCAAAGCTGAATGCCGTGTGTTCGTTTGTTACCCAACCCTGTTCGACAGATGCCGATTTCGTAATTTTCTTCAAATTACTGTCTTATCGGCACACAGGGAAAGCCGTCCGTTTTCGTTTCAATTAAAGTCCGCGCTTGATATACGAAGTGTGCAGAATCTCATGCGCTTTGTGGCTGTTGGGCGCGCCGAGATACTCGTCATACAGACGCTTAACCGCGCTGTTTTCATGCGATTTGCGCAGATCCATGTTCTTATCGGCCGTATAGAGTACCGCCGCACGCTTTGAGCGCAGATCAACCGTGTTGCGCACTTTTGCAGGCTGCGTCGGCTGACCGCCGCCGTTGACGCATCCGCCGGGACAAGCCATGATTTCGATGAAATCAACCTGCTCCTCGCCGGCCTCCACCGCGCGAAGCAAACGCTTTGCATTGGCCGTGCCGCTGGCAACCGCTACTCTCAGTTCGATATCGCCAAGCTTATAGGTAGCGCGCTTGATGCCCTCGGTTCCGCGTACATCGTCAAATTCGAGCGTTTTCAGTTCCTTGCCCTCAATGACTTCCGCCGCGGTGCGCAGCGCCGCTTCCATAACGCCGCCGGTTGCGCCGAAGATTGCGCCCGCGCCCGAACCGATGTCAAAGGGCTGATCGAATTTCGCATCGCCGAGCGAACGGAAATCGATGCCGGCCTTTTTAATCAGTCTCGCCAGTTCTCTGGTCGTAATCGCAACGTCAACGTCGGGCACGCCCGCCGCGCACTGATCGGGACGGGTGACCTCAAACTTCTTCGCGGTACAGGGAATCGCGGAGACAAAGAAAATCTTTTCGGGATCCAGTCCCATCTTCTCGGCGTAATAGGTCTTATACATAGCGCCGAACATCTGTTGAGGCGACTTACAGGTTGAAAGATTCTCGGTCATCTCCGGGAAGTAATGCTCGCAAAACTTAATCCATCCGGGCGAGCAGGAAGTAATCATCGGCAGCTTGCCGCCGTTTTTCACACGGCCGAGGAATTCGGTGGCCTCTTCCATGATGGTGAGGTCGGCCGTCAGGTTCATATCATAGACGCCGTCAAAGCCGAGTCCTTTGATCGCCGCGACCATTTTGCCCTCGACATCCGTACCCGGCTCATAGCCGAAGCATTCGCCGATGGTTGCACGGACAGAGGGCGCCGTGCAGATCGCGACATGCATTTCGGGATCGGCAATCGCTTCAAGCACCTTGTCGGTATCGTCTTTTTCATACAGCGCGCCGACCGGGCAGGCCACGATACACTGACCGCAGCCGACACAGGAGGTCTCGGCAAGCGGTTTATCATATGCGCTGCCGATTACGGTATCGGTGCCGCGGTTGAGCGCCTCAATTGCGCCGATTCCCTGCATATTTTTGCACGCGGCGACGCAGCGGCGGCAAAGGATACATTTGTTGTTGTCGCGCACGAGGAACGGCGTTGAGGTGTCGATCGGTTTGTCCATTTCCGTAGACTCAAAATGCGTTTCGTCCACGCCGTACTCACGGCAGAGCGCCTGAAGCTCGCAGTCCGTCGAGCGGATACAGGACAGACACTTCTTTTCATGCGTGGAAAGTACAAGCTCCAGATTGAGTTTGCGTGCATTCAGCACTTTCGGGGTATTGGTGAAAACCTCCATCCCCTCGTTTACGGGATATACGCAGGCCGTCACCAGTCCGCGCGCCCCCTTGACCTCTACAAGGCAAAGACGGCAGGCGCCGATCTCATTGATGTCCTTGAGATAGCAGAGCGTGGGAATGTCGATCCCGGCGAATCTGGCCGCTTCGAGCACGGTGGCATTCTTCGGGACGGCAAATTCTCTGCCGTTGATTTTTATGTTTACCATATCCATTTGTTCCGGTTCTCCTCTCACTTCTTATAAATTGCGCCGAACTTACACTTCGCCATGCAGGCGCCGCACTTCAGGCACTTTGAAGTGTCAATCGTATGCGGCTGCTTGATAGCGCCGGTAATCGCGCCGGCGGGACATGCTCTTGCGCAGGCCGTACAGCCGCGGCATTTGTCCGCATCGATGAAGTAAGTGAGCAGGTTTTTGCAAACGCCGGCAGGGCATCTCTTTTCTTTGACATGCGCCTCATACTCGTCTCTGAAATAATGCAGCGTGGAAAGCACGGGGTTCGGTGCGGTCTGGCCGAGGCCGCAAAGCGAACCGGCTTTGATGTACTGACAGAGTTCCTCGATCTTGTCAAGGTCCTCCATCGTTGCGTTTCCGCTTGTGACCTTATCCAGCATTTCAAGCAGCTTCTTCGTACCGACACGGCAGGGCGTACACTTTCCGCAGGACTCGTCAACCGTAAATTCAAGGAAGAATTTCGCGATGTCAACCATGCAGTTGTCCTCATCCATGACAATCAGGCCGCCCGAACCCATCATGGATCCGATTGCGATCAGATTATCATAGTCGATAGGCGTGTCGATAAGACTTGCAGGAATGCATCCGCCGGAGGGACCGCCGGTCTGCGCAGCCTTGAACTTTTTGCCGTTCGGAATACCGCCGCCGATTTCCTCGACAACCTCGCGGAGCGTGGTGCCCATCGGGATTTCAACCAGTCCGGTATGATTGATTTTGCCGCCCAGCGCAAAGACCTTCGTGCCTTTTGACTTTTCCGTACCCATGGAAGCAAACCACTCCGCGCCGTTGAGAATGATGCGCGGAACGTTTGCATAAGTTTCCACGTTGTTCAGAATGGTCGGACGGTCAAAAAGCCCTTTCACCGCCGGGAACGGAGGACGCGGACGCGGCTCGCCGCGCTTGCCCTCGATGGAGTTCATCAGCGCGGTTTCCTCACCGCAGACGAACGCGCCGGCGCCGAGACGGATATCAATATCGAAATCAAAGCCCGTTCCGAAAATATCCTTGCCAAGCAGGCCGTTTTCGCGCGCCTGGTCAATCGCGATCTGCAGACGCTTGACCGCGATCGGATATTCCGCACGAACATAGATATACCCCTGGTTTGCGCCGATCGCGTATCCGGCGATCGCCATTGCTTCCAAAACGACGTGCGGGTCGCCTTCAAGGACGGAACGATCCATGAATGCGCCCGGGTCGCCCTCGTCAGCGTTGCAGCAGACGTACTTCTGGTCAGCCGCATTGGCCGCCGCGAATTTCCATTTCAGACCGGTGGGGAATCCGCCGCCGCCGCGTCCGCGCAGACCGGAATCGAGCAGGCACTGGATAACGTCCTGCGGCTTCATCTCGGTCAATACCTTGCCGAGCGCACGGTAGCCGTCCATAGCTATGTACTCATTGATGTCCTCAGGGTTGATCACGCCGCAGTTACGAAGCGCGATACGCTTTTGAGAACGATAGAATTTTGTATCGGAAAGGGACGCTTCTTTTGCAGAATGCTTAACGTCGTCCGCAACATCGTTATATACGAGGCGTTCTACCGGACGGCCTTTGAGCAGATGCTCTTCGACAATCTCGGGAACGTCTTTCTCGCTTACCCGGCTGTAGAACGTTCCGTCCGGGTAAACAATGACGACCGGGCCGAGCGCGCAGAGACCAAAGCAGCCGGTCTGCACGATCTTCACTTCATCGGAAAGTCCTTTTTCCTCAATCTGCTCTGCAAAAAGGTTCTGCAGCTTGACGCTTCCCGATGACGTACAGCCTGTACCGCCGCAAATCAATACATGTGCACGAATCATTTTTTAATACCTCCAAAAATTCAAGCCTTTGCGCTGCTGATCGTATATTCAGCCACAACGCTGCCGCCCTTGATGTGCTTTTCCACAACTTCTTTCGCTTTTTCGGGCGTCATTTTCACATAAGTGACCTTTTCCTTGCCCGCCTCGAATACTTCGACCACAGGCTCATACTGACAAATCCCGATGCAGCCGGTCTGCGTAACCGTAACCTTATCGGCAAGACCCGCGCGGCCGACCTCCTCTACAAAAGCGCTGAGAACGGGACGCGCGCCCGCAGCGATGCCGCAGGTAGCCATGCCGACAACGATTCTCGTCTGGTTTGTCCCCTCCCGTAGAATGACCTTGTCCTGCATCTTTTCACGGATGGCGGCAAGCTCTGCAAGTGATTTCATAAGCTCTGTTCCTTTCTGTTTTTTATAATTTATTTTTATGAATATAAAACTCTATGATTCTGTATCGCATGTTCCGTCAGCTTCGGGATTTTCCGCATACTGCCCGCGCAGATACTCGGAAATCCACTGCAATACCTCGTACGAATCGAGCGGAACATTCAAAAGCACTTCACGCATTTCCTTTGTGTCCAGCCGCACGGTGCGTCCGGGCGCCGTATGCACAAACAGAAAATCAATATCGGGATGTCCCTGCACAAGCGTGAGCATGGTAGAGACTGTATCCCCGAGCGGCGCGCAGTCGATATGATCCTTATGAAAGCGTGCCGTAACCACTGTGCCGTGTTCTGCCGGGAACGCCGAAACATGCCGGGATACAATGGTCAGCGTACCGCCGGTCTGCTCGGCCGCGAGCTTGAAGAGCGGTATGCCGAGCCCGACCTTGCGCGTCGTGCGCGTTGTTGTAAACGGATCCACAACGCTCTGCAGCAGATCCGGTTTCATTCCGCAGCCGTCATCCGAAACGGTGATCATCAACAGCGTATCGGTTTCCGTAAGCTCAATTCGGATATTCTTCGCCCCCGCCTTGGCGGAATTTTCGGCGATGTCCAGTATGTTCAGCGAAAGCTCTTTCATAGCCGCGCCCCTTTTAAAAAATCAAATAGACATTTCCGCACCGCGTTCTCGTCCCTCGCCTCGCACGGAAGCTCCAAAAAGCAGCTTTTGTCCCGGATGTCCCAGAGATAATGCGCGTCCGAGCCGCTGAGCATATGCTTGCCCGAAAGCGCGGGGTATTTTTCAAGATAGGCCGCATAAAGCGAAACATCATGAAATTCAGCCGCGAAAAACGCCGGCTGCTCCGGAAAGGTTCCGAGCACCGCGACAACGCCGTTGGCCTGCCGGTCTATATGCGCCGGATAGCAGATTCCGCCATACTGCCCGACAAGCGCGGGCGCGGCATCCACCGAAACATCGGTGGCCATGGGCAGAAAATACGGTTCAACACCGATAATCTGATCCTCGCCGTCCATGATGTACTGCTCGCCGTAAACATCCGCGCGGTTTTTCACCTTAAACCGGTGGCGCGCGCCGATCTCCCGGTCAAACGCAAGCGCATCTTCAAGCTTCTCAAAAAGACATACCACATGAATGTCCTCCGAGGTCGTCAGTTCCATGCCCGCCACGGGAACAAGGCCGTGCTTTCTCGCCGCCGCGAAAAACGCGGGACAGTTTTTAGCCGTATTGTGATCGGTCAGCGCAACAATTTCCAATCCGGCAAGCGCCGCCATCCCCGCAAGGTTGTTCGGCGTGTTGTCGTCGTCCGCACAGGGGGACAGGCAGGAATGCAGGTGAAAATCATAATAGAAACGGTTCATTTCAAAACATCGGACAGGGCGGCGGCAATTTCATACGCGGTGCGCGGAGAGGAGAGCAGGTTGACCCCTCTGGCCAGCGCCGCGTCCACGACCGCCTGCTCCGCCGAAACGCCCTCGGCTAAAATCACGCAGGCCGCGTCCGCAAGCGACGCGACGGCGACCACATTCATATTGGTCATAATCGTAATCCAGGCATCCCCGCTGCGGGCTCTGCCCATGACCCAACTGAGCAGATCGCCGCAGTAAGCGCCCGTCACCGCCCGCTCTCCGTCCGCAAGCGCAATAGGAGTCAGTTCCAGCGCCTGCGAAAGTTCCGATACGTTCATTGCATCACCTCGAAAGGTCGTTTTTTTATTGCGATCCAAAATCCGGACTGCCCTTGTCAGACGGAGCTTTGCCCCGCAAGCCGTCCCGCTCTCTCATATAAGCCTCGATTTCCGGCTTCATGGTAATCACGCACTGGTGAATGTCCGCCGTGCCGCGCACGACATCCTCAGCAAACGCGCGGCAGGTCGGCGCGCCGCAGGAACCGCAGTCGATACCGGGCAGCGTGTCCCGCAGCTTTTGAATATCCGCCATCATGCGCATGGACTCCCCGAAATTCTCACTCAGGCGCGTGATCGGCGTATACGCGGGAAGATCGCTGAAGAAACAGTTGTCCGGGATATAATTTTCATTTTCGGAACAAAAGTTCTGCGAAACGGGCAAATACCGCCGGAGCGACAGAAGCCGCGCACGCGCAATAAACGGATTTTCCACCGTCATTGTCCCGCCGACGCAGCCGCCGGGACAAGCGCACAGTTCAATAAACTCAAGCTGCGCAATATTACCATTGTCGATCTGCTCCAGCACCCGCTCGACGTTCTCAATGCCGTCGGTCGCCAGATATTTATCGTTGAAAATCGCCGCCGATTCCCCGCCCGACGACGCCCAGCTGATGCCGATCATCCCGGAAGACGACGTATGCTTTGGCGGTTCGTCCCGCTTCATAACATTCAAAAGCGCAAAATAAACATCGCTGACAGAAACAACCACATCGACCTGACTTTTATATCCCGCAAAGCCGTTTTTCACATAGCTGGCCTTGCCCGGACAGGGCGAAATGAAGCAAACGCCGATATCCCCGTCGCAAAGTTCGGGATGCGCGGCCTTTGCGCGCCGTCTGGCCTCGGCTGCGGCGATTTCCATCGGCGGCAGGATGGGCATGATATTGTCTCTCAAAAAAGGAAAACGCAGCGCGATTAGGCGCATAACGACCGGACAGGCCGAACTGATGACCGGCTTGTTGATCCCCTCAGTTTTCATATACATGCGGGTGTAGGCGGACACAAGTTCGGCGGCCGCCGCGACCTCATATACATCGTCGAAACCGATGTCATAGAGTCCCTGGATCACATAGTCGATATCGTCAAGCCCCTCAAACTGTCCGTAAAGCGTCGGCGCGGGAAGCGCAATTTTATACTGATAGGTCGAAATCGCTTCAAGCTTGCTGTAAGTGGCTTTTTTCGCTTTATGCGGACACATGGTGATGCAGACGCCGCAGTCAATGCAGCGCTCCTCATTGATAACCGCATGCCCGTCGCGAATACGGATAGCCTCTGTCGGACAGTGCCGCAGGCAGGTAGTACAGCCGGTGCATTTGTCCACATCGAGCGAAACGGAATGCTTATATGTATTCATGCTGTAATTCCCTTTACGGTTTTGATATTCGTCTTGAAAAATCCTTTAAAAACACACCGTCATGGTCACGGTCGTGCCCTTTCCGACGGCGGAATCCACGTTCATGGTATCGGTATACCGCTTCATATTCGGCAGACCCATCCCCGCGCCGAACCCCAAAGAACGGATCGCATCCGGCGCCGTGGAATATCCCTCTTTCATGGCAAGATCGATATTTTCGATTCCCGGTCCATGATCGCTCAAAATTATCGTGATTTTATGCTCATCCACAATCACATCGGCACTGCCGCCGCCGGCATGAATCACCATGTTGATTTCTCCCTCATACATGGCGATGGAAGCGCGCCGGATTGTCTCCGGATCAATGCCCAACTGCCGCAGATTCTTTTTCACCGTAACGGACGCCTGGCCCGCGCTGGTAAAATCCTCTCCGTCCACCTCAAAGTGGAAGCGCAGCGGCTCACTCATTTCGAGCCTCGTTTCCTACGAGTCCGGCGGCATAGAGAACACCGCACGCCTCATACATTCGCATGTTCGTCGTCATCAAAACAAGCCCCTGTTCTTCGGCGAGCGCGATCATCTCCTTGGTGGGTTCCTTGCTGCGTACAAACACGATGCACAGCATGTCCATCATTTCAGCCGTACGCACGACCTGCGCATTGACAAGTCCGGTCAGCAGCACAGCCTGATCCTTTACATAGACCAGCACGTCGCTCATCATATCGCTGCCGCAGGCCGAATAAACATGCTTATCGGTCTGCGCCTCGCCGCACACAACACGAGCATTCAAAAGCTCTCTGATCGTGGATATTTTCATAAAAAACTTTCCTTAAATTCTGTATAAATGAATTTCGGCAAAAGCGGTCAAACTCTGTATTTTTCCAGAATGCCGGGAATGTCCTTCGGCTCCAGACGGCCGTATACGTCTTCGTTGATAACAACGACAGGCGCAAGTCCGCATGCGCCGACGCAGCGCGTAGCGTCCACGCTGTAATTGCCGTCCGAAGACGTTTCGCCGGCCTTGACGCCGATCACCTCGGTGATCTTATCGAGCAGGTCGCCCGAACCTTTAACATAGCAGGCCGTTCCGAGACATACGGAAACCGACACCTTGCCTTTCGGATTGAAAGAAAACTGCGCGTAAAAGGAAGCAACGCCGTAAACCTCGGAAATCGGCATGTCCATACGAATGGCGATGTGCCGGATCACTTCCTCCGGAAGATAACCGTAAATCTCCTGCGCCTCCTGAAGCACGGGCATCAGCGCCCCTTTTTCCCCCATGTGCCCGTCGATTGCGGCATCCAGCTTTGCAAGCTGCTCAGATGTTCCCTTGAAAGCAACCGTAGTCAATTTCTTTTTCATGGCTGTGTTTCATTCCTCCTGATCGGATAATAATAATTTGATACTTTTATATCAATATACTTAATCAGTATACAATATTTATGAAAAAAAATCTATAGTTTTTCCATAAAAAATGTCCGAATTTGCAAAAAATCAACTATGCATTCTTTATAAATTCCGCAGCGTGCCGCCGTTGTGTATCAAATGAGACAAAGAACCGGCAAAAGCGTGCCGTACACGCCGGTTTTACCGGCGCGAGCTTGTCGATCAAGATAAGAATTACAAATACAATACGTTTACAAGGCGGACGTGCGCCGACCGTAGGGAGGCGCGACGGCGCGAGCAAACACGCCCTACCGTCGAAAAACCAAGGTTTTTCGACGGTTTGACGCCGGTTTTACCGGCGCACCCTTTTATCACCCGATCCAAACGCTTGGGTTGTTCTTCCTCAGATATATGTATTTTTCACGGTTCTCATGACCGTCCCCTCTGCGCTCTGTTTCATCTTACGCACAGCATGATTCGCAAATTCTTTTATAAACAGAATCAAAGTACCCAAAAATACCGTTCCGCCGGCGGCGCCTATGCGCGTCCCGCATCGGAAATTTTGGGCATTGCAACAAACAGGCGGCTATGCATAAAAGCATAGCCGCCACAGCTTGTCGATAAAGATAAAAATTGCAAATACAATACGTTTACAAGGCGGACGTACGCCGCCTTGTAAACACCTTGCGGGCGTGCGAGCGCCGACCGTAGGG
>URDS01000015.1 GCA_900546635.1 uncultured Eubacteriales bacterium | reverse complement strand
GGCGCGAGCGAACGCGCCCCATCGTCGAAAAACCTTCGTTTTTCGACGGTCAGAACAGCGGGGATATCCCCGCTGTTTTAATTTAAAAACATTTTCATGGTTTCAATAATTGCTTCACGCGATTCCATTTCCGCGATGGAGATCAGACGTTTTAGACGGTATTTGATCGTGCTCTCCGAAACATGCAGAATTTCCGCAATATCAAAATATCGGTATCCCTTGATAATCAGTTTCAAAATGTCGATGTCGATTGCGTCGCAGGCGGAGATGATTTTTTCCGCTAAAAATATTTTGGATACGCTGGGATCACTGTGAATGCCGGACGGCGCTTCCACCGGAGAATGCGCCGTGCCGATGGTTTTTGTTTTTACCGGTAAATTCGCGGTCGTATCGCCGACGATGAACGCGCAGCGGATTTTGGTGCTGATGCCGGAGATGCTTTCTGAATTTGTCAGCAAATGACACATGGAGACGACTTGACGGCCGATTTCCGTACAGTGAAGACGGGCCATAGTGAGCGTTTTTTTGCCGCTGGAACTGATGGCCATGTCTCCGAACGTACAGAGAAACAGGTCATCCGGAATGCATATACCGGCTTCTTCAAGCTGATGCATCAGAATTACCGCGCCGGCGTCATTGGAGCAGAGAACCGCGTCATAATTGCGGCAGGCATTCAGAAATCGTTTGCATACCGCCCCCATCAGACCGTCTGCGCCGGAATAATAGAATACGTCGCGCTCGTGGCATCCGTCATACGATAGGAATGCGTCCTTTTTGATCATATCGGTTGCCGAGTCCGGACTGATTGCAAAGAGGGCGATACGTTGCTTGTCGTATTGGCGCAGATATTCAATCAGTTGATAGGTGGCTTCACGATAGTCCATATATACATAGCTGGCGTGACGGTGCCCGTCTCTGGAAGCACCGCCGATAATCAACGGTTCTATGCCGAGCGAAGAAAGCAGGGCGGCGGCGTCCGCCGTCCAGAGGCGGGAGGTGGAGAGCACGGCCGCACAAACCGGGCGTTCGGCGCGGAAGCGCTTTTCGGCCTCCTCAATCGTCATCAGGCAGACAAAATCGCCTTTTCGCTTGGCTTCGCTGTGTATTCCTTTAAGATAGAGTTCACACCAGTGCGTTTTATCGGCGTCGGGTTGGCAGATAACATAAATTTGCATGGGCTACCTCCGTCTTTGAATACATAAAAATCAAATTTGATATATCATTATATCTCTGTTTTTGATAAATGTCAAGATTAATTGTGATTAGACCGTTGTTTTTTATTGATATTGTACTGCTTTAAGAGTCGTGGTAAAATTTGTAGTATAAGAGATTAAAATATACTTTAAGGAGCGTATTTTTATGTCAGTAAAAGCAACTGCGAAATTTGAGGATTTGGTGATTCCGACCTACAAACCGGGCGCTTGTGAGTCCTTGCCTATGTTCTTTGAGAAAAAGCCTTATCAGGGCGCAAGCGGACATCTGTATCCGATTCCGTTTACTTCCGACATCAGCGACAAAAAACAGGATGTTGTTTATCATGCCGCAGTGCTGGAGAATGCGTACATTAAGCTGGAGGTACTTCCTGAGATCGGCGGTAAAATTCAGCGTGCGCTGGATAAAACCAACAATTATGATTTTGTTTACCATAATAAGGTCATCAAGCCTGCAATGGTCGGTTTGGCCGGTCCTTGGGTATCGGGCGGTATTGAGTTTAACTGGCCGCAGCACCACCGTCCGACGACCTACATGCCGCTTGAGGCGGCGATCACGGAGCGTGAAAATGGTGAGAAGACCGTTTGGGTCGGCGAGGTGGATCCGCTGCTTCGCATGAAAGGGATGGCGGGAATCACCATTGTTCCCGGACGTTCCTATTTTAAGGCAGAGGTTCAGATATACAACCGCACGCCGTATCCGCAGCCGTTTATGTGGTGGGCCAATCTTGCGGTGGAGATCAATGACGATTACCGCGTCGTATTCCCGCCGGATGTGGAATGGGTCAACGACCATGACCGCCGTGCCGTATTGGAGTGGCCGATTGCCAAAGGCGTGTATAATACGGCGCGTCCGTTTGACTTCGGCAGCGGAACGGATATTCACAATTTGGCAAATGTACGGGTTCCGTCGTCTTATCTTGTATCTAAGGGGCAAAGCGATTATGACTATATCTCCGGTTACGATGCAGGGCGTGAATGCGGGATCGTTACCGTAGCCGACCACCATATTTCGCCCGGTAAAAAGCTTTGGCACTGGGGAAATCATCCGTTCGGCGATAAATGGTGTTCAAATCTGACCGATGACGGATCGAAATATGTGGAATTGATGACCGGCGTATACACGGATAATCAGCCGGATTTCACTTGGATCATGCCATATGAGACAAAAACCTTTGAGCAGTACTGGTATCCGGTAAAGGACATTGGTGAAGCGAAAAACGCCACGATCAATGCGGCGATCAATGTGGAAAAACGCGACGGCAAGCTTTTTGTAGGCGTATATGCTACCGGTGCGTATAAAAACGTCCAATTGAAAATTACGCACGGCAGCGAAACCATTACGGAAACGGTAGCGGAAATTTCGCCGGAACGGACATTTGTGAAATTGTTTGCGCTGGACGAACTCGATATGAAAAAGGTATCGGTCGATGTTCTTTCGGCGGACGGTGAAAAGCTGGTGGATTACCGGCATTATGAGCGCGGACATAAAAAACCGATTTCCCCCCGTAAGCCTGCGACTCCGCCGAGCGAGATTGTTTCCAATGAGGAACTTTACATAAACGGCAAGCACCTGGAGCAGTATAAACATTTTGCCTATGAACCGGCGGATTATTATCTTGAAGCGCTCAGACGCGATCCCGGTGACAGCCGCTGCAATACGGCTATGGGCAATATGCGCCTGAAAGAGGGACGTTTTGAGGAAGCAATTGCGTATTATGACAAGGCGATCGCCCGTCTTACGCTCCGCAACGACAATCCTTACGATGTGGAGGCGCTTTACCACAAGGGAATTGCGCTTCGTTATCTCGGCAAACTGGATGAAGCGTATGATTGTCTGTACAGAAGCATCTGGAGCCACGATTATATGGCGGCGGGCTATTATGCGCTGGCCGGAATCGATTGTATTCGCGGTGATTTTGACGCTGCGGTGCAGAAACTGGATCTCTGCTTGCAAGTCGGCACGATGAATCTTGAGGCCATGAAGTTGAAGGCGGAAATCACAAACGATAATGCGCTCTTTGAAAAGATCAGAGCGCTTGACCCGTTGTTTGATGTACTGCCTGAAAAGCATGAATACTATATCGACCGCGCGATTGAGTATATGAACGCCGGCATGACGGAAAAAGCGATTGCTATTCTTAATAAGGCGGATTCCAAGCAGCCGATGGTCAACTATTATCTTGGTTACCTCACCGGCGACAAGGCGTATTATGCCAAGGCGGATCAGTGTGACTGGGCATGTGCGTTCCCCGCACGTCTGGAGGATATTGCGGTACTCAAGGCGGCCGGAACCGGTATGGCGAACTATTATCTCGGCTGCCTGTATTATGACAGACGGCGCTATGAGGATGCGATTGCCATGTGGGAGGCGTCAATCCGTATGCTCGGCAATTTCGTCCCTGCATGCCGCAACCTCGGTCTTGCTTATTTTGATAAGCGCGAAGACTTTACCGGCGCGGAAAAGATGCTTCAGGCCGCGCTTGATCTTGACGGGGGCAAAAATCCGAGAATCTTCTTTGAACTTTTGCAGCTTTACAAAAACGGCGGCAAGAGTATCGAGGAGAGATTGGCGCTGCATGAAAAATATCAGCAGATCAGCGCAAAGAGGGACGACTGCACGCTGGATCATTCGGTTCTCTTGACGGAACTCGGACGGTATGACGAGGCTAAGGCGCTTCTGAACGATCACTGGTTCCATACATATGAGGGCGGCGAGGGCAACTTGACTCGTCATCATGCATGGCTGATGACGCTGATTGGCACAAAGCTTCTTGAAGAGGGGCGCGCGGAAGCTGCGATTGCGGCTTTCAAAGAGGGGTATGTATTCCCGCTTTGCTATGGCGAAGAGAAAAATTACTTCGCGCAGGAAAGCCATCTCGGATACGGGCTTGCAATGGCATATAAAGCAGTCGGAAATCATGAAGAATACAAAAAGGCGCTTGAAGCCGCGATGACCGATCACGCAGTGCCTACCGAGATCAGCTATTTCCGCGCGCGCGCTTATTATGAAGCGGGGCGGATCAGCGAAGCGCGTGCGCTTTGCGAGGAGATGATTGCATCCGGTAAGCAGAAAATCCGGGATAAGGACATCAATTCTTACTACGGCGTGGGATCGCCCTGTCCGTGTCCGTTTGAGTATAATTTCCCGAAGATCAACACGGTCAAGGGACTTGTGCTGATGGCTTTCGGAGAACTTGGACTCGGCCGTGTTGCAGAAGCCAAAGCGCATATTGCAGAGGCCAAAGCGCTGGATGCTACCAATTTTGCAGTGGCTATGTTTGAAAAATTTTGCAAGTGAGCGGGAGGTATAGCATGTCTGAACAGTGGTCGAAAGAAAAAGCCTGGGAATGGTATAACAGCCGTCCGTGGATTCGCGGTTTTAATTATATTTGCTGCGGCGCAGTCAATCGAATTGAGCAATGGCAGGAATTTGAACATGATCGTATAGAAGCGTTGTTTCGTGAAGAGCTAAAATTGGCGCATGAAACCGGCTTCAATGCTGTGCGCTCCATACTTCCTTATGAAGTATGGGGGCGTCAGCATGATAGTTTCATGCGTTACCTGGAGACGTATCTTGAGATTTGTGCGGAAAATCATCTCGGCGTGATGATTTGCTTCGGTAACGACTGCACAGTACCGGCAAAAACCTATAAGCTGCCGGAACTCGGACCTCAGCCTGTGGATCTCGGCTATCACGGCGGTATGGCTCGCTCTCCGCATGACGTGCTCGCATCCAACGGCAAATCGCCGCTGGATGTACCGGAGTATGCAGAAGATTTTTGCCGTATGGTCGATGAAATTGTCGGCAAATATGCGCGCGACGAGCGTGTGATTGTGTGGGATATTTTCAATGAGATCGGCAATAGCCGCCGCGAGATGCTGAGCGTGCCGTGGATGGAGCGCTTCTTTGAGATCGCACGGTCGCACGATCCCATACAGCCCCTGACAGCCTGCGCGTGGACGCTCGATCCGTCGCGTGAGATTCGTCCGTGGGAAATGCGTGCGATTGAGCTTTCCGATGTAATCAGTTATCATGATTACCGCAACTATGAGGCGTCTGTGGATATTCTGGATATGCTGAAAGAATTTGATCGCCCGCTTTTCAATACCGAGTGGCTGCATCGGATGCAGGGAAATAAGATTCAGACACATCTGCCGCTCTTTTATTTGGAAAAGGTCGCTTGCTTCAACTGGGGATTGGTTGTCGGTAAAAGTCAAAACAATGAGCCGTGGGAGGCGATTTGGCGCAGATGGGAAAGCGGAAACGGAGAGCATTATGATTTTACCCAATGGCAGCATGAACTGTTCAGACCGAATTTTCGTCCTTATGATCCCAAAGAAATACGCATTATGAAGAAATATTTTGAGAAAGCAGATAAAAAATTCGAGTATCCGTTCTTGTAAACTTTTCTTCAAACGGCGGTATTATTTGGAATTGCGGGGAAATTTATTTCTCTTTGTAACATAAAACATACAAAATCACCCAAGATTATCCATTTGTGCAAATATTTTTATATATTGGTAAAAAAATTGTATGCACAAAATGAAAATTTCGTGTATAATGAAAGTGTTACAAAATTTATTTTTGGAGGAAAAATAAATGAAAAAGTATATCGGCATTTTGATTGCAGGCATGCTTTGCGTTATGATGATGCTTGCCGCATCGGCAGCGGATACTGTCGTGTATGTAAACGATGGCGGCACGGGTGACGGTTCCAGCGAGGCTGCACCGCTCGGCAGCATGAGCGAGGCCATAACCAAAGTCGCTGACGGCGGAAAAGTCGTGATTGTAGACACGTATACTTGTGCGGAAGAATATTATGAGCCGGAGCATAACGGCGATATTATTATTTCCGGCGGCAAGTACATATACGATAACGGCGAGCGCAATCGTTGGTTTTTGAGCGGTCCCGGTTCTACTACTTTTGAGAATATTACTTTTGAATGTAGTGCAAACACAAACGGCACTTCGCTGATCGTTGCACAGTATTTTGAACTGATCCTCGGTGAAGGCATTACCACGCCGGTCGGCGGTAAATGCTATGTTGTCGGCGGTTATCAGGTTCCTTTTGTGGATGCAGTGAATACTGCTTTGGATTCGCATATTACAGTGAAAAGCGGTGATTACTGGGCAATTTCCGGATTCAATCGCGGTACCGGTGAAGTAGAGTTTACCGGGACATCGCATATCACGGTAACGGGCGGTTCGATTGCAACGCTTTACGGCGCGTGCATCAACGGAAACTATTCCGGAAATTCGGAAATCAATATCAGCGGCGGTCAGATCAACAATGTACGCGCCGCAGGTGATTCGACAAGAAGACTGAACGGCAACAGCGTAATCAATATTTCCGGCGGTATAATCGGTCTTTTGTCTATTAACAATGTAATGGGTACGGCTACTGTTAATTTCACGGGCGGAAACATCGCTCAAGCAGAAAAAACAGTTGAAGCTGCGATTCAGGGACTGGTAACCGACGGAACTGCTACGTTGAATGTTTCAACAGATGTTGACGCACGTATTATTTCTTTGTCTTTTGATGTTGTGAATTATATCGGCGGCGGCACCGTAACTACGCCTGAGGTTACGACCGATGCGCCTGTGACCACGCCGGAAGCAACGACGGCTGAAGTAACGACGCCTGATGCATCTGAAAGCACGACGAGTGCGCCGGAGGACACCAGCGCGCCGGAATCTTCTGATGCTTCCACGAAGGCGCCGGAGTCTTCCGATACGACTGAAAAGGAAACAACAAAAGATACTGAAAAAACTTCGGATAAAGCAACGACACCTGCGACCACAACGGCCTCTTCTGACACAAATGCAGAAGAGGGCAGCAATGTTGGTTTAATCGTCGGTATTGTAGCGGCGGTAATCGTTGTTGCGATTGTCGTTGTTGTTATCATCAAAAAGAAGAAAAACTGATTTTGGATAAAAAGACGCTGTCTTTTTCCTTGTATGTTTTTGTTCAGAGGCCGCCGGGTAACCGGCGGCCTTGTTTTTAGATAATTATAAATATAGCGGCACGGAATCTCCGTGCCGTTTCTGACCGTCGAAAAACCAAGGTTTTCCGACGATAGGGCGCGTATAGGCGTGAGGAGGTGCCCGGCGCAAGCCGGGAGGAGTCCTGACGCCACAAGGAGAACCCCTTTCCGAAGGGCGTATTCGCGCCGTCGCGCCGCCGATGGCGGCACTCGCGCGCCCGTAAGGTGTTTACAAGGCGGCGCATGTCCGCCTTGTAAACGTATTTTGTTTGCAATTTTTACTTTTTTGACAGGCTGATGGCACGGAATCTCCGTGCCGTTTGTTTATAATTTCTTCAATAGAATATGAATGAACCGCAAATGTTTAGAAACGGGGTAAGATTTTAATTAGGTGAATTGAGAATTGTATAGGGTGCTGTAAAATTCGCCGAGCCGCATCAGCGTTTCGTGATTCCCGCGTTCGGTGATTCGGCCATTTTGCAGCACGAGGATCAGGTCTGCATTTTGAATCGTGGAAAGCCGATGCGCAATTACAAAACAGGTGCGTCCTCTCATAAGTTCAGACATGGCTTGCTGAATTTTTATTTCAGTTCGGGAATCTACGTTTGAAGTTGCTTCATCTAATATGAGCATATTTGATTCGGATAACATGGCACGTGCTATTGTAATGAGTTGTTTCTGCCCTTTAGAAATATTGACACCGTCATCAGATAACACAGTATCATAACCGTTTGGCAGGTGTTCTATATACGTGTCGATGCGCGCGGCATGGGCGGCTGCCTTTACTTCTTCCATGCTTGCGCCTTCTTTACCGTATACAATGTTTTCAAGGATTGTACCGTGAAACAGCCATGTGTCCTGGAGCACCATGGTATACGCACGTCGCAGAGAATTGCGCTGTATGCTTTGAATTTCTGTATCATCAATGAAAATGTGTCCGGAATTTGCATCATAGAATCGCATAAGCAGATTAATAATCGTCGTTTTTCCGGCCCCTGTGGGACCGACAATGGCGATTGTTTTTCCCGGTTCGGCGCAGACGCTCAAATCGTATAGAATGGTTTTGTCAGGCGTATAGCCGAATGTCACACGATCAAGGTCAACTTTACCCGAGATATTTTGAAGCATTGCGGCATCCGGCAAGTCGGCCTTTTCCGGTTCTTCGTCCATAATGCGGAAAATGCGCTCCGCCGCCGCGAAAGCGGACTGCAATTCGTTAAAGATGTTGGCAAATTCATTGATCGGCCCTGCAAATTTTCTGGAATACTGAACAAACTGAGCGACTCCGCCGAGCGTAATGAAAAACAAAGAGCCTATTTTTGCAGTTCCGCTCTGTGAAAACATGTACAGAATACCGCCGAAAATCATAACAAGCGAAATAGAAAGATTGTTTATAAAGTTGACGGACGGTCCGAGCGTCGCGCCGTAATATTCCGCTTTGTAATAGGCATCCATTGCGTCGGTGTTGCGCCGGTCAAAACGACCGACAATTTCGTCTTCACGGTTATAGGCGCGGATGGTTTTGTTGCCGGAGAGCATTTCTTCCGCATAACCGTTGAGTTCTCCCAGTTTTTGAGAACGTCGATGGAACAGCGGTCGAACCCGTTTTGAGCGATACCGGGTGAACAGTATCGAAATCGGGACCGTTATGGCAAAAACCGCGATAAGCGGTTTGGAAATTTCCCACATAAAAAACAGGGAACCGATCACGGTGTACAGGCTGGTCATGACCTGCACAAGATCATGGGACAATGAAGAATTGACCGTATCAATGTCATAGGAAATGCGGCTGATAATATCGCCGGTTGCGTGTGTATCAAAATATCCGACGGGCAGGGAAGTCAATTTTTCAAAAAGCTGACGGCGCATGGTATAAATGATCTTTTGACTGAGTTGAATCATCAGTATCGCAAGCAAATACGATAAAACACCGGAAGCAATGTAACATGCAAGCATTTTGCCCACAGTGAACCAAACTGCCTGAAAATCCACGCCGTTTTCTGCGGCGATGATATCGATTGCATCTCCTGAAAATCTGGGACCGAGCAGAGCCAGATGATTGGAAAGCAGTGCGAGCAAGAGCGCCAATAAGAAAAGCGGCCAGTGATTTAACATGTATTTTCCGAGACGCAGAAAAATTCCTTTTGCAGCTTTTTTGTCAAGCTTTTTTGCCGGCGCGTCTTTATTCGGATTTTTTTCGGTACGTGGGTCGCGTGTAAAACCGCCTTTAGTCAACAAAAGCACCCCCCATCTGTGATTCACTGATTTCGCGGTATTCGGAACAGTTTTGCATGAGCATTTCATGATTGCCGATGCCGATCATGTTTCCTTCATCCAGCACAAGAATCACATCGCAGTCTTTGACCGAACTGACGCGCTGCGCAACCGTAATCACAGTTGTGTCACGCATCGATTTGGAAAGTGCGCTGCGCAGGTTTGCGTCGGTTTTATAATCCAAGGCTGAGGAACTGTCGTCCAAAATAAGAATTTTCGGTTTGGCCGCTACAGCGCGCGCAATGAGAATGCGCTGTTTTTGACCGCCTGAGACGTTGGTTCCTTTTTGCGATAGCATATGTTCATATTTTTCCGGGAAAGCCGAGATAAAATCATCTGCCTGGGCAATTTTTGCCGCTTCAATAATCTGTTTATGTGTCAGATCGCGTCCAAAACGTATGTTTTCTTCGATTGTATCGGCGTATAAAAAGTCATTTTGCATGACGGTTCCGAACATGGAATAAAAATTTTCACGAGGAATTGTGCGTATATCGCGTCCTGCAATCCGGATATTGCCTGAATCTATATCATAAAAACGCAGGAGCAGTTTAATAATCGTAGATTTTCCGCTGCCGGTGGCGCCGATAATTCCGAGCGATCCGCCGTATGGGATTTTAAAGCTGATGTTCGTCAAATCATTATGGCCGCCGTCGTAGGAAAAGCAAACTTGATCAAATTGGATGTGTACGTCGGTATCTGATTTGGCGGAATCCTTTTCCGCTTGAATTTCAAGATCCTCCTCTGTATAAATAACTTCCGCGATGCGGCGGGCGGAGGCCGAACTTTTTGTATACATCACAAAAATTCTTGTTACCGACATCATGGCCATGGAGATCAGGGTAAAATACTGCATGAATGCGATGACCGTTTCGGGAGAAGATTGATGATTGGAAACGCGGGAGGCGCTGAGCGCGATTACGACGACAATTCCGATATTCATGAGCATGGTCATAATGGGATTGACCATGCCCATTGTGATTCCCGCGCGTTTTTCATCGCTGACCAGCGCTCGATTGACTTTATCATAGCGGCGATGCTCATAGTCGGTTTTAGAAAGTGCTTTGATTACACGGATTCCCTGCGTATCTTCACGTACTACGCGAATCATTCTGTCAACAGACTGCTGCACTTTGATATACAGCGGAACGCCTTTTTGGGAGATGAAATATACCGTAATGAATATGAACGGTAAAATCGCGATCATGGCCAGCGCCAAATAGCTGTCCATAATCAGTGTAATTGCGATACCGCCGATCAGTAAAATCGGTGCGCGAACGCCCATACGCTGCATCATGCTGACAAAATTATGTACATTGTAGGTGTCGGTCGTGATGCGTGATTCGAGTGACGGTATTGTAAATTTATCCGTTTGCGCGGCGGAAAGCCGCATGGTACGATTAAACAGATCGTGTCGGATTCTCTCTGAAAAATTGCGCGCTACATGTGCGGCCATGCGGTTGGCACAGATATTGCAGACGCAGGCGCAGGCAGCGCAGGCAATCATAACGCCGCCCCAAAATGCGATGGGACCGACAGACTCCTTAGAGACAACGTTTTTTAGGATATGACTCAGTATGTATGGCAGGGCAAGTTCTATCAGCGTTCCGAATACTTTAATTGTCAATCCGACAGACATCCTGCCGTAAAAAGGCTTCAGATATCGCAATATCATTCGCATATTTTTTGTTCTTCCTTGTCATCTACGTATTTTTTCGCGCGATCTGCGATCCGATCCAGCATGGATCGAAATTGATTCAGTTCCTGGTCTGAAAATTCTGCGGTGAGATATTCATTCCATTCTCCGGTAATTCGTTTTATATCCGGAAGTACATTCAGCATTTTTTGCGTAGGATAGACAAGCATAACACGTTTGTCTGTTTCGCTTTGACTGCGGATAACATAGTCATGTGTTTCCAGATAGGCCAAATGGCGGGTGACGTTGCTTTTGTTGATATAAATATGATGGGACAGTTCTTCCTGAGAAATTCCGGGATGACGGCAGATCGTCAGAACGTAACTGTGATGGCAGGCATGGAGGTCTGTTCCGCGCAGTTGATCTGTCCGGTAGATTCCGGCGCAGCGGCTGATGACGTTGATTTGGCGCATTAAAGTCGGCATAAGCTATTCCTTTCTGTATCGCTGTGCTTTGTTGCGACCGCAACTGTTGCGCATGAAACTATTATACATTTTTTCTCGTTTTTGTCAATATATAAAATGGTTTGATTCTTGGATTTCAAATATATGGATTGATGAAAAATTCCAAATTTCAAGAAAATTGTGGAAAATTTTAACATTTTTGTTGCAATTTTGATAAAAGAATGCTATAATTGAATAAAAAATCAGTTTGATTTGAACAAATTAAAATCATACATTTATCAATACATGGTTAACACAAGGGGCAGTATAGGTATCTTGTCTGGCAACAGCGCATGATTTTTCAAGATATGAATGGAAGTGAAAGAATGGATGTATTTCCGGCGCACATTCGTTTTCGATACGGCGAGAGCAAGCAAAAAATCCAAACTGTCAGCGAGCATTGCCGCAATACTGCAAAATATGCCGCTTTATTTTTGAATTCTTGTGGATTGTCTAAAAGCGCGTATCTGGTTGGACTTGTTCACGACGCCGGTAAATATACAGAGCGATTTCGAGACTATCTTATTCGATCCGCAAACGGAGAAGAGACGCTGCGCGGTTCTGTCAATCACACATTTGCCGGTGTACGTCTTTTATTGGAGAACTATCATGGAGCAGCGCAAAGTTTTTCTGACATTGCCTGTGAATTGCTTGCGCTGGCGTCGGGAGCCCATCATGGTTTGTTTGATTGTGTGGACAAACAGCACAATAACGGATTTGAGCATAGAATCGGCAAACAGGATATCGGCTGCGATGAGGCGATTCATAATTTTTATACTTATTGTGCGAATAAAGATGAACTGAATAGGTATTTTGATGCTGCAGCAGAGGAACTTCAAAAAATTTTATCCCATATTTGCGAAATAACGCCGGAAGACGATGATGGAGAACGCTGCGAGGAAGAACGGGCTTTTTATACCGGAATGCTTGCCCGGCTTTTGCTATCCGCCGTGATTGACGGTGATCGCTGGGACACAGCCGAATTTATGGGAGATCTGTATTTCCCGTCGAGAAAAACTTCGGAACAACTGAGCCGGATGTGGGCGGATTGCCTTGAGCGGGTAGAGGATAAACTTGAATGTTTGCCTCAGGATAGTGCGATCCAAAAAGGGAGACGTTACATTTCCGAACAGTGCAGGGCATTTGCAAAGCGGCCGGGAGGTATTTTTCGCTTGAATGTTCCGACCGGCGGCGGAAAAACGCTTTCTTCTGTGCGGTATGCGCTGGCGCATGCTGTAAAATGGAAAAAGCAACGCATTATTTTCACTTCGCCTCTGTTGAGCATTTTGGAGCAAAATGCGCAGGTCATCCGAGACTATGTGCAAGATGACAGCCTTATTTTGGAGCATCATTCTAATTTGTCCCCGACAGAAGAAAAGGATGAACTGGACGAAAGAGAATTGCTGGTCGAAACTTGGGATGCACCGATTATCATTACGACATTGGTTCAATTTTTGAATACGCTTTTCTCGGGAAAAACCACGGCAATACGGCGCTTCCATGCACTCTGTGACAGTATTTTGGTGATAGACGAAGTTCAGACCGTTCCGAGCCGAATGCTTTCGATGTTTGCGCTTGCTATAAACTTTTTGGCGGAGGTTTGCGGGGCGACTGTTGTTTTATGCTCGGCGACACTCCCTTGCTTTGAGAAGCTTGACCATCCGTTGCGTGAGTACGATGCGAATGTGATTGTTCCCTATGACCCCAAGCTATGGAATGTGTTTCGGAGAACCGATATTCAGGATGAAGGAAATATGTCTATTGAAGAGACTGCATATTTTGCACTGAAAATTTTGGATACGGCGGACAGCTTGTTGATTGTTTGCAACAAAAAAGATGAAACGGAAAAGTTATATCATTATTTGAAGGATTTCGGCGGGGACTGTTACCATTTGTCTGCTGCCATGTGTATTGCACATCGAAGAACGGTGCTGGAGAATATAAGGCGGTCTTTAAAGGACGGTAAAAAAACGCTGTGTGTTTCGACGCAGCTTATTGAGGCAGGCGTGGATATTTCTTTTATGCGGGTGATTCGACTCTCTGCCGGTATGGACAGCGTTGTTCAGGCCGCCGGGCGGTGTAACCGCAACGGCGAGGCCGGAATCGGAATGGTTTCGCCGGTTTATCTTGTACAATGTAAAGGAGAAGATCTTCGAAAATTGCCGGATATTCAGGCGGGAAAAGCCGCGACTTTAGAGTTGCTGGAAGAATTTCGTCGGCATCCGGAAGACTTTCAGGAGTCTCTGGCTTCGGACCGGTCTATTGAATATTATTACCGTGTTTTATACAAGCGGATGCAGAGGGACCATCAGAACTATATGACAAAAGAAAAATATAGTCTGTTTTCGCTGCTTGCCTTGAATGAACGGTTTGCGCTCGGCAAGTCGCCGAAAGAGGAAAATTATTATCTGCATCAGGCATTCAAACTTGCGGGTACATGCTTCAAAGTATTTGATGATGATACGACGGATGTAATTGTTCCATACGGTGACGCAAAAAAGATTATTTCTGCGTTGTGTGATCGGCGTGCAGAATACGATCTTGCTTATGTGAAAGAACATTTAACAAAGGCGAAACCGTATACGGTTTCATTGTATCATTATCAGATAGAAAGACTGCAACGGGAAGGGGCGCTCAAAGAACTTTCAGGCGGCGCACAGATGCTTATAGGTCATTATGATGATAGCATAGGTTTTACGATAGAAGAAAGTACTATGGAATTTTTGGAGGAGTGAGAGATGGAACATCCAAATGTTGTTGAGTTTGAGGTCAGCGGGGATTATGCGCTGTTTTCAGATCCCATCATGCGGGTCGGCGGAGAAAAGTGCAGTTATCAGGTGCCGACTTATGAAGCGTTAAAGGGGATCCTATCATCAGTTTATTGGAAACCTACGATCATTTGGTATATTGATGCCGTTCGGATTTTAAAACCGATACAGACCGAGGTGAAAGGAATTCGTCCGATAAAGTATCATCGTGGCGGAAACGATCTTTCCTATTATACATATTTAAAGCATTGCCGCTATTATGTTCGGGCACATTTTGAATGGAATGAAAATCGTCCTGAATTGGCCGGTGATCGCAATGAAAATAAGCATCATAACATTGCAAAACGGATGATAGAAAAAGGAGGCCGCCGAGATGTTTTTTTGGGCACAAGGGAATGCCAAGGGTATGTAAAACCGTGTGTATTTGATGAGGGGAACGGCTGCTATGATAATCTGCCCGAACTTGCTTTTGGACTGATGTATCATGGGATCACGTATGCCGATGAGGCATATTCTAAAGAAACAAAGAACAAAATGACTGCGCGTTTTTGGCATCCGGTAATGAAAAAGGGGGTTATCGTTTTTCCAAGACCGGAAGAATGTACGATTACAAAGCCGTTGCGGGATATGGAGATCAAAATTTTTGGTGAGAAGCAGAACAATTTTTGCGGATTACGGGAATTTGGGGAGGTGAAATAGATGGGGCTGTTGCAAAAAGCCTGTGAGACGTATGATTCTTTTGCGCATTTGGCCGGTATTGTCTCGGAAGGACAGGTACCGCTGGCACCGATTTCACACATGCTTACATCATCGGATATCGAAATCACAATCGATCGGGATGGTAGGTTTATGGATGCCCGCGCTGTAGATAAAAAGGAGCCGAAGATTATCATTCCGGTGACGGAAAAATCTTCGGGACGTACATTTTCACCGGTTCCATATCCCTTGTGCGATCAGTTATGTTATCTTTCCCCTCAAGATAAAGAAAAGCAGCAACTTTATATAACTCAGTTGGAAGAATGGACGGATTCGGAATATACACATCAGAAATTACAGCCGATTTTGACTTATGTGAAAGCCGGAACGATCCTAAAAGATTTGCAGACATCAAATGTGATTATGCTTGATGCAGAAGAAAAGTTTGATGAAAAGAAAGAGGGGAAATACCTTGTTCGTTTTGTAGTTAATGGACTGGGAGCAGAAAGCAGCGGGCCTTGTTGGACTGATCGTCAATTGATGCAATCTTTTATCGCGTTTTATCAGGCCAAACGATCCAATGATGAGGGAACCGTGTGTATGGTAACGGGGGATGTGGAAGCGCCTGCATTGCAGCACCCAAAAGGTGTTGTGCCGATAAATGGGAATGCAAAATTGATTTCTGCGAATGACAATAGCAATTTTACTTATCGCGGGCGTTTTTCTGAGTTTTGGCAGGCCATGACTGTAAGTTATACTGCCTCACAAAAATCACATAATGCGTTAAGTTGGATTGTTGCAAATCAAGGCGTCAGAGTGGCGATGCCCGGAGGCAAGCAAACAGAGCATGAGGAGGGGACATCATACACTTCATATGGCGGACGGACATTTTTATGTTGGAATCCGCAGGGCAACAGAGTTCCGCATGCTGCCGGCGCGATGAGTATTAAAAGTGAAAAGCCGCGAATAGAACCTACAGAATATAAGGATGCATTGGCCAAAACGCTCGCAAGTTGGAAAAATAATCTTCCGGAAAACGCAGGCGTTATTATCGCTGCTTTTGATGCTGCTACAACTGGGCGTCTTTCACTAACCTACTACAATGAACTGCTGGTATCCGACTTTTTGGACAGGCTTTTCTATTGGGATGAAACTTGCTGCTGGGAAAACGGAATATATGGTGTTCAGCAGCCGTCCCTGTTTCAAATCGTCAATTATGCATTTGGTTCCTATAGGGACGGAAAGTTTGTCACGGATGATCAAATTCTTCGGCAGCAGATGCAGAGACTCATTTCGTGCAGGGTAGATAAAAGGCCGTTCCCTTATGATATAGAACAGCAATTGGTGCAAAGAGTGTCAAAAATGTACCTTTATGAGAATAACGCACGACGGCAGTTGCTGTTTTGCACTTGCGCCGTCATACAAAAATATCATGCTGATCATGATCAGGATAAGGAGAGGTGGAGTATGCAAACAGATTTGAGCACCAGAGATTGCAGTTTCCAGTTTGGCCGCCTGCTGGCCGTATTGGAAAAAACAGAGCAGGATTATTATCGCAAGACCAGCGAAAACGGTAAGGATGAGCGTGAAACCAACGCGATTCGCATGATGGCGGCATATTGTCAATGTCCTTGGAAAACCTATACGCTCATCAATCAAAAGCTGCGCACGGCCTATCTGCCTCGCATGAAGCCGCAGCAGAGAACAGTGTATAAAAAGCGGACGGATGAAATTGTCGGTATAATCAGCGAAATCGCGGATGGACAATTAAATAGGCCGTTGGCAGATACTTATCTGCTGGGTTATCATCTTCAAAGAAATGAAATGTATAAAAAGAAAGATATAGATATCGAAGAGGAGGAAAATTAAATGAGCAGTTTAAAGAATAAGATTGATTTTGTCGTATTGGTTTCTGTGACAATGGCGAACCCCAACGGTGATCCGCTTAGCGGAAACAGTCCGCGTATGGATTATGACGGTTATGGGGAAATGTCCGATGTGTGTATAAAGCGGAAGATTCGCAACCGTATGCAGGATCTCGGTCAGTCTATTTTTGTGCAATCAGCCGACAGATGCTGTGATGGATATAAAAGTCTGAGCGAACGTGCGGATAAGACATTGTCTAAAACAAAAGATCCGGATGCATATGTGCAAATGGCCTGCGAATCCTGGCTTGATGTGCGTGCTTTTGGTCAGGTATTTGCTTTTAAAGGCGAGTCGGTATCTGCCGGTGCTCGCGGCCCTGTTTCGATTCATCAGGCAGTCAGCCTTTCTCCGATTCAAGTAGAGGATATGCAGATTGTAAAGAGCGTAAATGGCGAGCCGTCCAAAAAAGAGGGCGGTCGTACATCTGATACGATGGGAACAAAACATTTTGTTCGTTTTGGCTTATATAAGGTGAAAGGTTCTATCAATGTGCAGTTGGCCAAAAAGACAGGTTTTTCCGAAGACGATGCGGCTGTTTTGAAAGAATGCTTAAGAACGTTATTTGTTAATGATGCCTCGGCGGCTCGCCCGGACGGTTCAATGGAAGTCTACAAACTGTACTGGTGGGAACACAATTGCGATATAGGACAATATTCCAGCGCAAGGGTACATCGTCTTGTCAATGCAAAACTGAAAGACAGTGTGGATATGCCGTCCGGTATAGATGATTATGAGATCACACTGGAAGAATTGCCAAACTTATCCTGCGAGGTCATAGATGGATTATAATGAGGAGGATTTCTTGCAAATCTCCGGTCTGCAACATTATTCTTTCTGTCGTCGGCAGTGGGCACTGATTCATATCGAACAGCAGTGGGCTGAAAATTATCGCACAATTGACGGTAAACTTCTCCACAAGAATGCGCACAATCCAGATTATCAGGAATCACGGGGAGATTGTGTTATTATGCGGGGATTGAGAGTACAGTCTGCGACGCTGGGCGTATCCGGGGAATGCGATGTCTTGGAATTTCATCGCCAAAAAGAGGGAATTCCGCTGAAGGGGAGAGATGGGTTTTGGCAGCCGTTTCCGATTGAATACAAGCGAGGAAAGGTCGGAGAGCACACTTTGTCGGATGCGCTTCAGCTTTGTGCGCAAGTTATGTGCCTTGAAGAAATGCTTTGCTGTAAAATTGAGCAGGGCGCTGTCTACTATGGAGAGATTCGACGCAGACAAACGGTGGATTTAACGCAAGAAATGCGCGAACAGGTGAAAACGATGCTGTCTGAAATGCATGCTTTAATTCGTCGCGGCTATACACCAAAGGTGAAACCGACAAAATCCTGTAATGCCTGTTCTTTGAAAGACTTGTGTTTGCCCAAGCTAATGCGAATAAAGAAAGTGTCGGATTATATCGGCGACCATTGGAGGGAAGAGACGTGAAGCAGTTGCTGAATACACTGTTTGTTACCTCGGAAAATGCGTATCTTTCTTTGGATGGGGAAAATATTGTAGTAAATCGAGAGCAAGAAGAGGTAGGACGTTATCCTTTGCAAATTTTGTCGGGCATTATCTCTTTTTCCTATGCCGGCGCGTCTCCGGCACTGATGGGCGCTCTTGCGGAACGAGGTGTATTTTTGACTTTCTGTACGCCGAGAGGACGTTTTTTAGCGCGTATTTGCGGCGAAAGTCAGGGAAATGTTTTACTTCGCCGCGCACAGTACAGAATCGCAGATGATTTATTACAAAGCTGTATGGTTGCAAAATGTTTTATATTCGGAAAAGTGTATAATGCCCGATGGAGCATAGAGCGCACATTGCGAGATCATCGTTTGCGTGTCGATGAGGATAAGCTGAAAGCAGCATCACAAATGCTTAAGGGATTATTGCCGGATATTGCGGGAGAAACCGACATGGAGTCTTTGAGAGGATTTGAGGGCGCTGCAGCTACGCTTTATTTCGGTGTATTGGATGATATGATCTTAAATCGTAAAGAGGAATTCTTTTTTCATACCAGATCGCGAAAGCCGCCGCTGGACAGAATGAACGCGTTGTTCTCGTTTGCGTATAGCTTATTAGGACATGATTGCGCGTCGGCTCTGGAAGCAGTTGGATTGGATTCGTATGTTGGGTTTATGCACCGTGATCGCCCCGGGCGTATCTCATTAGCTTTAGATTTGATGGAGGAACTTCGGGCATGTTACGCTGATCGCTTCGTTTTGACGTTGGTCAATAATCGAATTATTTCACCGGATGATCTTGAGATGCAGGAAAGCGGCGCTTGGTATTTGTCCGACGATGCTCGCAGAGCATTCCTGAAGCATTGGCAACAAAGGAAGCAAGAGCCGATCATACATCCGTATCTTGAGGAAAAAATTCTTTGGGGATTGGTTCCTTATGTTCAGGCTTTGCTTTTGTCGCGGTACTTACGGGGGGATTTGGATTCTTATCCGCCGTTTCTTTGGAAGTGAAGGATTGAATATGTTGGTTTTGATTACTTATGATGTAAATACGGAAACAGCAGCAGGTAGAAAGCGCTTGCGGCAGATCGCAAAGCAATGTGTCAATTATGGCCAGCGGGTTCAGAACTCAGTTTTTGAATGTATGCTGGACGCGGCGCAGTGCCGTGTATTGCAGGCACAACTCTGCGATATTATGAATAAAGACGTAGACAGCTTGCGCTTTTACTATTTGGGAAACAGTTATCAGACCAAAATTAAGCATTTTGGCAAACATGCCGGATATGATCCGGAAGATGTCTTGATGATTTGATTGAACCAGAAACGGCATTGCGAAGTTGTAGTGTCCAATAATCTGCACGTAGGTTCGCACCGCAAAATTTATTATTAAGTGGTGCTGTAAGCGGGATGAAATTCGATGTATTTATTGAGAAAATATAAACTTTGTGCAAATATGGTGAATTGAATGCAGAAGTTTTGACAATTTTCGGTATATTTGCCGTCGCACCCCGCGAGGGGTGCGTGGATTGAAATAGCTTTTTATGTCGTGTCGCTTGCGACCCAACGGGCGTCGCACCCCGCGAGGGGTGCGTGGATTGAAATAGACACGTCGTAAGTCTGCTGATACATATCTTTAGTCGCACCCCGCGAGGGGTGCGTGGATTGAAATGGCATCCATTGGAGAAGCTAAAAATGCTATATCAGTCGCACCCCGCGAGGGGTGCGTGGATTGAAATTAGCTTGATTAGCTAGTGATTTCATCCTATTAGCGTCGCACCCCGCGAGGGGTGCGTGGATTGAAATTAATCCAAAAAGGGCTTGTGGAAATGTTAGGCGACGGTCGCACCCCGCGAGGGGTGCGTGGATTGAAATTTCTGGCAATATTGTAACTGAGGACGAAAATGGCGTCGCACCCCGCGAGGGGTGCGTGGATTGAAATCGTTTTCCCCTAAAAAAAGAAAGGAAAATTATTAGTCGCACCCCGCGAGGGGTGCGTGGATTGAAATCGAAAAGCTGACCACTGATAAAATCATCAGACATGAGTCGCACCCCGCGAGGGGTGCGTGGATTGAAATGTTTGCACTGTCAGCTTCCAAAGAACCAACACATACGTCGCACCCCGCGAGGGGTGCGTGGATTGAAATAACATTAACATCAAAAGTCCCCAAATTATCAGTCAGTCGCACCCCGCGAGGGGTGCGTGGATTGAAATATATTTTTTTCGTTCTTTCCGTTTATCATATATCGTCGCACCCCGCGAGGGGTGCGTGGATTGAAATGTAGCCGTATCCGCTTGTTTAATAGCCGCAAATAGTCGCACCCCGCGAGGGGTGCGTGGATTGAAATTTAACTATACGTAAATCATTTTATCAGCATTGTTAGTCGCACCCCGCGAGGGGTGCGTGGATTGAAATTATTTGTATACATCTTGGCTGGGAAAGGCTGCTCGTCGCACCCCGCGAGGGGTGCGTGGATTGAAATGAGGTCTTTAAAGCCTTGCATTGTAAACAGTTCGGTCGCACCCCGCGAGGGGTGCGTGGATTGAAATACTTATAATGCAAATGAGGTGATAATAATGTCCCGCCGTCGCACCCCGCGAGGGGTGCGTGGATTGAAATGCCGTACTTGCAGATTGACTTTGTATATGACCCGGTCGCACCCCGCGAGGGGTGCGTGGATTGAAATGCAATACCCGTTTATTCTGCAAGTCATACTTGCGTCGCACCCCGCGAGGGGTGCGTGGATTGAAATGAGATACATGTTAGAGGAATTAGATAAATATATGATGTCGCACCCCGCGAGGGGTGCGTGGATTGAAATGTTATATGTGCAATACATTTCATGCCAATTTGAAAGTCGCACCCCGCGAGGGGTGCGTGGATTGAAATACAATTTGCCGGGCATGTTTGATTTGCTCGAGGAGTCGCACCCCGCGAGGGGTGCGTGGATTGAAATGCGCTGTATCTCATATTTGAATGGATTTCGGCGCGGTCGCACCCCGCGAGGGGTGCGTGGATTGAAATGCGTCCTCCAGCACGGCGATCAACAAGGAGCAGTGTCGCACCCCGCGAGGGGTGCGTGGATTGAAATGGATCGTTTTGCAGCAGCGCGGGATTGTCAAACGTCGCACCCCGCGAGGGGTGCGTGGATTGAAATGTCTCACGGACAGAGTGTTTGGTTGTAATCTGCGGTCGCGCTGTATAAAGGGTCTATGGGACTGTATTCAATACCGCGCACAAGAATATTAGCGGGAGTGCGGCGGAAGGAAGAATCACAGGAACTGCGGTATTCGCCAATTTATATTTGATTTTTCGAAAACAAGTGCGCTGAATGTGTCCGTGTTGTGGAATGTGGCTTTCTGCCCTTTTTGATCGCATAAGTACAGTATCAAGTTTTTTCCGCTTTGTATCTGCTTTGCAGAGATACCGTTTGCTTTCAGAAAGACGCGAGCGCGTATAAAAAAGCCGGAGTAACGGGTAAGTCCTATAAGAAAGTAATTTCTATGTAAGTTATGATATAACCTCAAAAAGGGGTTATATCGTTTTTTATGTTACAAAACGGAAATTTTGCGTATTTGATTTTGATATCCGTTATTCATGCGGACATCATTGTCACAAAGTTGCATCGCGTTCTAACAGTCATTCGATTATAACTGGATTTGTAATTCAAAGTCGAACTCTGTTTTTTTGCTCAAAATCGGAAATCATTTGACAGAACGCGCCGTGTGTTATATAATGATATCATTCCAAATGCGGAGGCTGTAATGTTCAATAAAATTTTTAAATGGTTTTCCGTCGTTATCATCATAACGGTTTGCGGATTATTATTTTTCCGAATCTATACACTGAATCATTATCCGTCCGAAGCAAAGGGTGTTATATGGACTGATCCCCTGCGCGAAGATTATGCAGACGGACAAATTCATGCGCTGAGTTGGGAACCGGTCGTTGCCTACGACTACGCTGGCTACTTTTTTTCTCATCAGCCAATCTATTTCCCGGACAGCCGTACACTGATTGTCACAGTACGCTATAATAATGCTTTGCCCGAAACACTCGGTATAAAAGCAGGAGAGCCGTTGAAACTTAATGTTTCTCTGTATGCGGACGGCACTGAGCGTATACTGTCCGACATATACAACGAACATACGGCTTACGGAATTTACACATACAGGCGCTATGTGTTTGAAAGCGTCAATCTTGATGATTATTCAAATTTGTATTTAGACATCTACACCGAAAACGACGGCGATCCGGATTTTACAAAAGCGCCGCTGAGCAGCTTGGAAATCTACCGCGCAGAAATACCGCTAAAAGAATATCAATTGACTGCAAAGGATAAACGCGCTGCTGAACGATAATTGTTTTCTCAAATAAAACACCCCTTTAGGGGTAGTCCGAAGAAGTAATGCGGTTAGCAGAACCTTTCGGAGCCCCTTTAGGGGTGTGGCCTGTAAAATGCCCTTTTAGGGCTTATTCAAGCCTCCGGCTTTGCCGGAGGTTGTGACTCGGCAATACGCAATTCCCGCATATAAAAACTGCCGTCCTCGCGCTTTATCAGCAAAAGGGTGTATTGCTCAGATGAAATTTCCCCCATTTTATTATGGAAACTGCAAACATAAGTGTTCTCAGTTTCGTGTAGCGATTCGATAACCACTTCTGACCGGCTGTCTACGCCGATCCCAACCGAAACATACGCATCCACCCGTTCAAGATACGTAAACAGAGGGGTGGATACATTATCAACGCTATCCGATCCGCCAAAATACCGATATACGGTACTTTCAAAGTCTACGGCGGGAATTATCGTTTTAATTTCATAGCCGGGATAGGCTGCTTTTGTTTCATCAATCAATTCCATGTTTGCACTGTATTTTGCATAATTGCGCGATAAAATAAAGCATAAGATTCCGTCTCGGTAAAGATTCGCCGCCTCAGCCGGCGTATTAAATTCGCTGAGAAAGGGCGTATTTTGAAACATGATCGAAATCATTTCTTTGATCGTACCGGCAATCTCCCCGTCTGTTTCGAGTTGCCGTATGACGGGTTCAGCGGTATAATCGTGCATATCGATTCCCAGCATATCGTAGAATCCACAGCTATTTAAAAATAATACGCATACGCACACCGTTAAAGCACAGAAAACACGAATCCAAACAGTAATTTGCTTACACGCGCTCAAGAGAAATTACCTTATAACCTGCTTCGGTTACCGCAGCCGTAAGTTTTGTGTCCTCCAATGCTGCGGGACATTTAATCCGAGCCTGTCCGTTTTCCAGATCAATTTTCGCAGAAACCCCGGAAATAGACTCCAGCGCTGCCTTAACACGTGAACTGCAATGCGAGCAGGACATTCCGTCAATCCGCATGGTGTAATTTACTTTTCCAAACATATCGTCATTCTCCTCTTTCGCAATAAATTTCGGTGGTGAAAAGCGGCGCAGTCTCAGCGAATTGGCGACAACAGATACAGAAGACAAGCTCATTGCCGCCGCCGCAATCATCGGTGTAATGGCAATTTCAAAAGGACGGTATAGTACACCGGCGGCAATCGGAATGCAAATACTGTTATAAATCAATGCCCAAAATAAATTTTCTTTGATAATCCGCAACGCTCTGCGTCCAAGAAGTATAGACGCAAGCGCCTCAGTCAGCGAATTGCGTGCCAGAACCACATCTGCGGAACCGATCGCAACATCGGTACCGCCTCCCACTGCCGCCCCCACATCGGCAGCAGTCAGCGCCGGCGCATCGTTGATTCCGTCGCCCACCATCATAACTTTTATTTTATCATCTTTTTTGAGTTCTTGCAAGACTTTTTCCTTTTCATCCGGCAAGAGTCCCGCATAATATGCATCTACGCCAACCGTACGAGCCACGGCTGACGCCGCATCATCACTGTCTCCCGTCAACATCACGGTTTGAATTCCGTGCTTTTTCATTTCTCCGACGGCGAACGTCGAGTCCGCTTTGATTTTATCCCCAAGAAGCAAAACACCGGCGAATGCGCCGCCCACCGCTACATAAATCGGTGTTTTTCCGTTAAATTCAATTTTTTCCACAGCTTCCGGGAACTGAATCCCTTGTTCCTGCATCAGTTTTTTGTTGCCCAGTATACAAGCTGTATTTTCAATCGTTGCTATCGCGCCACGACCGCGAAGTTCTTCAAATTCGGTTGCCTCTGGAAGTTGCAGTTCCAATTTATCCGCTGCAGCCACAACTGCGGCAGCTAACGGGTGAGACGAAAATCGCTCTACAGCGGCGGCCTTTGCAAGCAGAGCTTGTTTATCTGCATCTACAGCATATAGATCATATAGAACGGGACTTCCTTCCGTTACAGTTCCGGTTTTATCCAAAGCCACCGTATTGATGCTTCCAAGTGCTTCAAGAGAAGCTGCGCTTTTAATCAAAATACCATTAGCCGCCCCGGTTCCGGTCGCTACCATAATCGCTGTGGGGGTTGCAAGCCCAAGCGCACACGGGCATGAAATAACCAGAACATTAATAGCAAATTCAAGTGCGCGTGAAATCCCTTCTCCCAGAAATACCCAAATTGTAAAACAGATAAGTGCAATAAGCATGACCGCAGGAACAAAAACGGCGCTGACCCGATCTGCAACTTTCGCAATCGGCGCTTTGGAAGCGGCCGCTTCTTCGACCATTGCAATAATGCGAGAAAGCGTTGTATCTTTTCCGACCTTTTCCGCGCGCAGCTTTATAAATCCATCCAAAAGCACGGCAGCAGCCGGAACCGTGTCACCGATCTCGATGTCTACCGGCATACTTTCACCGGTGACGGCCGAATTATCTACCGCACCGCCGCCTGCGTCCACAACACCATCTACGGCCACTCGCTCGCCCGCACGAACAATGACAATATCCCCAACCGTAAGATCGGATACCGGAATCGTTATCTCCTGTCCCTCGCGCTCAACCGCCGCCATATTCGGCGCCAGTTTGGTAAGCGCATCAATTGCCTGCTTGGTTTTTCCTTTGGCACGTCCTTCCAGCATTTTTCCAAGCGTAACCAACGCCAAAATCATCGCCGCGGATTCAAAATACAACCCCATTGCGTACTCGTGAGCCGCATGCATATCTCCGCTTTGGACAGCACCGAATATCAAAGCGGTATAAACCATCCCATGTACAGCAGCGGCGCCCGAACCAATCGCCACAAGCGTATCCATGTTCGGAGATAAATGCAAAAGCGCTAAAATTCCACCGCGAAAAATATTTGCGCTCACCACTAAAACCGGAATCAAAAGTATAAGCTGTGTCAGCGCAAAAGTGCCGGGATGTTGATTCATATCAAGAAAATTCGGCAGCGGAAGCCCGATCATATGCCCCATTGAAACATACATCAAAAGTGTTGCGAAGATTAACGATACTGCAAGCCTAATGTACATTTTGCTGTTGTCGATTTTTATTTCTTCCCCGGTATGCAAGCTGCATTTATAACCGCTTTTGACAACCGCTTGCACAATTTTATTCTGTGTCAGAATATTTTCGTCGTATACTACGGTCATACTATTGGTCAGCAAACTAACGGACGCCTCAGAAACGCCTTGAAGCGGTCGCACCGCTTTTTCCACATGCGCGGAACATGCCGCGCAACTCATACCCCCGATGTCAAAAGTTTCTTTTTTCATTTGTTCGCCTCTACAAACTTATTTCCGTGCTTATTTTAGTTCATATCCTACAATCTGTCAACCCATTTTCGGATAGTATTTCCGATTTTGAGAAAAATATGAAGCAGTTTACAAAAAATCTCTGACTAAAAGCAAAAATTTTCTTGACTTTCAGAATAGCATTTGCTATAATATGCCGTGCAGGGTAATCGTGGCGGCGCCCGGTCTTCGACCGAAGGATTCCGGGATGTAGCGCAGTTGGTAGCGCGCCTGCTTTGGGAGCAGGATGTCGCAGGTTCAAATCCTGTCATTCCGACCATTATACGCGCCGCCCGACGGCGCCTGCTTTATTAAATTTGGGCTTGTAGCTCAGTTGGGAGAGCGCTGCGTTCGCAACGCAGAGGTCATGGGTTCGAATCCCACCAGGTCCACCATAATACAAAAACCGCCTAGATAGGCGGTTTTTTGTATTATGCAAGCTTTCGACAGGCGCACGCTTGCGACGAGGCGGCGCAGAGCATGGGCTATGATTTCGGCGCCATAGCCAAGCAATGAATACGCGGTGAATGCGGATTTTGAAAAACATAGACCTGCTTTTTTCCGGGGGAAAGTGCAAAGACAACTTCAACGAAAATTTTTACATCGAACAAGGCAGGCGCGTTTTTCGATCCGATACTCTGGAAAAGCCATACCGGTTCAACGGCGATCTGCTTTCCAAAGAGGACATGCTTTTCAAGCGTCAGTATTATGTGTATTGCTCAGTTTTCTGTGTTGCTTACTTCACTTTTTGCCGTTCCGTCTTCCGTATAATATGGATCGATCATGATCTGCTTAATTTTGAAATACGCTGCATAAGTGGACATAAACGCGCCGTTTGAAAGCGTAAGCACAAGCGGCAAAACAATACCGAGCGGCGGTATATAAACGAATACAACAAAATTCAAAGCCGCAAGCACCAACATGCCGAGTGTAGCCATCAGATTCCGTTTGAAACCCAATATAGAAAAAATCAGCGAGTTTTTAAGAATTTTGTACATGGAAAGATCAAAAGTTACCAGTAAAATATACATATAAAACCGCATATAGAAATACAAAATCAGCATCGCCAGGGAAATATAAAACATTAAACCGGTTTGGAACGTATTGTTCAGATTTGAAAAATAAAAACGAATGTTAAAAATCAGCAAAAAGCTGACAATAAGATCCAGCATACCGAGCAGCATACCCTGTTTGAAATTTCGCTTTACAGCGTACCAAAAATCCGACCACATAAATACCGGATCACCTTTAATCAAGTTGCGGAGGATATACGTCGTACCGACATTGGTGGGGCCGAATGTAAAAAGTGTGAAAAGAGACAAACCGAACAGAATAAATGAACCGGTTGAATACGCGGTGAGCGGGGTCTGCAAACCGTAAATCCCCTCAAGCGCGGCGGTTATGGGAGAAGCATCAAACCGCGCAATGCCATGCACAGCGGCAAAAAGCGGGGAAGAAGCGGCCGTACTTTGAATAGACCCGTAACCTGCGAGAGCCAGTCCGGCAAAAAATAACGGAAAATTGCCCAGTACCATAAAAATATTGACGCTGAGCAAACGACTGAATTTGCGTTTGTATTTTTTAAAAAATGTGGCAAGATTGGGCGGTCCGTCCACTTCATCTTTTTCAACGCCTTTTCCGTCCCGATTGAAATCGAATAATTTAAACTTCCTTTCGCTCATCAAACATCCTCCTGCGTTTTACAAAACGCATCTGATTAAATTTAAGATCAAAATCGCGCCTAATATGGTAAAAAAGCGAAAAATCTGCATATAAAACGCGCTCGATCGTACAATTAAGCGTGGACGACCGCAAAGCGTTTTAAATTCGTCCGTAAAAATTGCAGTTTTAACACTCATATGAATCAAAACAGCCGCACCGGTTGCACACAACACCGAAAATAATACAATAGCCGATACAGGCCGATCAAATGAAGCCGTTTCATATTTGATCGCATAAGCCAAATAGCTCACCGAAAAGCCAAACGAAGCGCCCCGAAACATCAGAATACCTGCCAGCGCAATCGTGGAAAACATGGTAAAACCGGCGGTAAAAATCAAGACCAAATGTGTAATATCCGACCGGCTTTCGGAAAGCAGGCGACCGCAATACTCAAACAAGTCGTCACAGTCCGAAAAATCGGCAGAAAAATATGAAAGAATCCGCGCGTCTATCGTTGCGCTGCTTTTTACTTCCAGCATATGAAATAGCAGACAGCCGGCGCCGAATGCCATGGTATATGCGAACGTATAGAGCAAAATCAGCCTGGCATAGATATATTTCCGGGAGAGCAGCTTTATTTTCGGTCGGTTTTTGATTTTGAAATGTTCAGTCATGTTTTTCACCTCTTTTGTTTTTAAATATATGGTGAAAAACAAACGGGTATGCGTCAGTTCATCGACAACTCGTCCGCGCGTTTTGTGCAGGCCTGCATCGCTTCGCTGACAATTCCCTCAAAATCGTGTTTATAAAAAACGTCTAATGCCTTTTCCGTTGTCCCTTTCGGAGACGTAACCATGCGGATTAATGCATCCAAACTTTTGTCGCTTTGAAGTGCAAGTTCGGCGCTTCCGATAACCATATTGCAGACTGCATTTTTTAATTCATCAGAGGCAAGCCCCTGTTCCGCCGCGCCTTGGCAGATTGCTTTAATCATTAAAAAAATATAAGCCGGAGCGGAAGAGGTAGCAGCGATAATTTTATTCATATCTTCTTCTCCGAGGCGAAGTGTTTCCCCCTGAGATGCAAATATTTTTTCTACATACGCAAACATTGCGTCGGATACGTTTTTATTTTTGCAAAGAGCGGTTACCCCACGTCCGATTAAAAGCGGCGTATTCGGCATTGTGCGAACTATGGGAACATCGTGTCCGATTTGATTTTCAATATATTGTGTGGAAATTCCCGCGGCGATGGACACAAACAACTTGCCGACAAGCGGCAAATCTCGAATTTCCGAAAGCACATCCGGATAATTTTGCGGTTTTACCGCAAGGACGATTATTTTTGCGTTGTCTACTAACTCTGTAATGCTTTCGGTAATTTTAAAATTTCCCGTTAAACGCGTACATTGCTCTTTATTCGCATCATACAACGCAATATGTTCGGGCTTCGTGAAAGCGCCGGAAGACCGCGCGGTCAGACCGCCGATAATTGCGCCGGCCATATTTCCGACACCGATAAAACCGATTCTTTTTTCGTTTGTCATATTCAGTCTCCGTTCGTACCTGAAAAAACACGGATGATGCTTGTTCTTTGCAAAATCCTATGCCTTAATCATACGTAATATATGGTTATTATAGCATACTCTCTGTTCGGGTGCAAATATTTTTATGATTTTCTTGTGTTTCAAAGGAAAATATGTTATACTTTGGGGTATCAATCTTCATGGAGCGATTATGAAAAAAGAGTATATATATGAGGTGTTTTCCAAAATACCGACATTTGAAACCGAACGGTTAATTATAAGACCTATGCGCATGTTTGACGCTTTTGATATGTATGAGTACGCCCGCATGCCGGAAACGACCGAATTTTTAACCTGGAGCCCCCATCCGGACATTGAATATACAAAAAATTATCTCGCTTTTGTTATGGGAAAATATAGAGCAGGGGAATTTTACGATTGGGCTGTTACGCTGAAATCGGAAAATGGCAAAATGATCGGAACCTGCGGATATTCTCGGATTGATTTTTCAAATGACGTAGGGGAAATCGGCTATGTAATCAACCCGGATTTTCAAAAGCGCGGTTATGCGACCGAAGCCGCATGGACGGTTTTAAATTTCGGATTTGAAAAACTTGATTTTCACAGAATAGAAGCAAAATTTATCGAGGGCAATGCGGCAAGTTTTGCCGTAATGCAAAAATGCGGAATGAAATATGAGGGAATGGCGCGTGAAAGTATGCGTATAAAAGGAGTATACCGCAATATCGGATGCTGTGCAATTTTGCACGAGGATATAAAAAACGCGATTTGTTAGATTTCAATTCGTATTGAAAATGCACCAAAACCACGAGGAATAAAAGCGGCAGTCTTAAGAACGCTTAAAACTGCCGCTTTTATTCTTTATTATTGACAACCAAGCATGCGACTGTTTGCGGCGTTTACGATTGCACCGCATTTAAGCGTTGTAATATCGCCCTGCCATAAATATATCTTATCCTGTAACGGTACAAGATTTTTTTCGTTTACAATACCTTTTTGCCTGATCTCTTCCTGCAAATATTCGTTCTGTAATTTTAGAAATTCTGTATTTGTTTCTTTCGGCATACGAACATTTAAAAGCGAACGCAAAAGATTTTTTTTATTTTTTGTTGATTTGGGAATGTCCATGTCAGAAAAGCAGGGCTGTTCTTTTATTAGTTCCGCTATTAAAAAATTCAATCTCTCAGACTGCGTCATAAACTTTACCTCTTTTTAACCTCTGATCGTGCGATATATGAACGGTATAGATTTGCATTTTGATCCCGCCGTTCTGTCTTATAATTGTATACCCAAATATGCCGTTTGTAAAGTAAGCACTTATTTGTGCTATAGTTACTTATCAGATACCATTGACATTCATACGATAAGAGTATACAATAAATCTATAGTTACTTTTTCATACTATCGGATTGAAAGGAAGATGACAAATGAAACAGGAATTGCCCGCTTGTCCGGTTGAAACTACGCTGATGCTGATTTCCGATCGCTGGAAGGTGCTGATTATCCGCGACTTGTTGGAGGGGACAAAGCGTTTTGGAGCATTGAAAAAATCCGTCGGTTCAATTTCTCAAAAGGTACTGACCGCAAATTTGCGTTCTATGGAAGAAACAGGCCTTTTGACGAGAAAGGTTTATCCCGAAGTACCGCCAAGGGTGGAATACACACTGACTGAAACAGGATACAGCTTAAAACCGATACTTGATGCTATGGTTGAGTGGGGGATGGAATATAAAGAGAAAATGAACTGAATCATGCTGCATACTGATGAAAATTTGACGTATAGTTTACTTTTACTTTATCGGCGGATATAAAAAAGCGCGATCAATGCGCTTTTCTGACCGTCGAAAAACGAAGGTTTTTCGACGATGGGGCGCGTTCGCTCGCGCCATCGCGCCGCCAATGGCGGCACTCGCGCGCCTGTAAGGTGTTTACAAGGCGGCACATGTCCGCCTTGTAAACGTATTTGATTTGCGATTTTCACTTTTTTGACAGGCTGAAAAGCGCGATCAACGCGCTTTTTTATATCTGAATTTTCATTACTTGCAAATCTTTTTAGTATAGTTTGCTGACAAGCCAAATATAAATTACCGTGAGGTGATTTTATGACAAAAAAGATTCTTTCGCATATGCTGACCGCGATCATTTTATTCCTTACAATTTTCATTCCCTGCAATGCTGCTCCGGAATTTACCGCTCTACTGGAGTGTCGGAGCGCCATTCTAATGGAAGCATCAACCGGAATGGTTTTGTATGAAAAAAACGCGGATGAAGCATTACCGCCGGCTTCTGTTACGAAAGTGATGACATTGCTGCTGGTTATGGAAGCCGTGGACAGCGGAAAAATTAAGCTGACGGACATGGTTCCGGTCAGTGAAAATGCAGCATCCATGGGCGGATCCCAGGTTTATCTTAAAGTAGGGGAAGAAATGTCCGTAGATGAGATGATCAAATGCGTTGTAATTTCCTCAGCAAACGATTGCGCGGTAGCGCTGGCGGAATTTTTGTGCGGCAGCGAAGAAGCATTTGTGACGCAAATGAACGCGCGAGCCAAAGAACTCGGAATGGAAAATACAAATTTTGAAAACACCAACGGACTGGACGATACGGTTACCAATCACAAAATCAGTGCGCGCGACATCGCCATTATGTCCAGAGAACTGCTAAAACATGAATTTATTCTGAAATACAGTTCAACCTGGATGGATACGATCCGAAACGGTGCCTTCGGATTGACCAATACCAATCGCCTGATTCGCTTTTACGCGGGAGCGAACGGCCTGAAAACTGGTTCAACCTCCAAAGCAAAGTTTTGTATCAGTGCAACGGCCAAACGGGACGGGATGCAGTTAATTGCCGTTATTATGGCAGCGCCTACACGAGATGTCCGCAATAATGAGGCAAAGCAGCTTTTGGATTTTGGTTTTGCCAATTACGGCGTTTATACCGCTGAAGCGGGAACATTGGATCCGATTCGAGTGCAGGGAGGCGTATCGGATTATTGTCCGTTGACCTTTGCAGAGTACAGCGCGGTATTGGAAAAAGGGGACATAGCTAAGATCACCAAACGCATTGAACTTCCGGAAAGCGCACGCAGTCCGATTTCAAAAGGTGATGTGCTTGGCTCTATCCTATACGAATGCGACGGAAAAGAACTGGGACGAGTCGATATTTTAGCGGCTGAAGATGTTGACGCCATTGGATTTGGCGAATTGTTACGGCGTCTTTTAAAAGGATTTTGCCTGAGTTAAGCGGTTACGGGTTAAATTATTCGTACACTTTCCATAGGAATTTGCTGTTGAAAAGTACGAACAAATGTAGTATATTTATTTATGGTAACAAATCAATAGGGGGAAATAAAAATGAGCATTAAACTAAACAGCAAATTTGCGGAAAATTTTATGACTTCTTCGGACTATGAAAGTATAGGCGCCGAAGCGGAGGCTGCATATCAAATCGTAAAAAACAGAAGCGGCGCCGGAAACGATTTTCTCGGCTGGGTGGATCTGCCCGAAACGTATGACAGGGAAGAGTTTCGACGGATTCAGGACGCCGCTTGTAGAATCCGAAAATCCTGTGATATTTTTATTGTCATCGGAATCGGCGGTTCTTATCTCGGCGCGAGAGCGGCGATCGAATTTATTAAATCTCCGCTGTATAATAATTTAAAAAAAGACACACCGGATATTTATTTTACCGGAAATAATATCAGTTCAACGGCATTGTCTGAGCTTTTGTCTCTTTGCGATGGAAAGGACATTTGTGTAAATGTAATTTCCAAATCCGGAACAACGACCGAGCCTGCGATCGCATTTCGTATTTTCAGGGAACTGTTAGAGCAAAAATATGGAGCAGAAGAAGCCAGAACACGTATTTTTGCCACAACCGACCGCGAAAAGGGCACGCTGAAGAACTTTTCCGATCAAATGCAATATGAAACATTTGTCGTTCCCGACGATGTGGGCGGTCGATACTCTGTTTTAACGGCAGTGGGGTTACTGCCGATTGCGGTCGCCGGCATCGATATTACAGAAATGATGCTCGGAGCCGCCGACGCGCGGTCGCTTTATACAAAAGCGCCTTATGCTGAAAATGATTGCTTCAAATATGCGGCGCTTCGCAACTTGATGTACCGCAGCGGCAAAAAAGTGGAGATATTGGTCGGATACGAACCTTTTTTGCAAATGCTCAATGAATGGTGGAAACAGCTTTACGGTGAAAGCGAAGGAAAAGATCATAAAGGAATTTTCCCGGCATCCGTTATTTTTTCCACGGATCTGCATTCTATGGGGCAGTATATACAGGACGGCGAGCGGATGCTGTTCGAGACTGTGCTCGATATAAAAGACAGCGGCAGCAAAGTTGAGATTCCGCACGATCAAGCCAATGTGGACGGGTTGAATTTCCTTGCCGGAAAGTCTTTAAATTATGTCAACAGCACCGCAATGCTTGGCACATTGTTTGCGCATAATGACGGCGGTGTTCCGAATGTTGTCTTGGAAATTTCCGACCGCACGGCTTATTCTTTCGGATATCTTGTCTATTTCTTTGAACTGGCTTGCGCTGTATCGGGTTATATGCTCGGTGTAAATCCGTTTAATCAGCCGGGAGTGGAAGCGTACAAAAAAAATATGTTTGCTCTGCTCGGGAAAAGCGGATATGAAAAAGAACGTGAAATTCTCGAAAAACGCATGAAATGATTGAAATAAAATCACCAAAAGTATACTTTTTACTATTGCATTTGTGTGCAAAATAGTGTATATTATTATTACAGAGGTATTCTGTATTCGCAATAATATATTGGAGGATTCGACTTATGGTGAAATTGATTCTCGGTCTTAAAGGTTCCGGAAAAACAAAAGCGCTCATAGACATGGTTAACAATGCATCCCATACTTCCCATGGTAATGTCGTTTGCATAGAAAAAGGACAAAAGCTGATTTATGACGTTAAGTATAAAGCCAGATTGATTGAGGCTGATGCGTATGGAGTTGAGGATGCGCAGACGCTCTTTGGCTTTATTGCGGGTATCGCTGCAAGCGATCACGACTTGTCGGATCTGTTTATTGATTCTGCCTTGAAAATCTGTTCAAATGATGTAGACGCATTTGTAAGATTTGTCGAAGCGACGAATGCACTGGTTGAAAAATACGGTTTCAATTGTGTAATGACCTCCTCTATTGCGGTTGAAGAAATACCGGAATCCTTGAAAAAGTATGTTTGATTTTTAAATTGAATACATTGAAAAAAGCGCAGAACTTGTTTCTGCGCTTTTTTCACATCCGGTAAAACACGGCATATTATAATATCGAAGGCGTAACGCCCCAATTTTTTCAGGAGGAACTATAACTATGGCTGAAAACAGATGTTCCTGCACAGGTGGATCTGTGTCGAATATAAATGTAGGCAAAGAATCCGTTTGTATAGATACTTACAGAGTCCTTGACTCTTGCCGTGATAAAGATTGTTTTGAAAATGTACCGGTGTATCTCACCGATTTCGGTCAGGAAATCATTGATCGCGTTGGAAATGTAAGAACGAAATGCGCTCAACTTCTTTGGTGCTGCATTACGGTAGATCCGGTTCAATTTAACCGTGGTTTTTATCAGGTAACCATTCGTTTTTATGTAAAGCTTATCCTCGAAGCCTGCGTTTGCATTGGACGCGCGCAAGAGTTTGAGGGAATTGCTGTTGCCGAAAAGAAAGTGATTCTATACGGCAGCGAGGGATGTGTAAATATTTTCAGAAGCACCGTTTCCGATGAATTTTGTTCATGCGGCGACAATACTTCCACAAGCTTCTCCACGAATATGCCGATTGCGGCAGTAGAAGTGGCAAGCCCGGTCGTGCTTTCCACGAAAGTAGTCGAGCCGTCTTGCTGCAACTTTGTCCCTTGCTGCTGCTGCTCTTGTGACAGTATTCCGGAAAATGTATGTTCCTGCGTCGGCGGCACATTAAATGAAAACGGAACGAATCGACTCTATGTCTCGCTCGGCTTTTTCTCCATTATCCGTATTGAGAGACCGGCACAATATCTGGTCAACGTGGCCGAATACTGCATCCCCGATAAAGAATGTGTGCCCAGTGAAGATGATGATCCCTGCGGACTCTTCAAGAGTATGGCATTCCCGGTCAACGAATTTTATCCGCCGTCTTTGCCGAATTTATCCGGAGACAACAACGGAATTTGCTGCAACCGCAACAGAAATCGGTAATTTCAATTTCATCTCAGAGAACAGCCGTGAAATCACGGCTGTTCAGTCTGTCAAAGAAGTGAAAATCGCAAATAAAATAAATACGTTTACAAGGCGGACATGTGCCGCCTTGTAAACACCTTACAGGCGCGCG
>URDS01000014.1 GCA_900546635.1 uncultured Eubacteriales bacterium | reverse complement strand
GATTTTAGGACGTAGGGGATCATAATCTTGAAAACGATCTGCAAATCATTGGCGCCGTCGATTCTGGCCGCTTCATACAGTTCATCGGGGATCCCCTGAAATGCGGCCAGCACCATAATTCCAAAAAAAGGAGTGTTTTTCCAAACGTTCAGAATAATTGCCGCCGCTTTGGCACCATTGACTTCGGATAACCAGGAATAATGAAAGTTGGGTACAAACAACTGGCGAATCATATCGTTGATGATGGAATAAGAATCGTTAAACATCCACCGGCCTGCCATGCAGATGATGATCATCGGCATACCCCATGGCAGCAGCGATACGGTTCGAATCAGTTTTCTGCCGCGAAAATCAAGCTTCATCAGCAAGGCGAGAATGGTTCCCAGAGCAACAATCAAAAAAACCGATAAAAAAGTATATTCGAGGGTAAATTGCAATCCCTGTAATACAGTGGTATCGTTTGCGATTTTGACAAAATTCGAAAATCCCGTATATTCTTTCGTTCGATTGATAAGGTCGTAGTCTAAAAGGCTGTAATGGAAGATCTCGGCAACAGGATAAAGCGTCGTCAGTAACCTAATAAGAAGAACAGGCATTACAAAGATCCACGCCAACAAAAGCATTTCTTTCTGAAGTCCGCGTTTTTTTCCGAGACGTCGGACAGGCAACTGCATATTTTTCCCTCCTCATTGGGTAGATCTTGGAAGACAGGGCGGGCAGCCCATGCCCGCCCTGTCTGCTTTGCAGAAATCGTAGAAAGAGATTTACTTTGCGGCGTTCGCAAGGATTTCTTCCGTCTGAGCAGTGCAGGTTTCAATGCACTCTTCAAACGTGATTTCATCCAGCAGATAGCGCTGCAGGGTTCCGGTCACGACGTCCATGTACTCGCTGTGACGGGTAGAAAGCGTGCGCGCCACCAGAGAACCGGCTTCTTTGTAGCTCTTCAGGTTGGCCGCTACGTTGGGAGCAAAGTTGATCATTTCTTCCTTTTCCCATCCGTCCAGGTTCGCGGGCATGCCGGACCATGTGCCGAGCTGATAATAGACCTGATTATCCGCATTCAGCTGTGCCTTGATAAACTGCAGGGCTTCTTCCTTATTGCTGGAATTCGCATTCATGACCCACATCCAGCAGGAATAAGGAGAGGCATTGGTCTGGAACTTGGGCATGGGGACCCATGTGATCTTATCGTCGCCATACTTGCCGGCCTCTTCGATCGACTGGGTGAAGCTCCACTCCATGCAGGTGGCGGCATAGCCGTCCAGGAAGGCCTGCTGCTCGGCATTGTTGTCGTAGCTCAGGCAATCCTTGCTGACCACCTTGTACGTGTTGATCAGGTCGTAGAGGAACTTCAGTATCTGATCGCGCAAAGTAAAGCGGGCGATCGGGTAGAGCTTGCGGGAACGTTCTGTATGGGAAACTGTCAGAGCGGCGTCTGCGTCACGGTGGACGATCAGCTGTTCTCGGTCACGCCCGATACAGTGAAAAGCTTTTTTGAAACGGAAGTGCTGGCAAAAGTATGATCGTTCGCGTGTGTATCGGTTCTTCCTGTCATCTGCGGGGATCGCGTGAAATTGTCGAGCTTTTTCAAAAGGAGATCGCGGCGCGCGCTCTTGAGGATGATGTGGTGTTGGCCGGCAGTTTTTGTCTCGGTCAATGCAACCGCACGGGCGTGACCGTGCAGGTGGACGATGATATTTACTCCGGCGTCACGCGGGAGGGGTTTCCGGCATTTTTCGCAGAGCATATTCTGGCGCCTCTTGAGGCGGAAAGGTGAGTGCCGTGGTTGATGTATTGAAGCTCAAAAAATCCAACTGCAAAAACTGCTACAAATGTATACGCCACTGTCCGGTCAAATCCATACGCTTTTCCGGAAATCAGGCGCACATTGTCGGCAACGAATGCATTCTGTGCGGACAATGCTTTGTCGTGTGTCCGCAGGGGGCAAAGGAGATTTCCGACGGAACGGAACAGGTGCGCGTACTGCTTGGCGGCAACGCGCCGGTATACGTCAGCCTGGCTCCGTCTTTTGTGGCCAATTATAACGGCGTCGGTATCGAAGAGATGCGGCGCGCTCTGCTTGCACTCGGTTTTGCCGGCGCGGAGGAGACCGCGGTCGGCGCTACGATTGTGAAAAGAGAATATGAGCGTATGCTTCGGGAGGAAAAACGCGATGTTTTGATTTCCTCCTGCTGCCATTCGGTTAATTTGCTGATTCAAAAGCATTTTCCGACGCTGCTGGATGCCCTGGCGGATGTTGTCAGCCCGATGCAGGCGCATGCGCTGGATATTAAACGGCGTGTTCCGGAAGCAAAAGTTGTGTTTGTCGGGCCGTGCGTTGCCAAAAAGGATGAGGCGCAGCAATTCCCCGGAATTGTAGACGGCGTTCTCACGTTTGAAGAACTGACTGAATGGTTTGCCCGTGAAAAAATCACGCCGGAGGCTTCTAAAGATACGACTGAAGAGAGTCGGGCGCGTTTGTTTCCGACATCAGGCGGTATCCTGAAAACGATGGATTGCACCTTGCCCGAATATACATATTTGACGGTAGACGGTGTGGAAAACTGCATGGCCGCCTTGCGGGATATTGCGGACGGTCATCTGCATAACTGTTTTATCGAAATGTCCGCCTGCGCCGGAAGCTGTGTGGGCGGTCCGGTGATGGAAAAATATCATCGTACACCGCTGCGCGACAGCGTTGAGGTTTACAAATATGCGGGTAAAAAGGATTTTTCCGTAGAACAGCCGACGGCGTCCGCATTGCGCAAAAGCATGGATTATATTCCGAAAGAAGCCGCAATGCCGAGTGAAAGCGAGATCGCGGCGGTACTGCGTCAGATGGGCAAACAGAAGCCATCGGATGAGTTGAACTGCGGTTCCTGCGGCTATAATACCTGCCGTGAAAAGGCTGTGGCGGTTTGTCAGGGAAAAGCGGAAATTTCCATGTGCCTGCCTTATCTGAAAGAACGGGCCGAGAATTTTTCGGAGAGTATCATCGGCAATATGCCGAGCGGCATTGTTGTGCTCAACGAAAAGCTTGAGGTGCAGCAGATTAACCGCGCCGCGCTGAAAATGATGAATCTTTCCCGCGCGGCTGATGTGCTCGGCGAACCGGTGGTGCGGATTTTGGATCCGGCTGTGTTCATGCAGGCGCTTACAACGCAGAAGACTGTGCTTCGAACCGATGTTTATCTTGCCGAATACAATAAATATGTCGATCAAACCGTGCTTTGCGACAATGAATATCATGTTTTGATGTGTATGCTGCGCGATGTGACCGAGGAGGTCACCGAACGGGAGAAGAAGAACGAAATCTGCCGTCAGACCGCCGAGGTCGCGGATAAGGTGGTGGATAAGCAGATGCGCATCGTCCAGGAGATCGCTTCGCTTTTGGGCGAAACCGCGGCGGAAACGAAAATTGCGCTGACAAAGCTGAAGGAGTCGATGCACGATGAATAATCTCTGTGCCGATATCGGCTATAAGAGCATCAATCACATCGGTGAGGAACTCTGCGGCGACCGTGTGGAGGTTATTTCCGGCGATGAGCGTTCCACTGTGCTGGTTTTGGCCGACGGGCTCGGCAGCGGCGTTAAAGCCAATATTTTGTCCACGCTGACCTCTAAAATTATTTCGACCATGCTGGCCGAAGGGCTTTCTATTGAGGATTGCGTGGAGACGGTGGCCGCAACGCTTCCGGTTTGCTCCGTACGCGGCGTCGCCTATTCGACTTTTACAATTATTCGGATTGTGGATAACGAGGAAGCTGAAATTATTCAGTATGATAATCCATCGGTGATCCTTCTGCGTGACGGAAAAAATTTTGATTATCCGAAAACCGAACTGAATATCGGGGAAAAGAAGATTTATTCTTCGCGTGTCAAACTCTGCGAAAACGATATTTTTATCGCGATGAGCGACGGCTGCATTCATGCCGGGGTTGGACTTTCGCTGAATTTCGGTTGGGATCGGAAAGATATTATTGATTTTATGGAGACCTTTTCGGAGGTCGGATTTACCGCGAAGACTTTGGCGACGCTTTTGTTGGATGAATGCGATCGCCTGTACGGCGGTGAACCGGGAGACGATACAACGGTCTGCGTGGTGCGGATTCGCCGCCGCGCGCCGATGAATATTTTGTTCGGACCGCCGCGTGACCGTGATGACGTTAATAAAATGATGGCCTTGTTTTTTGCCAAAGAGGGAAAGCATATTGTCTGCGGCGGAACAACTTCGTCCCTTGTGGCTTCCTATCTCGGAAAAACTCTTGTGCCGAAGCTCGATTTTGAAGATCCCGAAATTCCGCCGATCGCTGAAATCGAGGGTGTGGATCTGGTCACCGAGGGCGTCATTACCGTCAATAAAGTTTTGACTTACGCAAAGGATTATCTGGCGGATAACACTGCCTATACAAAATGGAGCAGCCGTCATGACGGCGCTTCGCTCATTGCGCGGCTTTTGTTTGAAGAGGCAACGGATATTAACTTTTTTGTCGGCCGCGCGATCAATCCCGCGCACCAGAATCCGAATCTGCCGATCAATTTCAGCATTAAAATGCAGCTTGTGACCGAGCTTTCCGAATGTCTGAAAAAAATGGGAAAGCGGATTAAAGTCAGTTATTTTTAAAAGGAAAAGTCATGAGAAAATTCGATACAAAGGTACAGCATCTGAAATATAAGGTTTTGCGAGAGGTCGCGCGTCTTGCCTGGAACGACGGGCTGCTTGAGCATGTGACCGATATCCCGAAAATGATTGTTCCGGGAAAGGTGCCGACCATGCGCTGCTGTGTATACAAGGAGCGCGCGATTCTCAGTGAGCGCGTCAAGCTTGCAATGGGCGGAGACCGCACAAATCGCAACGTGATTGAGGTTATTGATATTGCGTGCGATGAATGCCCCGTAGGGGGATATGTGGTCACGCAGTCCTGCCGGGGATGCCTTGCGCACCGGTGCGAGGATGTGTGCCGGCGCGGCGCGATCACGTTCGATGCAAACCATGTGGCGCATATTGATAAAACGCGGTGTGTTGAATGCGGGCAGTGCGCCAAAGTGTGCCCGTATAATGCGATCTTGGAGTTCAAGCGTCCCTGTGAGCGTTCCTGCAAGGTGGGGGCGATTTCCATGCGCGAGGATAGAGCGGCGGCCATTGACAACGACAAATGCACATCCTGCGGGGCGTGCGTATATCAATGTCCGTTCGGCGCGATCAGCGATAAGTCGTTTATCCTTGACGTGATCGAAATGCTGAAAAAGAGTGCGTTAGGGGATAAAAGCAAGGTATACGCGGTCGTGGCGCCCTCTGTTTCCAGTCAGTTTACCTATGCAAAACTCGGACAGGTGATTTCCGGAATCAAAAAGCTCGGTTTCTTTACGGTTGTCGAAGCGGCGCTCGGCGCGGATATGGTGGCGTATGCCGAAGCGGCGGAACTCGCGGAAAAAGGCTTTTTGACCTCTTCCTGCTGTCCGGCGTTTGTGACCTATATTCGGCAGCGTTTTCCGGAGCTTGCGGAAAAAATCTCGCATAATCTTTCGCCTGCCGCAACTATTTCCAAATATATCAAGGAGACCGATCCGACGGCTAAGATTGTCTTTATCGGGCCCTGTACCGCGAAAAAAATGGAATTTCAGCAGGAAGCGGTTCGGCCTTATATCGACAGTGTGATTACATTTGAAGAACTGCAGGCGCTTTTTGATAGCTGCGACCTTGATATTACGCAGTTTTCCGAAGATGTGCTGGATAATGCGTCGTATTACGGGCGGATTTTTGCCCGCAGCGGCGGACTTTCGGATGCTGTGGCGGAAGCGCTCAAAGAACAGGGAATTGATTTTCCTCTTAAAGCGGTGGCCTGCGACGGAATCGAAGCTTGCCGAGCGGCTTTGCTGCGCGCGGGTAAGGGCGCGTTGGACGCGAACTTTATCGAGGGGATGGCTTGTATTGGCGGCTGTATCGGCGGAGCCGGTTGTCTGACGCACGGTGAGAAGAATAAGTCCGAGGTGGATAAATACGGCCGCGAGGCGTATGAGAAAACCATTCGCGATGCGATCAGTCAGGTCGGCAAATAAAAATATTCTGAGAAAAACGTCTGTCCGAATTTCGGACAGACGTTTTTCTCAGAATGGGATATTTGATTAAGCTCGCTTTCAAAAGGAAGAACCCGTAGGCAGTCGATTTACGGAGCCGGTTGTTCCAGTCCTTTTTTGGCCAGCGCTTTTGCCGCTTCGATAAATTTGGGATCCGAAGCGGTTTCAAAACGCATGGTCGGACGTTCAAAATAGGGCAGAAGCACTTCCCATCGCGCGCGGTCGGGTGCATCTGCAAAAAATTCACGAAAGCGTCCGGATTTCCAGCACGCTGCAATTTCGGGCAGTTCGGTGAAAAGCGTTACATAGTCCTCATCTAATATGGTAGCAAAATGCTCGTCGTAATAGCGGCGGCGCATGAAATTGGTGAAATAGGAAAGCGCTTGTTCCGCAATCGTAAGGATAACGGCGCGTTTATCGGTCGTTTCGGTTTTCCCGCACCGCTTATAGATGTTAAAATCCTGATGATTGAAAAACATAAATGCCCAGCCGGTAGAATTTTCCTCTTGTACGGTTTCAATATACAGTCGGTAAATCATGATCGTCTCTTTCCCCTTTCAATGCGTATAAGTTTAAATCCCATGCCGGAAGTGATTCGCGGCGCCTGAGAAACAGTCGATAGTTCGGGAAGTGTCGGTGTATAAGAAGCGGAAGTTCAAACAAATCTTCACTGCGGTGGTAGAGGGATAAAAGCACGTCCGCGCCGGCGGAGATTGTTTTGAGCGCGCCCAAAAACGCCTGCTTTTCCGCGCCCTCTACGTCAAATTTAACATAGTCGGCATCTTGAATACCGAGGCTGTCGATTGTCCGCAGCAAAACGGTTTTAATTTTGTTTGACGCCTGCGCTGCGCAGTTTGAGTTTCGGTTGCCGCATACGGAGAATTTCGTTTCGCTTTCTTCCTGCCATGCACCAAATTCAAAAGGAAACACCTTGGCGCGCGTTTCGGTTTCGGCATAAGCCGAAAGCTTTTTGAAATTCTTGGGATCGGGTTCGATTGCGTAAATACGCTCGGCCTCAGAGCAGTTGTCTATAAACGCGCGGGACGTATCGCCGTTATAAGCGCCTGCGTCTATAAAGGTGCGGTAGCTTTTGCAGGGTAAAAGTTTCTTCTCAAAATCGGGAGGACTGATCGCTTTTCTCAAAAAGCGAATATCACCGGTAATTTTATATCGGATTACATTGCAGAAAATTTCTTTCGATTGCATATCTTCAAGCAGGTCAAAAACCTGCTTGAATTTTTCATAATTTGCTTTGTAGAATGTTCTTGTAAAAAGCGTATCGCCAGATACCGGCACGTCGGGCGCATACAGTTCAAAATGTTCGCTGAGCGCATAAATCGGCGCTAAAACTTCCGGGCGCGATGTGCCGAAAGACAGCAGAATGATAAAATTTTTGTATGTCTGCCGAATCTGCTCAAAAGAGCGCACGGTTTTTCCGTGAAAAGCTTGTCCGCGTACAAATCCGTCGCTTGCAAAGAAGTCGGCGACCGGGATGTTCAACCGTTTCGTCACGGATAAAATTTTGTCCGCACCGTTGCCCATTCCGTATAGTACAATGGGTGTATTCGTATGGCTTAGATATTCCCACAGATCACAGGGAATTTCCGACGGGCGGGGAAGTTGTTCCATGCTATTCCTCCTTTCGGGTTCGATTGCATAAAAATGGAGCTTGAATGGATCATGCGGTTTTTAACTTGGTTCATGACCGCAATTGCCGGAAAAACGCTTGATTTTTGCAGCGGAACATGCTAAACTGATGCAAAAGGAGTGAGGCTTTATGGATTGCTTGTTTTGTAAGATTGTCGGCGGAGAAATCCCCTCTGTAAAAGTGTACGAGGATGAGACGGTGTATGCGTTTCGCGACATAAATCCGCAGGCGCCTGTGCATGTCGTCGTGATTCCGAAGCAGCATATTGCAGATTCGGCGGACGGTATTGATTCTTCCAACAGTGCGTTTATTGCAAAATTGTTTGAAGCGCTTCCGGCAGTGGCAAAAGCGGCGGGGCTGACAAACGGATATCGGATTGTCAACAACTGCGGCGAGGATGCCTGCCAGTCGGTGCGGCATATCCACTTTCATCTGCTCGGCGGGAAAAAGCTGGCGGAAAGCATGGCTTAAACGGCGCGGCGGTCACGGGTATTCCCGTGACCGCTTGTTATTTTTGCTTTGGTGTATGTCGGATTTTATTTTACAAATTCATTGTAGATGGCGCGCAGCGCTTTTTCGTAGTCGCCCTCGTCTACGCCGATGATGATGTTGAGTTCGCTCGATCCCTGATCGACGATTCGAATATTGATGCCGGCTTCGCTGGCGGCGCCAAATACGCGTGCGGCCGTACCCTTAGAGCGCACCATACCGCGCCCCACAATCGCAATCAGGGCCAGTCCGTCTTCAATGCTGACGGAGTCCGGTGTGGTTTTGACACAGATCGCTGTGATGAGGCGGTCGCGGATTTCCTGAATATAAGATGTATTGACGACAACGCTCATCGTGTCGATGCCGGAGGGCAGATGCTCGAAAGAGACGTTGTAGTCTTCCAGTATGGAAAGTATTTTGCGCCCGAACCCGATTTCGGCGTTCATCATATCTTTTTCGATGTTGATGACCGAAAATCCTTTTTTGCCGGCGATGCCGGTCACGACTGCGTCCGATGCATAGTCAGGCGTTGTGGCGACGATCATAGTGCCGGGATCGCCGGGCGCGTTTGTATTTTTGATATTGATCGGAATACCGGCAAAACGAACGGGGAAAATCGCTTCCTCATGCAGCACAGTCGCGCCCATGTAAGAGAGTTCGCGAAGTTCTCTGTATGTGATGGTTTCGATGGTTTTGGGGTGATCGACAATGCGGGGATCGGCCATGAGAAATCCCGAAACATCCGTCCAGTTTTCATATAAATCGGCGTTGACGGCACGGGCTACGATAGATCCGGTTACGTCTGAGCCGCCGCGAGAAAATGTTTTTATGGTGCCGTTGGGCATGGAGCCGTAGAAACCGGGAATGACGGCGCACTTATGATTGCGCAGGATTGCGGAAAGCGTGACATTGGTACGTTCGGCGTCAAACGCGCCGTTGTCCTGAAAGAAAATCACATTGGCTGAGTCGATAAAATCATAATCGAGATATTTGGCCAAAATGATGCCGTTCAGATATTCGCCGCGGCTGGCGGCGTAGTCCTTTCCGGGCTGGTGCAAAAAAGCGCCCTGAATCCGGTTGTATTCCTTGGACAGATCCAGCGTGATGCCGAGGCCGGAAATAATGGATTCATATCGGTCGATGATTTTATCGAAATCCTGCTCAAATTCTTCGCCGCGGGAGGCTTTTTCAAAGCAGGCGTAGAGCATATCGGTTACTTTTGTGTCGCCGTCTATGCGCTTTCCGGGCGCGGAGGGAATAACGTAGCGACGCGAAGGATCCTCTCGGATAATGTCGGCGACTTTTTTGAAATGTTCGGCATCAGCCAAAGAAGAGCCGCCGAATTTTATAACTTTTACTTGCATTTTTCTGTCTCCTTGCGGGGAAAAATTACGATTCTAATACATTATATGCCGCCGGAAAAAGTGTGTCAAGAGCCTATTTAAACAGTTTTCCGTATGTTTTTTTGCATGAAGTGTAAATAGTTTATAATAATATGTGGTTTTTTGTTCGCGTGCCGGTTTCCAAAATAAAAAAATTGGAGAAACGCAAATAGAATAAGCGCTTTTTACTCTTTTTGATCTGCGTTGTGCTTTTGAATCAAACTTGCCCGGTTCTATTGCTTTTTCCCTTTAAATCCGGTAAAATAATACTCGGATGATCGGTGAAGGAGTTAAAAATGGAAAATACAGTTTGCTTTGGTTCGGCGGATATTTTACTGCCGCGGTTTATCGGGGATCCCGAAAAAGGCGAAAGATGGGCGGTGATCGCCTGCGATCAGCATACGAGCGAGCCCGCGTATTGGGAAGCCGTGAAAAACAGGGTCGGCAAGCAGCCGAGTACGCTTCACATGATATTGCCGGAGGCGTTCTTATCAAAAATGAATGCACAAACGCTCTCCGATATTGCAAAAGCAATGCATTCCTATGAGCAGAATGTGTTGCAGGAATACAGCGATGCCATGATTTATGTGCGGAGAACCGTGCGCAGCGGTCTTGTACGGCATGGGATTGTCGGCGCCGTGGATTTGGAGGCATATGAGTATCGCCCGGGCGCCGGTTCCCCCGTGCGCGCGACCGAGGGGACGGTGCTTGAGCGGATCCCGCCGCGTGTGGCGGTGCGGCGCGCGGCTACGCTGGAACTGCCGCATGTCATGCTGTTGATTGATGATCGAAACCATGCGGTTATCGAACCGCTTGACGCACAATGCGGCGATTACGAGCGCCTGTATTCGTTTGATTTAATGGAAGGCGGCGGTCACATTGAGGGGTATCTGCTTCCTTCAAATGCGCGGCAGTCATTGACAAAGAGGATGCAGAAACTGTTTGCCGCTTCCGGTTCTTCTATCCGCTTTGCGGTAGGCGACGGCAATCATTCTTTGGCTAGCGCAAAAGCGCGGTATGAAGAATTGAAAGAGGAAATCGGGGATGCGGCGCTTTCGCATCCGCTGCGCTATGCGCTGTGCGAGGTTGTCAATCTGCATGATGCGGCGCTGACATTTGAACCGATTTTCCGTTTGGTGCGGACGGCGGAACCAAAGCAGCTTTTAGCCGCTTTGGAAGCGTTCGGACGAAAATGCGGAGATGGCGGACAGTCTGTGCGCTGTATCTTTGACGGCGGCGAACGGGAAATTTCTCTCGGCGCGGGCACACACTCTCTGACAGTCGGCACGCTTCAGGATTTTCTGGATCGGTATCATGCTAAGCACCCGGAAATCGAGATCGACTATATTCACGGCGCGGATGCGCTGCAAAAGCTTGCAGAGGAGAAGGACAGCATCGGCTTTTTGTTTGACGGTATGGATAAAGAAGCGCTGTTCGGCGCGGTGGAGCAAAACGGTGCGCTTCCGCGTAAAACTTTCTCGATGGGAGAAGCCTGTGACAAGCGTTACTACATAGAGTGCCGCAAAATTACAGAATAGAACAGCGTTTCACGCAAACCGAACGGGAATTTTCCCGTTCGGTTTTTCTTTCCTGTTTATTACAAAAAAATTGCCCGCAAAGTGACATGCTTTTAATCGGACACGCACTACAATAGAAGCATGAGGTGATGAGATACATATGGTGCAGGTCATTTACGGAGACGTACTTTTGCTGATTGATTTTTGTATGAATTTTTTTGTTTTGTATATGACAGGGCTCTTTATGCGGCGGCATGCCAGAGCGTTTTGTCTTGCAGGCGCTTCTTTGATCGGCGGAATTTACAGTGTGGCGCGCGTATTTATAAACGGAAACAATATATTTGACTTTTTCATTAATCTGGCAGTCGGCCTTTTAATGTGCTATATTGCGTTCGGCGGCTATAAATTCGTGAAGACCGTTCTGATATTTTTCGGCGCTGCCGCGCTGATCGGCGGCGCGATGTTTTGCACGTATTATTTTTTGGGCAGTTATCATGCGGATTTGTTCGGCAATGTTCGCAGCTATTCATATTCGCATATGCCGCTTTGGCTGTTTGCCGTACTGGCTGCCGTCAGCTTGCTTTTGTCCTGGATTTTTTCGTATTTCGGCCGGGAAACCACGGAAAAACGGGAGTTGGCCGTTCGGATAGAACAAAACGGCAAAAGCACGCAGCTTCGGCTTCTGCTGGATTCGGGAAATTTGGTAAAGGAACCGATCAGCGGAAAATATGTGATTATGGCGGGAATCGATATGGTGGAGCCGCTTTTGCCGCCGGATCTTGTTCAGGCGCTGGCCCGCGGCGACGGCACCTATCTGCTGCAGCATCGGTTTCGGTTGGTCTGCGCTGCCGGAATTGACGGAAAGAGCAGTACTTTCTATGCATTTCAGCCGGATAAAATATATTTTGAAAATAAAAGGCGAACGGTGGAGATCGACGCGTATATTGCGGTAACCGGTGCGGACGTGACCTTTGACGGCTGCGAGGGAATCGTTCATCCGTCGGCCATTGCCTGAGGAGGTCCGATGAAAAATCTGTTCATCAAATTTAAGCTTTGGTATTTGCGGCTTCGGTTAAAACTGTTTGGCCGCCGCTCTGTATTTTATGTAAACGGCGCCGATACGCTTCCGCCGCCGCTCAGCGCGGAGGAGGAGAGCGCCGCGCTGGAGAGCGCGCAGCAGAACCCGAAATATCGGAGCGTGCTGATCGAGCACAATTTGCGGCTGGTTGTGTATATTGCCAAAAAGTTTGAGAGTACGGGGATTGGGATTGAGGATTTGGTGTCGATCGGCACGATAGGGCTGATTAAAGCTATCAATACATTTAAGCCGGAGAAGAACAATAAGCTGGCGACATACGCCTCCCGCTGTATAGAAAATGAAATTTTGATGTATATGCGGAAAAACAGTTCCAAGCGCTGTGAAGTTTCGATAGAAGAGCCTCTGAATGTGGATTGGGACGGCAACGAACTGTTGTTGTCGGATGTCCTCGGCAGTGATGAAGATATGGTGTACCGGAATCTGGAAAACGCGGAAGAGAAAAAAATTGTGCGCTGTGCTGTGGATTCTTTGAATCCGCGTGAACGGATGATTATCGAAATGCGCTACGGACTAAACGGCGGCGGAGAAAAAACGCAAAAAGAGGTTGCGGATTTGCTGGGTATATCGCAATCGTATATTTCCCGCTTGGAAAAGAAGATCATTTCCCGCTTGAAATACGACGTAGAACAGAAAATATAAGATGTATTTCGCAAAAATATCGAAAAAAGTCTTGCATTTCAGAAAAGAATGTGATAGTATAAATTGTATTGTGAATACGAATGTAAAGAGGTGTTGAAAATGAAACAGGGAATACATCCGGAATATAATGTAGTTACTGTAAAGTGTGCATGCGGCGCAGAGTATGTAACGCGCTCCACAAAGGGCGATGTTAAGGTTGAAATCTGCTCCAAATGTCATCCGTTCTTCACAGGCAAGCAGAAATTTGTGGATGCCGGCGGACGTGTTGATCGCTTCAAGAAGCGTCTGAGCATGGTAAAATAAGTTTGATTTATGCTTGAATGGGGCAAGTGAACGCTTTGCGGTCGCTTGCCCCTTGTTTCTGTGCGGAGAATGCTTGCGCGGCTTTGAGCCCGGGAGGTATTAATTTATGGAAAAAGAAAAAATAACAGACGCCGTATTGGTCGGCATTGCAAAAAAGGGCAGCGGCGACGAAGCGTGTGAAAAAAGCTTGGATGAGCTTGAGCGTTTGCTGGAGACAGCCGGCGGACATGTGTTTGCGCGCATGGTGCAGTTTGTCGAGCATGAAAATCCCAAAACCTGCATCGGCAGCGGCAAGCTTGAAGAACTTCGCCAGATTTGCTCGGCAAACGATATTTCGCTTGTTGTATTTGATGTGGAACTCAGTCCGTCCCAAATCCGCAATATTGAGGATGCGCTTGAGGATACGGAAGTGATTGACCGCAGTATGCTGATTTTGGATATTTTCGCGCTGCACGCCTCCAGCGCCGAGGGAAAGCTGCAGGTTGAACTCGCGCAACTGAAATACACGGCGCCGCGCCTTATCGGAAAAGGGAAACAACTTTCAAGACAGGAGGGACGGATCGGGACGCGCGGTCCCGGTGAGTCAAAACTGGAGACCGACCGGCGGCATCTTTCGCGCCGCATTGCGGCATTGGAAGAGGCGCTGAAAGAAGTGGAACGCAATCGGAGCACGACGCGCGCCGCGCGTATGCGCAGCGGATTGAAGCGCGTTGCGATTGTCGGGTATACGAATGCGGGCAAATCTACACTGATGAATCGCCTGACCGATGCGGGTGTATTAGCAGAAGATAAATTGTTTGCGACGTTGGATTCCACCACCCGTAAGCTGACGCTGCCCGAGGGGACGGAGGTTTTGCTTTCGGATACGGTCGGCTTTATCCGTAAGCTGCCTCATCATCTGATTAAGGCATTCAAGTCAACGCTGGACGAGCTTCGTTATGCGGATATTTTAGTGGTGCTTGCGGACGCTTCCGATGCAGAATGCGGCGAACAGTTAGAGGTGACGTCGGAAATTATCGCACAACTCGGCGCCGGAGATAAACCGGCCTTGTATGCATTCAACAAATCCGATTTGGCGCGGGACGGTATGGCGGCCGTCAGTACCCGGCCTGAGCAGGCGGTTTTTATATCCGCCAAGGACGGCAGCGGGATCGATCGTTTTTTGTCTATGCTCGAAACGCTGGCACGCGCCGGAACCAAACGCTGCGTTTTGCGGATTCCGATTGAGGCGCAGTCGCTGGTGGGACAGCTTTATAAAACGGCCGTAGTTGAAGATGTCCGGTATACCGAACAGTACGCAGAGGTGCAGGTGACGCTGGACAGCCGCGCGCAGGGACTGTTTAAAGAATATATTGTTTGAGGCTGCGATGAAAAACGAGAAGCATGAAGATCAGTGCTATAAAACGCTTAGGGAAGAGGGACGCGGCGTTTATGAAGAAAAACGCTCGGAATTTCTCGGTCGCGCCATGCATGTCGAAAATGAGCAGGAAGCGCTTGATTTGATTCGGCATGTGCGGGAGGAACATCATGATGCCCGGCATCATGTGTATGCGTATGTGCTTGGCGGAGGCGGGATTCAGCGGTACAGCGACGACGGGGAGCCGCAGGGGACCGGAGGCATACCGGTGCTGGATGTTTTGCGTAAATCGGGAATTGACGACGCCTGTATCGTGGTCACCCGTTATTTCGGCGGGATTCTGCTCGGCGCGGGCGGACTTGTGCGCGCCTATACTGCCGCGGCAAAGCTTGCGGTAGAAGCGGCGGGCACTGTCACGTATGAACGGTATGCCGAGTTCCGTATTTTGCTGTCGTATTCTGAGTATCAAAAGCTGCTTTCAAAATTGCCGGATTTCGGCGCGATTGCAGACGGCGCCGACTTTGCCGATACGGTTACGCTGCGCGCGGCGGTTCGTGCCGGGGACGCCGGACGCTTTACCGACGCGATTCGCGAGCTTTTCGGCGGCCGGGTATTTTCCGAGCAGACCGGAGAGCGTTATGACAAAGCCTGAAGCGGCGGCGCTCGGCGCTATAAGGATATTTCCGAAAGATACATTTATTTTCAAATGGAACGGTTTTTATAAATATAAAAAATAGTATTTGAATTTGTGGCCTCAAAAATCCTTGAACGGTGAAAATCCTTGCTAATACTGTTTTCTCCATCTATCAAGACATTAAAAACAACAATGCTTGTTTGACGTTTTGGCTCCCAAATGGTTCTTGGATTTTCTATAGTAGCTGAAAACAATACGGACATATACAAGGGAATACTATACTATGCGAGAGCAAAAGTACTCGTTGCTTTTGCGCTCTTGTCTGCTATTCTGTACAGGGTAACATTATGATTGAAAAATTGATATATGGATTCAATGTATGGCATATATTTTGACAAATTCAAATTGGGAGAAATTGAAAAACGGGGTTAATAATATGAAGTTGACTCGAATTGATATAGAAGATGCGCATAAATTGTGGGAAATGCAGGTAGAAGCATTTAATGATCTGTATCAAAGGTATCAAGACACGGAAACTAACCCTGCAACTGAAAATGTTGATAAAATTATCATGAGGCTGCAGCAACCTTTTACATACTATTATTATATTCAAGAAAATAACGAGAATGTAGGTGCCGTGCGTGTTGTTGACAAAAGAGAAAAGGGTATCCCAAAAAGAATATCTCCCATTTTTGTAATGCCTCAATATCGAAATCATGGCATGGCACAAAAAGCTATTCTTGCGGTTGAAGAATTACATGGCAGTTCAAATTGGGAATTAGATACGATTTTACAAGAAAAGGGAAATTGTTATCTTTATGAAAAGATGGGCTATCATCAGACCGGAAGAATAAAAATTATAAACGATAAAATGACATTAGTATTTTATAAGAAAGACTGAATTATCCCCAAAGAAATCAGATTGAAAAATTTCAGTTTACGTAAGGGCTTATGATATTCCCAACAACCATAAATCACTCATGTTGTCGCTGATAAAAGGAAGGATTCTTTCAGGAAGGTCTATAAACCAATAAAAATTATACGCGCAAAAAAAGGGAAATCCTTTTTTTGCGCGTATATTATTGTCGTAAATCATTGAAACGGTAACGGAGGGATTGTATGGCGGAAAAAATATCGGATATTTTTCTGAAACGGGAAGAAGACACGCTTTCTCCCTATGCTTTCCTGACAAAGAATACGCGCGGGCGGGAGCATCCGTATGTTCCCTGTGAAAACAGGACGGAGTTTCAGCGGGACCGTGACCGCATTATTCATTCCAAATCCTTCAGACGGTTGATGCATAAAACGCAGGTGTTTTTGTTTCCCGCGGATGAACACTACCGCACCCGGATGACGCACACGCTTGAAGTGACGCAGGTTGCCCGCATTATTGCGCGCGCGCTGCGGCTGAATGAAGACTTGACAGAGGCCGCGGCTATGGGGCATGATCTTGGGCATACGCCGTTCGGCCATGCCGGCGAGGTAGCTATGCAGCAGTGCTATTCACCGGAATTTACCCATTACAAACAAAGTTTACGGGTCGTGGAACAGCTTGAAAACAACGGCGTGGGGCTCAATCTCACCTGGGAAGTGCGGGACGGCATTCTGAACCATACGGGCGAATGCATGGCCTCCACGTTGGAGGGCGTGATTGTCAAATTTGCGGATCGTATCGCCTACATCAATCATGACATAGACGATGCCTGCCGCGCGGGAATCTTAAAGATAGACGATATTCCGAAAGAACTCACAGAAGTGCTTGGAAGAGGGCACAGCGAGCGGATCAACCGCATGGTGACTTCCGTAATTCATGCAAGCACAGATCAGCCGTCTATTCGCTTTACGGAAGAAATCGGGCAGGCGACCATGGCGCTCCGTTCGTTCCTTTTTCAACATGTGTATACCAATCCTCTGGCAAAATCGGAGGACAATAAGGCAAAAGAGCTATTGGCGCGCCTGTTTGCGCATTTTGTAAAAAATCCGGATCAGATGCCGGCCCTTTATTTTCGCAATACCGAAAAAGAGCCGGTTGAACGCTGCGTCTGCGATTTTATTTCCAGTATGACTGACCGATATGCGATCAATCTTTACAGTGAACTCTTTATACCGCAGGTCTGGAGAGGGAAGCAGCTATGATCGACAGCCGTGTGATTGAGGAAATCAAATCAAGAAACGATATTGTCGATGTGATTTCCGCTTATGTCAATTTAAAGCGCGCCGGCTCGAATTATCAGGGACTTTGCCCGTTCCATTCGGAAAAAACGCCTTCGTTTACGGTATTTTCGGCAACACAGGGATATTATTGCTTCGGCTGCGGCGCGGGCGGAGATGTCATCACGTTTATACGTCAGTCGGAAAATCTTGAATATGTTCCGGCGCTTGAATTTTTGGCGCGCCGCGCGGGCATAACCATTCCGGAGGATTTGACGAGACGGGACGGTTTTGATCGATCGAGAATGCTTGCTATGAATCGGGAGGCCGCGCGCTTTTTCCACAGTCAGCTTTTTGAACCCTCCGGCGGCGAGGCGCTGCGCTATCTTACGGCGCGCGGGCTTTCGGAAGCCGTAATCAAGCATTTCGGACTTGGGTATTCGCCGCCCGGCTTTTCTGTACTTACCGCTTATCTGCACAGACTGGGGTATACAGATCAGGAAATGACGTCCGCTTTTTTATGCGGGAAGAGTAAAAAGAGCGGCGCGCCGTTCGATTATTTTCGGAATCGGGTGATGTTTCCCATTATCGACGTGTCGGGAAATGTGATCGCTTTCGGCGGGCGCGTTATGGATGATTCGACACCGAAATATTTAAATTCTTCCGATACGCCTGTCTTTAAAAAAAGCAGAAATTTATTTGCGCTCAATTTCGCTAGGACAAGCTGTTCGGATGAAATAATCCTGTGCGAGGGGTATATGGATGTGATCGCCATGCATGCGGCAGGTTTTACAAATGCGGTGGCCACGCTTGGAACGGCGCTGACGTCGGAGCAGGCGCGGATTATGGCGCGGTATACCAAAAAAGTGCTGATTTCTTATGATAGCGATGCCGCGGGACAAAAAGCGGCCAACCGTGCGATCGGCATTCTTGGCGAGGTTGGACTGGATGTGCGCGTGCTTCGGCTGAGCGGAGCGAAAGATCCGGATGAGTTTTTAAAAAAATACGGTGCGGAGAAGTTTCGCGCGCAGCTGATTGGCAGCAAAAGCAAATTTGATTATAATATGGAAAACATTCTTGCAAGGCATGATGTTTCGTTGCCGGATGAAAAGATTAAAGCCTGCGCCGAACTGTGTAAAATGATCGCCGAGATTTATTCCAGCGCAGAGCGGGAAATTTATATTGCCGCAGCGGCAAAACAACTGGAAATTCCGGCTCAGAGTATAAAATCCGATGTAGAACGGTTGATTCGGGCTCGGAAAAAGGAATATAAAAAACAGGAAGCGCAGAAAATAGTTCGGCAGAGCGCAGGATACGGAGACCGAGTGAATCCCGACTATGCCCGAAATATCGCCGCCGCGCGAGCGGAAGAAACGGTTTTGGGGCTGTTGCTTTTGTATCCCGAGTACAGAAGAATGGTGGCGGAGAAAGAAGTTCCGCTTGCGGAAACAGATTTTTTTACCGAATTTGGAAAGCGCGTATTCAAGGCGATCTTTGCGGTCGTTTCGGCCGGGGATTTTGATGCGGCGCTGCTCGGAGATTATTTTACGCCGGAGGAACTGGGGCGGATTATGCGGATGCAGCTTGCACGCCGTGAACTCAGCGATAACGGCGTCGGCGTATTTCGCGACAGCGCGGAAGTCCTTCGGAGGGAAACGCACAGCGCGGATGATTCCGATCCGCTCGGCGATATTCGCGATCTGATAAATAGAAAAAGAAATACATAAATGCGGCGGTATGAAAGGAAAGCAAATGAGCAACGAGAATCAGAAGAAAATCGATATCAACGAACTGATTGAAAAAGGAAAAAGCAAAGGCAGTCTGACCAACGCCGAAGTTCTGGAAGTGATGGAACTGAACGACTGCGACATCGATCAGATGGAAAAGATCTATGAACAGATCGAAAGCAATGGAATTGAAATCACCGGATTTGATACGGTGGAAATCGATGATATTGACGATCTGGAAGCCGATGATGAGGAAATTGAACAGCTTGAATCGGCAGAGGACATGGAAAAAATGCTGGCTCAAGAGGGGCTGGCCATCGACGATCCTGTACGTATGTACCTTAAGGAGATCGGAAAGATTCCGCTGCTTGATGCGGAAAAAGAGATGATTTTGGCGCAGCGGATCAGCCGCGGGGATGAAAAAGCCAAAAATGAGCTTGTAGAAGCCAATCTTCGTTTGGTTGTCAGCATTGCAAAACGGTATGTCGGCAAGGGGATGTTTTTCCTGGATCTGATTCAGGAGGGAAATCTCGGTCTTATGAAAGCCGTTGACAAGTTCGATTATAAAAAGGGATATAAATTTTCCACATATGCAACCTGGTGGATCCGGCAGGCCATTACCCGCGCGATTGCCGACCAGGCGCGTACGATTCGGATTCCGGTTCATATGGTGGAAACCATACACAAAGTATCCCGCTACTCCAGGCAGCTTTTGCAGGAACTCGGCCATGAGGCAAGCGCCGATGAGATTGCGGAAAAAATGGGCATGAGTCCGGATAAAGTCAGGGAAATTTTAAAAATTGCGCAGGATCCGGTTTCTTTGGAGACGCCGATCGGCGAAGAAGAAGACAGCCATCTCGGCGATTTTATTGAAGACTATGATTCACCGGCTCCCGCTGAAACCGCTTCCTATGCATTGCTTCGCAAGCATTTGTGCGCGGTATTGCATACGCTGACGCCCAGGGAAGAGCATGTTTTAAAGCTGCGTTTCGGCTTGGAGGACGGACGAACACATACGCTGGAGGAGGTCGGAAAAGAGTTCGACATCACAAGAGAACGTATCCGTCAGATCGAGGCCAAAGCGCTTCGTAAGCTGCGGCATCCCAGCCGTTCCAAAAGACTGAAAGATTATTTGGATCAATGAGTGTTTTTTGGCAGGATATACGGAAAATACCTTGACATACAGCCCTTTTTAGTGTAAACTAATATATGTTTTATGCCGCCCTGCGGCGGGCTTTCATTTAGGAGGAACTTTTCATGCGTAAAAAACTTATTTGCCTGTTGCTTTGCTTGTCTGTTTTGCTTCCTGCAATGCTTGCGGGCTGCGGAGAACAGACGAATGCTTCGGATGGGACGGAGGAAGAATCTTCTGCCCGTGCAGCTACGACCCTCAGCATGTGGGTAGTATCCGAAAAGCGTGTTTCGCTTGAGACAGAGGCGCTGATTGAAGAAGCCGTGAATGAGATCACGCAGTCCAAATATACAACAAAGGTCGATCTTTCGTTCTTTACGGAAGATGAATACTATACCGCGCTTGAAGAAAAACTTGCAGCAATCAAGGAATATAAAGACAGCGCTGCTTCCACAACGCCGATTGTTTTGCCGGGCGCAACGACTGAAGAGACCGAAGATACTACGGCTGAAACGATTGTAAACGAACTCGGTCAGCGCGTTTTGAAATATCCGGATCTGGATGAAAATCAATTGGATATTATCTTTTTAGCGGGTAAAGACCGGCTTCGTTCCTATGCGGATGCGGGATATTTATCGGCGCTCGACACGAACTTGAATTCTACTTCCAAAGTGTTGAAAGATTATATTTTTCCGACGTTTTTGGATCAGGTAAAATACAATAAAAATACATATGCGATTCCGAACAACCATTTGATCGGCGAATATACATATCTTTTGATTAATAAGGCGCTGGCGGAAAAATATTATTTTGATACGTCTTCCATAACTTCTCTGGTTGAATGCGCTGATTTGATTGAAGATATAGGCCGGAATGAGACCGATGTTCCGGCGATGCTTTCATATGTTGATCCTGTAAATATGCATTACTGGCTCGGAGACGGAGAAATGTCTATTCTCGTTTCCTATATTGCTACCGCTGCAACCATCGGAAACAGAACGATCATGCGGCAGGCATTTGAAACGTCGAGCTTTACCAACCACATGCTTTTGATGAAAAAATGCGAAGAAAACGGTTGGTTTGCTGAAAATCCGGAAACGGCGGAAAAATTCGGCGTCGCGGTTATGAAAGGCGATTATAATTTGCGTGAGGAATACGGCGAGGATTATGCGGTAAAAGTTTTGTCTTACCCCATGGCTGAGGAGGATACCGTATATGAGGCAATGTTCGGTGTATCATCCTATACGGTAAGTTTGGATCGCTCCATGGAAATTATTACGTTTTTGAATACCGATCCCGAACTGAAAAATATTCTGCAATACGGTGTTGAAGGCGTACATTACAGTATTTCCGACGGTGAACTGGTCTATCTGAACGAGGATTACCGTATGAACAATTTGTATACGGGAAATATGTTTATGTCTTATCCGGAGCCGGGGATGGATGCGGATATTTGGGAAACGCAGAAAGCCGCGAACCGGGATTCAAAAATTTCTCCGTATTTTGGATTGTCCGACGAGTGGGGCAAGGTAGATACGCTCTTGTTGGAACAGCTTGCGAAGATTTCGGACGAGTATATGGAGCGCATGAATCAGTGCGCGACTGCGGAGGAACTGTCTGCGTTTTTCCAGACGGCGAAGACTGAGTTGGCTCAGAATGAGATGGTGAAAGCTGCATTCAGTACCGATGCGGAATCCAATTCTCCGTATGCGGTGTATTCCAGATGGTTTGAGGCGCTCTGGCCCTCGGCTGAATGATTTCGGTGAATAAATTGACCGCCGTGCTGTAAAGCACGGCGGTCTGGCCGTCGAAAAACGAAGGTTTTTCGACGATGGGGCGCGTTCGCTCGCGCCATCGCGCCGCCAATGGCGGCACTCGCGCGCCTGTAAGGTGTTTACAAGGCGGCACATGTCCGCCTTGTAAACTTATTTCATTTGCGATTTTCACTTTTTTGACAGACTGACCGCCGTGCTGATAAAGCACGGCGGTTTTTATCTGAAAAACCGAATCATATTTAGACTTCTTGGTTTTGCTTATAGATATTGTGAATTGCCGCAGCAATTTCATCAACATCTCGACGGGTATTGAAGTAGCCGAAGCTGATACGAAGCGCGCCGTTTTCTGCGGTGTGCAGGGTGCTGTGTGCAAGCGGTGCGCAGTGAAAACCGCTTCGCGTACAAATGCTTTTTTCGTCAAGCGCAGAAGAAAGCACATTTAAGGGGATTCGATCATTGGCATACAGCAGGATGCCGGTTTCCGGATGTTTGGGGCCGTACAATAAACTGCCCGGAATTTCCAGAAGTTTATCTCGCAGGCGACAAGCCAATGCGACTTCATGCGCATTAATTTGAGATATGCCGATCTTTTTAAGCCAATTGATCGATTCGACAAATCCGGCGATTAACGGGGTGGGCATGGTTCCGCCCTCAAAACTTTCGGGCAGTGTCAGTCCCATATCGGGTGAGGGGGAATTGATTCCGTTTCCCCCTTCGATCAGTGTTCGTATTGGCTGTTTGTTGCCGAATAGGACAAATCCAAGCCCCTGCGGTCCGTATAGGCCTTTGTGTGCAGGTGCGCATAAAGCGCTGATATTATATTGCTCGACATGGATATTTGCTACCCCTGCGCTTTGCGCCGCGTCTACAATAAAGGTAATATTATGCGCTTTACAGAACTTTCCGACCGCTTCGATAGGGAAAAGTTTTCCGCAAATGTTGGAAGCATGGGCCATAACCAGCATGCCGGTGTTTTTTTTGCGCAGTTGTTCAAGCTGTGCTATGATTTCATTCTCCGTCTGCATGACATTAAAAACTTCATAGGATATTTCCCCTCGCTTTTGCAGTTCAAAAACAGGGCGGAGAACGGAGTTGTGCTCCATGTTGCTGATCAGAATGTGCGAACCGCTTTTATACAGCGTTTTAATGGCGAGATTTAATGCGTACGTGGTATTTAAGGTGAATATGACATTTTCCGGTTTGTTTGATCCGAATAGATCTGCAAGCGCTTGTCGGCATTCGTAGATTTTTTCGGAGGCGCGCAGGGAGAGGACATGCCCGCTTCGTCCGGGGTTTCCGCAATATTCCCGGATACATCTGGTAATTTCCATCGCCATGCCCGGCGGTTTCGGAAATGTTGTAGCGGCATTATCTAAATAAATCATTCCGTATATTCTTCAAAGTCGATGCCGGTTCCGGAAAGCAATCGAATCACATTGGCTTTCTGGTTGCATGGAAATTCGATTCCATAGACGCAGCCTCGATTGTTTTTTTTCGCACTGATTTTCATTGTGCTGCATGGAATGGAATTTTCAGCCAAAATGCGCTTTGCTTTGAGGGAATAGGTTACGGAGCCGGTGGTAAAAATACATTTTGACATTTTTTGCTCCTGAAATTAAAATTGCCCGCACTATAATTTTATGCCGTGCCGTGAATGTAGTATCCTGTATTCTATGATTGAGTGAAAATTTTGGAGTAAATTTTTTACGCCAACGAATAAATGGATTTTTTCCCACTTTTCACCACGAACGCTTTGAAAAAAGGCGTTTTTTATTTTCAACCTCCATAGATGCGTTCGTTTTCCCCATATGGAAAACAAATTGCGGATTTAGGCCGATTCAACTGTAAAATTATATAAAATACGCTTTGTAAATTTTTCAAAACTACTTGCATTTGGTAAATTAATACGCTATAATAATAAGCGTGGTGGGGATAAGTGGTTTAAAATACCATCAAAGTGTTTAAAAGAGGGGGATTTGCATGGAATCAAAGCAGACATTCGTCGGCGAGTACCGGCATACCCTCGATTCAAAAAAGCGATTGTTTATCCCTGCAAAATTTCGAGAACTTCTCGGAGAAAATTTTGCGATTTCCCGTATCAATGAAAAGTGTCTGCTTTTGTTTTCCGAAGAGGAATGGATAAAGTATACGGACGCACTGTTGAACGGCGTTCCGGCGGATACAAAACGCATTGCCCGGAAAGTGTTTTCCAAAACCACATATGTGACGCCGGATGCGCAGGGACGCGTTATTCTTCCGGCCAAGCTTTGCGAACTCGCCGAACTGAATAAGAATGCGGTCGTGATCGGAGCCGGCACACATGCGGAAATTTGGTCTGAAGAGAACTGGGATGCCATGGAGGATGAACTGAATGACGAAGCTTTGTCCGAAGCATTTGGCAAGCTCGGTTTTTGAGAGGGCGGCGTAATGGAAAAAATTCAGTTTTCACATATTCCGGTTTTATTGTCCGAATGCATTGACGGACTGGCGATCCGCCCGAACGGCGTTTATGTGGATTGTACGCTGGGCGGCGGCGGTCATTCACTTGAGATTGTCAAACGTTTGCATGACGGCAGGCTGGTGGCGATAGACCGTGACAGCGATGCGCTGGAAGCGGCAGGCAAACGGCTTGCGGCTTATCGCGATCGGATTACATATGTACACAGCAATTTTTCGGAACTGGACTTCGTTTTGCAAGAACTGCATATAGACAAAGCAGACGGTATTTTAATGGATCTCGGCGTATCCTCCTATCAGTTGGATCAAGCGGAACGCGGCTTCTCGTATATGCAGGAAGCAAAACTTGATATGCGCATGGACAGGGAAGCAAACCTGCAGGCGTATGATGTGGTGAATACGTATTCAGAAGAGGAATTGCGAAGAATTTTATACGAATACGGTGAAGAAAAATTTGCAAAAAATATTGCCGCAAACATTGTTCGTCAGCGAGCGGTAAAACCGATTGAAACGACACTGGAGCTTGCCGAACTTATCAAAGCTTCTTTGCCGAGAGCGGCAAGAGAAGGCGGGCATCATCCCGCAAAACGCAGCTTTCAGGCTATACGAATTGAAGTCAATTCGGAATTGTCTTCTGCTTCGACGGCGATCGATGCGGCGGTAGGACGTTTAAACATTGGCGGCAGGCTTGCTGTTATTACGTTTCACTCGTTAGAGGACAGGCTTGTTAAGCAGAAATTTACCGCTTTGGCTACAGGCTGTACCTGTCCGCGGGAATTTCCGGTTTGCGTTTGCGGAAAAAAACCGAAGATTCGTATGGTTTGCAAAAAACCGATTATACCGAATGAAGATGAATTGGCGGCAAATCCACGCGCACGGAGCGCAAAGCTTCGCATTGCGGAAAAGCTTTAAAAACGGAGGAAGTTTAAATGACGGCACATTATGAAAACAGAATTGCGGCAAATGCGGTAACGGTCAAAGATGTGATTGCCGCAAAAGCGATTCGCTGTGGTTATAATCCGTATTGCAGAAGTACGGACGCGAATGCGCGCCGTGTGACCGACGAAATGAAGAAGCGCGTTGAAGGGATTCGCAGTGCAAATGAAAACTCGCGTGTTAAGCGCGCAGCCGGTACAATCGCAAACCGGCCGATTATTCGCGAGGTGCGTCCGGTCGCTCAGACGCCGGTTGCGCATCGAGAAGTCGTTTCACTGGAAAATTTTGAACTTGTCAAAAGAAAAAGCTCGGTTTTCTCTTTCGGCATGCTGATTTCGGTTTTGATCTGCGCGTTTGTGCTGGCGGCTGTGGTTTACAGCGGATCGCTGATTAATGAGGAAGCCAGAGAATATGCCGAACTTTCTCAAGCGCTGGAAACGCTTCGCAAAGACAATCAGGCGCTGTCTTTGCAGCTCGAAGAAAAAAATGACCTGGCTGTGATTGAAAATATGGCGAAAAATGATTTGGGCATGGTCAAGGTGGCCGATGCGCAGCAGAAATATGTTTCTCTTTCGGACGGCGACACAATACAGGCATATGATGCAGAAGAACAGGATACCGCGCTCGGAATCAGTTTGCTCAATACGTTTGGTGAGAAGATCAGTAAATTTTTAGAATATCTGGATTAAAGCCGAATATCTATTTATAGAGAAAGTTCGGCTTGATTCGGAAGGAGTTAATGAACATGGCGCAGAAAATGATGAACAGTGTAACAGCTAAGCGAAGCTTTATATTGCTCACGTTCTTTGCGCTTTTTGCGCTTTTGTTGGTATGCGTCATTTTTAAAATGCAGGTTTTTGAATACGACATGTACCAGGAAGAAGTAATTAATCAGATTACGGTGGAGAATTCCGTTCCGGCGGAACGCGGTACGATCTACGACCGTAATATGAATGTGCTTGCCGCCAATCAAACAACATGGCGCGTGTTTATTTCACCGGTGGATATTCAGAGCGCGGTTTACACCTCGGTGATTGACCGCGCGCTTTATCGTGTTCGATACGGCGAAAGTCTGACTGTGTCTAAGGACGGAAATCGTCAGGATGAAATTATTGCTTCGGGACTTTCCGAAATTCTCGGCGTTGATTATGAATTTGTTTTAAAAAAAGCGGCTATGGCCGGCAGACGTGATGAAACAATCAAAAAAAATGTGGATAAAGAAACTGCTGACAAGGTGCTTGATTTTATAGCTGAGCACGGCCTTGAGCAGCAGGTGCATTTGGAAGCGACAAATAAACGGTACTATACATATGGAAATATGGCCGCGCAGACGCTTGGTTTTACAGGCGTGGATGGTCAGGGACTGTATGGCCTCGAGTATCAGTATAATGAAGAATTGACCGGTGTAGACGGAAAATACATCATAGCGCAGGATGCACGCGGCAATGAAATGGCATATAATTATGAGAGCTATGTAGAGCCGATCAACGGGTACGACATGCTGACGACCATAGATACGCGCATTCAGCATGAATTGGATCTTCAGGTGGAGGCGGCTCTTATGGATTCAGCCGCGCAAAATCGAGCCTGCGGCATCGCCATGGATCCGAAAACCGGGAAAATTCTCGGTATTTCCGTAAAACCGGATTTTGATTTGAACGCGCCGTATGTGTTGGACGAATTGTCGCAGGCCATGCTCGAAAGCAGCGGACTTTCAGAGGATAGCGACGAATATAAAGCGTTTCTTGCCGAACTGCGGCAGATCATGTGGAGCAATAAGGCGATTACCGAGATTTATGAGCCCGGATCTACTTTTAAGATCATTACGACGGCAATGGCGCTTGAAGAAAATGTGACGACGCCGACTGAAATTTTTACGTGTACGGGTGCCTTACAGGTCGGTGGCTATACGATACACTGTCATAAAAGGGGCGGCCATGGTACGGTAACTTTTGCGCGCGGACTGCAGCAGTCCTGTAACCCGGTACTGATGACCATTGCCGCGCGAGTCGGAAGCAGCAAGTTTTATGATTATTTTGAGGGCTTCGGTTATCTCGAGAAAACGGGAATCGATCTGCCGGGTGAGGGAAACACCGTCTTTCATAAAAAAGAATCGCTTGGCACGACAGAACTTGCTACGGCATCTTTCGGTCAGCGTTTTAAGGTCAGCCCGATTGCACAACTTACCGCCATCAGCGCTGTGGCAAACGGAGGCTATTTGGTTACACCGCATTTGCTTGATAAATTTGTAGATGATGAGGGGAACGTTGTTTATTCTTACGGCACCGAAGTAAAACGCCAGGTCATCAGCACGGAAACGGCCAACACGATTTCTCAAATTTTGGAGGCGGGTGTATCCGGAGACGGCGGTGCGAAAAATGTATATGTAAGGGGGTATAAAATCGCGGCAAAAACCGGAACCTCTGAAAAATTCGATGAACCGGAAAAGAAACTGCGCATCAGTTCCTGCGTAGCGTATGCGCCGGCAGACGATCCGCAGATTGCCGTGATTATCATGGTAGATGAACCGACGGGCGCAAGCGTTTACGGCAGCATTGTCGCCGCGCCCTACGTCGCAAAGTTTTTGACCAATGTGCTTCCGTATCTCGGCATTGAGCCTGTATATTCAGAAGAAGATCTTGCGAAAATGCAGATCACGGTGGGGCGGTATATCGGGAACAGCATAGCCGACGCTAAGAAAAAGATCAAGGATCTCGGCGTTGCGGTCGAGATCATCGGAAACGGCGAGACCGTTACCGGACAAACGCCGAAAAACGGAAGTGTAATTTCTTTGGAGAGCGGCCGAATCATTTTGTACAGTGACAATGTTGACCCAGCCAGCAAAACGGCGGTGGTTCCGGATATTTTGGGGCTTACGGCATCTGAAGCCAACGAAAAAATTATCAATGCCGGTTTGAATATTAAAATTGAGGGAGCGCAGAATTATGAAAAGGGAAGCGGTGCCATCGTTACCTCGCAGTCGTATGCGGGCGGCACAGAGGTTCCATATGGAACGGTAGTCACCATAGAAGTTTTGCATATGGATACAACCGACTAAAGAAAAAGAATGCCATAAAACCGGAAGTTCAAGCACATTATTTCGGAGGGCTTTTATGGTACTTGAGGCTTTGCTTTCGGGCTGCGGCTGTCAAATCGACGCGCAGTATGGCGGTTTGGATGTGACGTGTATTTCGTATGATTCCCGCACGGTTGTGCCGGGGGCATTGTTTATCGCCATACGGGGAGAGCATACAGACGGGCATGAATATATCATGCAGGCGCAGGCATGCGGCGCCGTAGCGTGCGTTTGCGAACATAGAATTGACGGCCTTGAAATTCCGCAAATTTTATCCGGAAATACACGGCGGACTTTGGCTTTGGCCTATGCGAATTTTTACGGAAATCCGCAAAATAAAATGCGGATAATCGGCATTACCGGAACCAACGGAAAATCTTCTACTGCATATATGCTGAAGACGATTTTAAGTCACAGCGGCTATCGCACGGCTTTAATCGGAACGATTAAAAGCATGATCGGCGAATCGGACTATGCACCGGAACTCGACGGTAAGGCAAAAGAACATTTTGAAACCATGACGACGCCGGACCCCGATATTCTTTATCGCGTGTTTTCAGAGATGGCGGATGCGGGGGTGGAGGTTGTGGTCATGGAAGCTTCTTCGCATGCGCTGACGCTTGAAAAACTTGCGCCGATTCATTTTGAATTGGGGATTTTCACAAACTTTTCAGATGAGCACTTGGATTTTCATAAAACCACGGAAAACTATTTGCAGGCCAAAGCCAAACTGTTTTCGCAGTGCAGCACGGGTATTGTGAATATTGATGACCCTGCGGCGGAGAGACTTCAGAAAATGGCGGCATGCCGAATCGTCAGCTTCGGAATCGAAAAAACTGGCGATTATATGGCGGTAAATATAGAAAGCCGCGGTGTATTCGGAAGTGAATATGTTTTGCGATCGCCGAATGCGCGGTTCAAAATAAAAACCGTGATTCCCGGATATTTTACGCTGTATAATACGCTTGCAGCGGCTACGGCGGCAAGAGAATTTGGTATAGATTTGCTCAATATTCAAAACGCGATTTTTTCACTGAACGGAATTTGCGGTCGGCTGGAACGTGTAAATCTCGGTTTTACCAATACTTCTTTTTCCGTTTTTATCGATTATGCGCACACGCCGTTTGCCATGGAAAACCTTTTGAATTGCGTAAATGGGTTTCGTTTACCCGGTCAGCGGATTGTAACGCTGTTTGGATGCGGCGGTGACCGTGATCGGGAGAAACGTCCGCATATGGGAAGGATCGCAGCACAAAAAAGCGATTTTGTGATTATCACTTCGGATAATGCGCGCATGGAGAATCCGGCGTCTATTATCCGGGATATTTTATCCGGGATTCCGGACGCGACCAATTGCATGGTTATTGAAAACCGGCGGCAAGCCATTGAGTATGCAATAGAAAATGCGCTTGAAGGCGATATAATTTTGCTCGTCGGGAAAGGCCATGAGCGGTATGAGATTGATTCTGACGGAATTCATGCTTTTTCGGAAGCCGAAATTGCCGAGCAGGCCGCGGAACAAAGAGGATTGTAAAAATACAGGAGGCGCAAATGATTCAAACAACACTGAAACTCGGTTCGGTAACGGGCAGAGAGCTTGCCGCATATATGGATGCGAAACTCATGACGCTTTCAGAGGAAGCGCCGCTGTGCGAACTGAATATGGTTACGGATACGGTTACCGAGGTCGGCGCAGGAAGCCTTTTTCTGGTCAGCGAGGACAATTCTCTGGCTGAAATGATGGCTGCTTCCAAAAAAGGCGCCCGATGTGTGCTGTGTACAAAAGCGCCTGCCTCTCTTGAAAAAATTCCCGATGTGGCTGTGCTTGTGTGCAGGGATATCTGGGAGGCCATGGGGCGTTTTGCAAGGGAATATTTAAAACGCGGCCACCAGAAGACGATTGCGCTGACCGGATCCGCCGGAAAAACGCGAACGGGAGAGTTCATTTATTCTGTTTTGGTAGAACAATACAGAGTTTATAAAACGCCGGATAAGAAATCCACGCCGGCGGAAGACGCGCTCACGATGCTTGAAATGCCGCCGGATGCTGATTTCTTTTTGGCGGAATTGAAAATACATGAAAAAAAGGATATTAAACGGCTGTCACGTTTGGTTGACTGTGATCTGGGAATTATCACGGCGCTGAAAAGCAATGTGGAGGAAAATGCAAATCTGGATGTACTCGGCGGCTTGAAAGAGGACGGGGAAATCGCGCTCAGCGCCGAAGACGAGTCGCTTTCTTTGATTTGTGCCGCCAATCATAAAACCAGTTTTGTATCTGTGCGCAGTCAGGATGCCGAACTGTGCGCTGTAAATATTCGGGAACATAAAGACCGAATCACATTTGACATTCAGGGAAAAAAGGTGTATATTAAACAGGCGGAGATTCATACACCGGGCATGGAAAATGTGTACAGCGCGCTGTTTGCCGCGTTTGTCGGACTTCGATACGGCATACCCGAGGAGAAAATCAAAACCGGTCTGAAAAATTTTCATGCTTCAAAAACCGGTGTCGGAATCTATACGGTCGGAGACGTTACATTTATCGAGGACGGCACTTCCGCTACGGCCGACAGCGTCAAGTGCGCGGTCGATACGCTTTGTGACATTGCAAAAGTGCATAAGGGCGCTCGAAAGATTGCATTGATGGGGGATATTCGCGATTTCGGCCAGGATACGCGCGTACTGCATGAAAAGATGGGCGCGTATATTGCCGAGCAGCAGATTGATAAGCTTTTCACGTTCGGTGTCGCGGCTGAACAGATGGCGACCGGGGCGCGGCGTGCCGGGATGAAAGCTGAAAATATTTCGGGTAATTTGGATATATTTTCTCCTCAGAAAAGCGCGGAAGCGGCCGCCGACGCGATTCATCCGGGCGATGTGGTATTGATTAAGATCAGTCGGCCGAATGCAGTTTCTGTAATTGTGAATTATCTGAAAGCCAGGTTTGAAAAGTAATTCGGATAACAATCGAAATTTTGGAGACAGATTTTATGGCAGTATTGTTTGCAGCGGCAGCTATTCTGGTTTTTCTTTCTACGGTATTTATACTCAAATGGCTGATCCCTAAGTTAAAGAGCATGAAAATGGGGCAGAAAATTTTGGAGATCGGGCCCAGATGGCATAAATCCAAGGAGGGAACGCCGACAATGGGCGGTATAGCGTTTGCTGTTCCGCTGACGATTGTGTGCGCGCTGGCGCTCTTGTTCCTGAAAAAATCGAATATGGGCGACGGACTGCCTTTGGCGCTGACTTTGCTGCTTGCGCTCGGAAACGGTATTATCGGTTGTGTAGATGATTTGACAAAATTTCATAAGAAGCAAAATGAAGGATTGACTGCGGCGCAGAAATTCGCGCTTCAGCTTGCGATGGCCGGCGCCTTTATCGCGCTGATGAAGCTGTACGGAATGATTGATACGGTTCTCGTCATTCCGTTTACGGGGATTCATTTGGAGCTTGGCTGGTTTTATTATGTATTTGCGCTCGTGTTTATTACAGGTATGATTAACAGCGTGAATTTGACAGACGGCATTGACGGTCTGGCGGCTTCTGTGACCTGTGTCGTCGCGGCTTTTTTTGCTGTTTTGGCTTTTGTGTGCGCCAATGCCGGACTTGCGGTACTCGCGGGCGCGATGATCGGTGCGACGCTTGGATTTCTTGTTTATAATTTTTATCCCGCGAGAGTCTTTATGGGCGATACCGGATCTCTGTTTCTCGGCAGCCTTGTGGCCGGCGCGGCGTTCATGATCGACAGCCCCCTGACAGTGGCCATTGCCGGCATTATATATATTTGCGAGGCGCTTTCTGATATTATACAGGTTTTGGTTTATAAATTGACGCACAAACGTGTGTTTCGTATGGCCCCGATCCACCATCATTTTGAAAAGGGCGGATGGAGCGAAAAGAAAATTGTATTTGTTTTCTCGGCAGTCACGCTGGCAGCATCGGTGATTGCCTGTCTCGGATATTGAGCTTTTGTTAGGAGGCGGCAAAGTGGAAGAGAGCAGACGGGTTCGGCAAGCCCCTTCTTTGCCGGAAGAACACGGCGCATCTAAAAAAAGACTGTCCGATACAGCGATCATGCCGGATAAATATCGCGTTGTTAAAAGCGGAGTAGACAGCTTTTTGCTGTTTGTAATTCTGATTTTATTGGCTTTCGGTCTGATTATGGTGTTCAGTGCGAGTTATGCCGATGCAAAAAGTCGTTATGGGGACAGCTATTATTTTATAAAACGGCAATGCGTTATGGTTGTCATTGGCCTTGTGTTTATGGTGATCGCTTCGCGCATTCCGCTCCGGATGTATAAGAATTTGGCTCTTGCAGCTTACGGTGTGTCGGTTTTGCTTTTGATTGCCGTATTATTTGTCGGCGATGACGGCGGCGGCGCACAGCGCTGGATTATTTTGGGACCTCTGCGGTTTCAGCCGTCTGAAATTGCCAAGTATGCGCTGATCCTTACGCTGGCATGGTATTATTCTAAATATGAATATAAAGCTTTCGATGTAAAAAGCGAAAAAAATTCCAATGTATACGGTACCCTGATTCCGCTTGGAATTATAGGCCTTATTTGTATTTTGGTACTTTTGGAAAAGCATCTTTCCGGTATTATTATTATTGGAAGCATCGGGCTTATGGTCATGTTTGCTTCCGGGATTCGCTTGAAGCTGCTCGGAATTTTTGCCTCTGTTGCCGGTGTCAGTGTTACGGCGTTTGCTTTGTTTACAGATTATACAAAGCGGCGCATTGACATATGGCGCAATCCGGCGGCGTATCCGCAGGATGGCGGTTGGCAGACGCTGCAGGGCATGCGCGCAATCGGTTCGGGCGGTTTTTTCGGGTTGGGGCTTGGGAACAGTCGACAGAAATACAGCTATGTTTCTCAGCCGCAGAATGATTTTGTTTATACGATTATTTGTGAGGAACTTGGTTTTATCGGCGCGTTGGCGGTACTTGTGTTGTTTGCGTTGCTTGTATGGAGAGGTTATGTCATCGCTATGCGCGCGCCGGATCGTTTTTCACAGCTTGTGGCCGTTGGAATCAGCAGTAAAATCGCACTTCAGGTCCTTTTAAACATTGGTGTTGTGACGAATACAATTCCCAATACGGGTATCTCATTGCCGTTTTTCAGTTACGGGGGGACGGCTTTGGTTGTACAGTTGATTGAAATGGGCACTTTACTGGCCATTTCACGCTATACCGTGGAGAAAAAATGAAAGCTGTTTTGGCCGTTTTTACGCAAAGGTCAGGAAAGGTTTAATATGAAAGTTCTGATGACGGGCGGCGGCACTGGCGGGCATGTAAATCCCGCGCTTGCCATTGCTTCCGTGATTCGGCGCAATGATCCGACGGCGCAGATCGCTTTTGTCGGCACGCCCCGAGGAATTGAAAATAAGCTGGTCGGTAAGGCCGGTTATCCGATGTATCACGTTGATGTGCGCGGATTTCGCAGAAGTCTTTCGCTCAAAAATTTGAAAGCCGCATATCTCGCTTTGGTATCCCCGCAAAAGGCAAAAAAAATAATTCGGGAATTTCAGCCGGATATTGTTATCGGCACCGGGGGATATGTATCCTGGCCGATTCTTGTGGCCGCTGCGTCACTCGGCGTTCCCAGCGCGGTGCATGAGTCCAATGCGGTTCCCGGTGTTACGGTGCGCCGCCTTGCCGGATATGTGGACCGCGTGTATGTAAATTATGCGGAAAGCATATCGCTTTTGCCGCATCCCGAAAAGGCGCTGCGTGTCGGATGTCCGTTGCGGCAGGATTTTGAAGCCGTAGATCGAAGAACGGCACGCCGAAAACTCGGCATTTCGGAAGATAAAAAAGTGATTTTGTCTTTCGGCGGTTCGCTTGGAGCTGAACAGGTGAATTTTGCCATGTTGGATTTTATGGATGACTATGTGCGAAACCATCCCGAAGTGGTACATATGCATGCGACCGGCGCCATTGAATATGAGATTGCCACCGGAATTTTAAAAGAGCGCGGGTTGGATCAATGCGTCAATATTATTTGGGATGAATATATAGAGGACATGCCGCTGAGAATGGCGGCGGCTGATCTGGTTATATGTCGTTCGGGGGCAAACACCGTATCGGAACTCGCGCTTTTGAAGAAAGCCGCGTTGTTTATTCCGTCGCCGAATGTCACGGACAACCAACAGTTTAAAAATGCCGACGCGATTGCTCAAAAGGGCGGCGCCTTGGTATTGGAGGAAAAAAATATTACGAGGCAGCGCGTTCAGGATGCGATTCTTTCTGTGCTGGACGATGAGCAAAAGCAGAGAAAGATGGGGGAGGCTATTTTCAGCTTTGCGGTTCCGGATGCCAATCGGAGAATTTATCAGGATATTTTGCAGTTGATTCGTCAATAAAAGTCAGGAAAGGTCAAATAATAAGGGAGGCGGGACTGTGTCTGAACCGCAAAAAGGGAAAAACATTCATGAGCGGCATGGTCCGGCATTTTCCGTACAGGATGAAATCAGGCGCGACAGAAGCTTGCGAAAGACAAGCCGACGGCGCAGTACCCGGCATGCGGCGCATCGCCTGTTTACCGTGGGACTTTGTATTTTGGTTTGCGCCGCATTGCTTTGCGCTGTTATGTTCTTTACAATGCGCGTCGATACGATTACGGTCAGCGGGAATGTTCGGTATTCCGCCGAGGAAATTATGCATGCTTCGGGAATCGAAACGGGCGATTTTTTGCCGTTTATTCGTTCGGAGCGTATCTATCGGAATATTGTTACCGGATGTACGCATATCAGCCGTGTTGAACTGGTCAAAAGCTATCCTTCTTCTATTGAGATTATCGTATCGGAGACGGGGGCGGTCTATGCGCTGCAAGTGCGAAACCGTTGGCTGACGCTTGATGAAGATTTGCGTGTGATTGAATATACGGAGGATATTTCGGGTTTAACTGTTTTAATATTACCCGCCGTACAGCAGGCGGTGGAAGGATTGCCGTTGGTATTTGTCGATTCGGAGGCGGGAATATTTGTAGATACGAGTCTGGATGTCATTACAGCGGAAACGAAGGACTTTCGTCGTGCGCAGATCGATTTGTCGGATAAATATAATTTGCGTGTTTGGATTAACGGGGACGCGGAAATTCTGCTCGGCGACACTGTCGATCTTAAGATCAAGCTGCAGCTTGCGGGAAAGGTCTATGAAGATGCAAAATCCGCCGGTTCGTCTTATACGGCGATTGATGCTTCCGATCCGACGAGAATCAGCGCGGCATATGATGCGGATTCCGAATATTAACGTTTAAATCTTTATATTTCTATAATTTTTTGCTGAAAATACTTGCAAAATATATCATAATAGTTTATGATATATTTATCGCTTGTAATTTTTAGTGAAAAGAAAGTCAAACAAAGTCAAACATAAATCTCTGGGAGGATACTTAAAATGGGGTTTGAACTCGATGAAGCTTTGGACAGCGGCGTCTCTATAAAGGTGGTCGGCGTCGGCGGGGGCGGAAACAATGCCGTTAACAGAATGGTAGCAACGGATATCCGGGGTGTGGAATTTATATGTGTCAATACGGACAAGCAGGTGCTGATCAACTCTGCTGCAACGCAGAAAGTTACGATTGGCGAAAAAATTACGCACGGTCATGGTGCCGGTGCGAATCCCGAAGTCGGCAAACGCGCGGCAGAAGAAAGCATTGACGATATTAAAAATGCGCTTGCAGGGGCGGACATGGTGTTTATTACGGCAGGCATGGGCGGCGGTACCGGAACCGGCGCTGCGCCTATTGTTGCCCGTATTGCGCGTGAAATGAATATTCTGACGGTCGGCATTGTCACGAAACCTTTTGGTTTTGAGGGAAAAAGAAGAATGGATCAGGCGGAAGTCGGCATCGAGTCGCTTCGCGAGTTTGTTGACTCTCTGATCGTTATTCCGAATGAGCGCTTAAAACAGGTAACGGATGAACGGATCACGCTTTCCAATGCATTCAGTATTGCGGATGATGTTTTGCGCCGCGGTGTGCAGAGTATTTCCGAACTGATTAGCGTTCCGCAGTTCATTAACCTTGATTTCGCCGATGTAACCGCCGTTATGAAAGATGCGGGCAATGCGCATATGGGCGTCGGAAGCGCGAGCGGTAAGGACAAAGCGGTTTTGGCGGCGAAAGCGGCTATTTCCAGTCCGTTGCTTGAGACCTCTATTGAGGGTGCTACGGGAATTTTGATCTGCATCACCGCTTCGCCGGATATTGGACTTGAGGATGTGGATATCGCTTCACAGATGGTTGCCAATGAGGCGCATCCGGATGCGAATATTATTTGGGGCGCGGCGCTTGATCCGAGCCTGGAAGATGAAATGCGTGTGACGATTGTCGCCACCGGGTTCCAGAAAGATAAGATGGAAAAAACGCACGGCAACCCCAAGCCTGCGGCGGCGCCGGTACCGAAAGTACAGGATGTACCGGTGGCGGACGAACCTGTAAAAACAGAGGAAGACGACGATATCAGCGATTTGATTAAAATGCTGAACGGCAACAAATAAAAAAAGAACAGTTTAAAAAGCGGATCGAACGATCCGCTTTTTGACCGTCGAAAAACCAAGGTTTTCCGACGATAGGGCGCGTATAGGCGTGAGGAG
>URDS01000013.1 GCA_900546635.1 uncultured Eubacteriales bacterium | reverse complement strand
TGTCCGCCTTGTAAACGTATTTGATTTGCGATTTTCACTTTTTTGACAGACTGAAGGCTCCGGATTTTCCGGAGCCTTAGCTTTTGTGATTATTTTGTAATATCCCGAATACCCAAAATATGCTCAAGGATATACAGCGCGTCCTGCGCGTTTACCCGGTCGGACGGTTCGTTCACACAGAGCCGCAGTACATACAGCGCGTCCAAAAGATCGATTTTCCCGTCGTTGTTTACATCCGTGTAGCGTATGCCGTTATAGATGTAAGAAGCGCTTTTTTCGGAGACAGGGCTGTTGAGCGACTGTTTTTCGGAGAGCGCTTCAACGGTAAATGCGTATGTTCCGGCTTTCAGCGGTACAAAGTCTACAGCGTATTCGTTGTCGGTTACCGTGGTTTCGACCTCTACGGTTTCTCCGCAGTAAACGGTAATTTTGTAGCCCACAGCGCCCGGAACGTCGCTCCATACGGCGACCCTTTCGTTCCAAGTCAGATTTTCAGGCGTTGTCAGCGCGGTCGTATTGCCGGCGGGCAGTGTGTTTTTGAAGTCTTCGTTGGTCTGCGCAAAGATCCAATCGACAAGGCCGTCGGTCGTGGCAGCTTCTTTCCAGATGTTGTGCGTGCCGCCCGCAATCTCGGTATACGTGATGTTTTCGCCGCCCGCGGCTTTGATGGCCGCTGCGAGTTTTCTGGTTCCCTCAACCGAGAGCGTCGTGTCGGCGTCACCGTGGAAAGTCCAGATCGGCACCGTTGTGTAGCGGGAGGCGATGGCTGCTTCTCCGCCGGTGCTGCCCGTACCGGCGAGCGGAACCGCCGCCGCGAACACTTCCGGATACCAGGCGGTCATGCTCCAGGTCGCGCCGCCGCCGTTGGATGAACCGGTCACATAAATGCGCGACACATCGGCGCGATAGGTCGTGATAAAATGATTCAGCAGTTCGAGCGCGGCGTCAAGATACGCGCTGTTTTGCCGTGCGCCCGCCGCAAGCTGCTCGGCAAACGCCGCGCTGCCTGGGTAATCGGTGACCCACTGCGAGGCGGACGGACACTGCGGGGCGAGCATGATGCATTCATATTCGGAATTCAGCACGGCGGTATTGAGCGCAGCCCCGTTGGTTGTCAGCTGCGTGACGTTATCCTGTCCGCGCGAGCCGTTGCCGTGCATATACAAAAATACAGGATAGGTTTTTTCTGTGGTTTGATAGTCTTGCGGCAGATAGTAGCGGTAGGGAATCGTGACGCCGTTTGACGCGGTAAAAGTGCCGCTTTCAAAGACAGCCTCCGGCTTGAGGTTGGACGTGGTTCCGGCTTGTGTGATGATGGTGTCAAAGCCGGTCAGTTTGCTTTGCAGCGCCGAAGAATCGGCAAGCGCGGAGAGGTCGATGCTGGACGTGCCGTCGGTGACCGTTCCGTCCGCGTTGATTAAGTTTGAAAAATCACCGCCGTTTACGGTCACGGTTAAATCACCGGTTATATAGCAGGCGGTGCTGCCCGCAGAGATCCAACTGCCCAAAAATTCACCGCCGTGGATTCGCAAATCAACGTCTCCGCCCTGTCCGGCATTGGCCGCGCCGAGATACAGATTATGGAGCGTGCCGCCGTAAATGTTGATATGCGCCATGCCGCTGTATTGGGCATTCACCTGGCGTGAAAACGCAACGACGAGAAATTTGCCGCTGTGTATGGTAATATGCGTGTCGAGGTCGTCGGTGAGCGAAGCGTATTTTTCCGCGCCGTTCTGTGTGCCGCCGAGAATGCTGACGCCTCTGGCGATAACGGAATAGTCGCCAAATTCCTCACAGCGTATGCCCTCGCCCATCGTGATGGGGTTAAACTGCGCGATAAACAGCAAAAAATTGTTGCCGGTAAGGCCGGTACCCCGGAACGTGATATGCTCAAACTCGGTCGGACCGTTCAAGAAATAGCGGTGATTGGATACCTTCAGCCCGTGATTCGTTTCATTGCGGTAGGCAGTATCGCCGTATGCCTGTGTGACCGTGACGGTTCCGGTGTGTTCCGGCTCGACAAAATGGTCGGTCAGCGTGAGTTTTTCTACGATGACAATGGTTCCGCCTGCATCTCCGAGCGCGGTATACGCGGCGCTTAAAGATCCGAGCGGTGTTTCGGCAGACGAACCGTCGCCGGTGCCGCCGTCGCGTACATAGACGACAGGCGTTGTTTGTCCGTTGGCCGCCAAAGCGGGTACAAGCAGCGCGAGCATCAAAAGCAGCGCGCAAAGAAGAAATAAGCGGGATATACGTTTTTTGTTCATATGGTTCTTTCCCTTTCTGACAGATTTACTGTTTACATTATACCATTTTTGGAGGGCAGTGGGATATAAAATTTTTTTAAACATTGGAAAAAATGTTGTAGTCCTCTATATATAACAAAATTTATGAATGAAATATGTGTATATTTTACAATTACAAATTGCAGAACAGCGTATGCCGCCTGAAAAGGCGTCCATCGCAACCGGAATACAGTCAAAGCGGAGGCGGGCGTTTTCCGAACATGCGGGCGGAGCACGGACGGATTTGGGCGCGAAGGACCGATCGGCGGACAGGTAGATTGCCTGCCCTGCGGGGCGTTTTTCGGGCATTTTTTCAAATTCATGATTTTTGGCCAGTTTCCGGGTATGAATTGGCTTGTATTTTGCTATAAGAATATGCTAAATTTACAAATAGAAAGGGAATTGCGTTTGTCTGAATTGACAAAATAACGGTGCTGTTTTTTGGATGCATTCTCGCGCATATGCAGTCGGTCATTTTACTATACAAAGGGGAAAACTATATTTTTGGCCGGAGCGAATCGAAAGTGAACAACTTCCTATGCGCAAAAAAGCGAAAATAAACAATACAGACGGTCGGTTTAAACAAGCGTGATACCGAAATTTTACGGAGGGATCTATCATGAAAAAATTATTCGTATTTGCAGTTGTACTGATTGCGATTTGTACCCTGTGGATTTCGGCTGCCGCGGCTGAATCGATTGAAGTTAAAATGACAATCGGAGACACAAACGGCTATGTCAACGGCGAAGCCAAAGCGCTGGACGCGCCGCCGATTATCCGCCAGGACCGCACGATGCTGCCGGTGCGCTTTGTTGCCGAGAGCTTAGGCGCGACGGTTGCATGGGATGGCGCCACGAGTACGGCGACCATTACAAGCGGAGCAATCGAGATTCAGATTACCATAGGCTCGGCAACGGCAACGGTCAGCGGCGTGACAAAAGCGCTGGACGCCCCCGCGTTTATTGAAAATTCGCGCACCTATATGCCGGTGCGTTTTGTAGCGGAGTCGCTCGGCGCGACGGTTGCATGGGACGGCGCGACCAGCACGGCAACCATTACCAAGGGCAGTGACAAGGAATATTTTTCAACCGATTTCTCCGATCCGGCGGTTCTGGATGAATTTACTTCCTACCGCGGAAACTGGTCGGTTCGCGACGGGCGCTTGTATTTTGATTCCCTGGTAGACCCTGCTACTACGGATGCGGCTGCTTTCATTCTCTTCAATCGTCCGAGCGCCGCTTATCTGACCGACTACATGATCGATGTGGATATGTATAATATTCAGACGCAGGGCGGTCTGATTATCAGAAGCGACCTTGCGCAGGCAAACGATGCAAATTCCCACGGACATTACGGTTATGTCGGCTTTATCGGATACAGCGCAACGGTCGGCGCCATCGGCTATGCCAGTACCGCGGGCAAATGGGGCAACAATCTGACCGTATCCGGGGATGTTTTCGCTCCGGGCGACGATTTGCATATCAATCTGAAAGTCGTGGGTACGGAGATCACCTGTACATACAGCGATATTGCAACCGGAGAGGTACTTTTGACGCTGACGGCGACCGATACGACCTGGAGCGCCGGCACGTTCGGCATTCGTCTCCACGGCGACCGCGACGGGCGCACCAACTTCGGCACGGTTTCGTTTGACAATCTGGTTGTGACGCAGTTGAACTAAAATCCGTTTCGTCTTTTCAAGTCGCGCAGTTGCGCGACTTGAAAATTTCAAAGATCAAAACGCGGGGAAGCCATCCGGCTTCCCCGCGTCAGCCTGTCGATAGGAAAAGCAGCGAAAAAGAAACCTGCAAATACAATACGTTTACAGGGCGGACATGCGCCGCCCTGTAAACGCCTTTTCAAAAACAAGACCCGGCAAAGCCGCGTTGTATCGTGACTTTGCCGGGTTGCTTTTGTATCTAAAACTCGTTTTTACAGCCCATTGGGCTTTTTTTAGTTGGATCAGTCTTTCGGCGGGGGCGGCGTTTCGTTGTTATCATCGGCCGCTTCCGACTCGTTCAGCCTTGCGGCCGCTTCTTCTCTCGCTTTGCGGTGACGCTCGGCTTCTTCCGCTTCGCGGATGCGTTTGGCCTCCGCATTTTCAAGCTCGCTTCGACGCGCGCGCTCGCTTTTCAGCGCTTCGATTTCTTCCATCGTGTGCTCGCCATCCTGCATCGCAGCTTCAAACTGATCTTCTTCCATGACCTCGTTTTTAAACAGGAAGCCTGCAATGAAATGGAGCTTATCCATATGCTCTTTCAGAATTTGCTCCGCTTTGGCGTAAGCGTCTTTCACGATTCTCTGAATTTCTTCGTCAATGTCGTAGGCGGTTTTATCCGAATAATTCTGCGAGGTTGCGAAATCCCGTCCAAGGAATACGCTGTCGTGGCCGGTACCGTATACAATCGGTCCGAGCTTGTCGCTCATACCGTAGCGCATGACCATGCTGCGCGCGATGGTGGAAGCGCGCTCTATATCGTTGGAAGCGCCGGTGGAAATATCGCCCATAATCAGCGCTTCGGCGCAGCGGCCGCCGAGCAGGGTAATGATCTGCGCTTCCATATCGCCCTTGGAACGGTAGGAGCGGTCGTCGTTCGGCAGGGAAAGCGTATAGCCGCCGGCCTGCCCGCTCGGAATGATCGAAATCTGATGCACGCTTTCGTCAGGACACATGATTTTGGTTGCAATGGCGTGCCCTGCTTCGTGATAGGCGGTGAGTTTTTTCTCCTTATCCGAGATTTTCTTGGCCTTTTTCTGCGGTCCGACGATGATTTTCAGCATGGCGTCCTCAATATCGTTCATGCCGATGAGCTGCTTTTTGCGCCGTGCGGCCAGCAGCGCGGCCTCGTTGAGCAGATTGGCAAGATCCGCGCCGGTAAAGCCGACGGTGGTTTTCGCGATCGTCTTCAAATCCACCTCGCTCTCGAACGGCTTGTTTCTTGCGTGTACTTTAAGGATTTCCTCACGGCCGCGAATATCGGGATAGCCGACCGTGATCTGACGGTCAAAGCGGCCGGGACGAAGCAGCGCGGGGTCGAGAACGTCCGCGCGGTTGGTCGCTGCGATCACAATGACGCCGGTGCCGCCGCCAAAGCCGTCCATTTCAACCAAAAGCTGGTTGAGGGTCTGTTCGCGCTCATCATGTCCGCCGCCGAGTCCGGTGCCGCGCTGCCGTCCGACCGCGTCGATTTCATCAATAAAGACGATGCTGGCCGGATGACGCTTTGCGGTTTCAAACAGGTCGCGGACGCGCGAAGCGCCGACGCCCACGTACATCTCCACGAAATCGGAGCCCGAAATCGAATAAAACGGTACGTTTGCCTCTCCGGCGACCGCTTTTGCAAGCAGCGTTTTTCCCGTGCCGGGAGGGCCCATCAAGAGGACGCCGTGCGGAATTTTAGCGCCGAGTTTTTCAAATTCGGCGGGGTGCTTCAAAAATTCGACGACTTCTTCGAGTTCCTCTTTTTCCTCGTCCGCGCCTGCGACATCGGCAAAGGTGACGCGCTTTTTCTCATCGCTTCCGACCTTGACGCGCGCGCGGCCGAAGCTGTTCATTTTGCCGCTCTGACCGGTCATCTGCCGTGTCATGTAGATCCAGAACACGATGAAAATGACAATCATGACGACATAGGGGAGGAAGCTGACCCACCAGGGGAACTGCGTGGGCGGTTCGTATTCGTAGCTTTCGAGCGTACCCGCTTCGCTCTGCTCGCGGATCAGGTCGCCCGCGTCATGAATAAAGATCGACAGATCGCGCAGCGTATAGGAGATCGTTTTTCCTTTCGCGTTCGGGTCTGTACTGTCGGGGTGCAGTTCGAGCGTCATTTTGTTGCCCGGATTTACCGTGAACGACTTCACGCTGCCGGATTCAAAGTAATCCAGAATATCGCTGTAGGTTACGCTTTCTGTCTGCGGCGCGCCGAACATGTTGGCGACAATGACCGTCACCGCGACGATAAACAGAATGTAGACCAGAATAACTTTAAAATTGTTTTTCATGAAGTAACCAAGCCTTTCCGCACGGAAAATAGAAGTGCTGAGAGTAGTATGCCCCGTGTAGGATAAATCATTTTGCGTAGATTTCGGGTTTGAGTACGCCTATATAGGGGAGCGCGCGGTATTTTTCATCGTAATCCAGTCCATAACCGACCACAAATTCATCCGGGATGATTTCGCCGCAGTAGTCGGGCGTAAAGTCGATCTCCCGGCGCGAGGGCTTGTCGAGCAGGGTGCAGGTGTGCACGCTTTTCGCGCCCTTTTGCTTCAGATAGCCGCACAAATAGGAAAGCGTCCGGCCGCTGTCGATAATGTCCTCGATCACGATAATGTCGCATTCCTCAATGTTTTTGCGCTGCCAGTCGAGCACGATTTTCACCGAACCGCTGGATTTTGTTCCGCTGCCGTAGGAAGAGACTTTCATGAGTTCGATTTCCGGGTTGGTTTTCAGCTTTTTCATCAGATCGGCCATAAAGGGCAGAGATCCTTTGAGAATGCCGAGCAGCACCAGATGTTCGCATTTTCCGCCGAAATCGCGGTCGATCTCGCCCGCAAGACGAGTTGTGAGTTTGTCGAGTTCCTGTTCGTTTACGAGTATTTTCAGAATGTCCTTGTTCATGCGTTTGTTTGCCGAAAGCTTCTCCTTATGTCAGATTTGTCGAAATAAAAAATGTTCAGAGCGTCTCCGCCGCCCTCCGGGCAGAACGCCTCGTCGGCAGTGGCGAGACCGGAGATATATAAAAGCTTCTCTCCGTCGCAAAGGAAAAACAGACTTTCCTTTTCGGCGGCGGTAAGCTTTTTGTCGGAAATGATGCGCTTGACCTTGTGCCGTGTGCCGAGCGAGACAATCCGGTCGCCCGCGCGCCGGCTGCGCACGGTAAGCGGCCGCGCGGCGAATTCAGGGCGGATGCGCGCACGGTGCGCGCCCTCAAAGCCCGCGGGATTTGGCTGTGCGGTCACAAGCAAAAGAACGCCGTTTTCCAAACGCACCGGCACGCCGGGGATAATCAGATGCGAAAAGGCGTCCGGCGCGGGCGCGGGCGCTTCGGCTTCAAAATACAAAATACCCCGCGCGCAGACCGCGCGCGCGCCGGGCAGGCTCAGCGTAAAATTTTCACAGCCCCCGGTGATCTTTTCGCACAGGGCGGCGATATGAACAGCGCCGAGATCTGAAAAACCACTGTTATTATACAACAGAAGCAGAACGCGTGAAAGCAGGGCCTCGTGAATGTTTTGTGCAGGTTTTGTGTTGAGGCAGCCGTTATTTTCCAATCTATCATATACCTTTTTTGCCTCGCCGTCAAGGTAATCCGCGTCTTTTCTGAAAAGCGCCGCCGAGCGCGCCATGTTTTCGGCGCAGCCGGCAAAGACCGCTTCCAGTTCGGGCAGAACACGCAAACGCAGTCGATTGCGGCTGTAAACCGTCAGGTCGTTTGTGCTGTCGGTGACAAAATCAAGTTCCATTTGGCGGTTGTATTCCAGAATCTCCGCACGGCTGACATCCAGCAGGGGGCGGATGATGTTTCCGCGCCGCGCCGGAATGGAGCAGAGTCCCCGAAGACCGGTCCCGCGCGCGAGATGAAACAGCATGGTTTCGCACAGATCGCCCTGATTGTGGGCGGTCGCGATCTCGGAAAATTCGGGATGTTTTTGAAGAATCTCTTCAAAAAAGGCATAGCGCAGGCCGCGCCCGGCTTCCTCAACGCCGCGTCCGTTTTGCTTTGCATATTCCGCCGCGTTTTTGCGCGCGGAAAAAAACCGAACGCCGAGCTTTTGGCAGAGCGCGGCGCAGAACGCCTCGTCCCGGTCCGCCTCCGCGCCGCGCAGTCCGTGGTTGAGGTGCGCCGCGGCGACAGGGAAATCCGCGCCGCTGTCGGCGCGAAAGGAGAGGAGCAGATGCAGAAGGCAAACCGAATCCGCGCCGCCCGAAAGTGCGGCAAGAACGCCGCCTCCGTCCAAGAGACGCGCGGCGGCATGCCTGAATTTTTTTTCGGCCGAAAGCACGGAAATTCCCTCCGATCTTTTTGCTTTTTCGTCTTTGCGGGGGACGGGGCGGCGTTACTCTGCGTATTGATCCTCTATTGTGCGGAATTTTGTATACTGTCCTACCCAGCCGACCTTGACGCTGCCTGTGCCGCCGTGCCGGTTTTTGGCGATGATGATCTCGGCGGTATTGGCGCTTTGATCCGCCTCGGACGCGGCATGGTCGGTTTTATAATACTCGTCGCGGTACAGGAATATAACCACGTCCGCGTCCTGCTCGATGGCGCCTGAGTCTCTCAGGTCGGAAAGCATCGGCTTTTTATCGGTACGCGATTCGGGGCCGCGCGAAAGCTGCGCGCAGCAGATGATCGGGACGTTCAGTTCCTTGGCCATGATTTTGAGGTTTCTCGAAATGTCCGCAACCTCCTGTACGCGGTTGTCGATGCGCCGGTCGCTCTGCATCAGCTGCAGATAGTCGATGATGCAAAGGCCGAGATTTTTCACGCGGCGGAGCTTGGCTTTCATGCCGGTGATCGTCTGTCCGGTGGTGTCGTCGATCAGAATGTCGCATTCGGCCATTTCGGACGCGGCGTGCGCAAGGCGGGTCCAGTCCTCGTCGGTGAGATTGCCGCCGCGCAGGGCGTTGGACTCGACCATGGCTTCGCTGGACAGAATACGGGTGACCAATTGATCGGAGGACATTTCCAGCGAAAAGATGCAGACCGCCTTTTTGGTCGATTTGGCCACGTTGGTCGCGATGTTGAGCGCAAATGATGTTTTTCCCATGCCCGGCCGCGCGCCGATCAGCACAAGGTCGCTCTCGCCGAGCCCCACAAGCGTGCGGTCGAGTCCCGAAAAGCCGGTCGGCGTTCCCTTGAGCGCGCTTTTGTCCTTGGAGATAAGTTCCAGGTTTTGGTAGACGCGCGTGAGAATGTCGCTGATCTTTTCAAAATTCTTAGATTCGCGCCGCTCGGCGATCGCGAAAATCCGCTGCTCGGCCGCGTCGAGCATATGCTCGACCTCGCCGACCTCGGTATAGGCTTCGCCCGAAATCTCCTCGCAGACCTGAATCAGACTGCGCAGCGTGCTTTTGTCCTTGACGATTTTGGCATAATCGACGATGTTTGCGGCGGTGGGAACCGTTTTGGCAATCAGGCGGACATACTGCGCGCCGCCCGCTTTGTCGTATACGCCGTCCCGCGCCAGTGCGTCAACCAGCGTCACCGGGTCGATCTCGCGGTTCTGCTTATACAGTTCTTTCATGGTCTCGAAGATGCTTTTGTGCTCTTCAAGATAGAAATCGTCGGCCGTAATCAGCGAGGCGATTCTGTCAAAGCTTTCGGGATTAATCAGAATCGAGCCGAGCACAGACTGCTCCGCTTCAATGGCGACCGGCATTTTCCGGATCAGTTCCTCATTCATCACGGTCTCTTATTTATCCGTGACGATCAGGTTGATTTTGCCCTGAATCTCACTGCCGTAAAGCTTGACCGGAATTTCGTATTTGCCGTAGGCGCGCAGGGGATCGGCCAGCACCAGCTTGCGCTTGTCGAGGGCGATGCCGCTCTGTGCTTCAAGCGCGTCGGCGATATGCTGCGCCGTGATGCTGCCGTAAAGCCGTCCGTCCGCGCCGGAGGCCGCTTCTATTTTGACCAGAATGCCCTCCATTTTTTCAGCCAGCGCGCGCGCTTCGCTTTTGTCGATTTCAATTTTATGCAGACGTGCTTCCTCTTTGTTTTTAAGGTCGCTCAAAGCGCCCTTGTCGGCGAGCTTTGCCAGCCCGCGCGGAATCAGAAAATTGCGCGCGAATCCGTCGGATACCTCGACGACCGCGCCGGCCTTTCCGCTGCCTTTTACGTCTTTTAACAGAATGACTTTCATAAATTTATTACCTCGTTTCGCTGTTTTCTTCCAGATATTCGTCGATCGCGGCCTTTAGCCTCTCCAAAACAATCAGCATCGGGTCTGCGGATTTCGCGCCCGCGCTGTCCAAATGGCCGCCGCCGCCCATTTTTTCTAAGATCAGCTGTACGCTGACGCCCGGACCCGAACGGGCGGAGATATGCGTTTCCCCGCCGATGCGGCAGAGCGCGAACGCGGCGTCCACGCCGCCGATGCCGAGCATGGCCTCGGCCGCTTTTGCGGCCGCGATGCGGTCGGTCGGCTCGCCGTCGTCCTCATCCTTCGCGATCGCAAACCGAGAGCGGTAGATCACAAGGTCGGAGAGAATCTTCGACTGCTTTTTGAACTCGCCGAGATCGCTTTTCAGTTCTTTGGCGGCTTCGTATACGCTTGCGCCCGCGCTGCGCAAATAGATCGCCGCGTTGAAGGTGCGTGTGCCGGTGGCCTTGGTAAACTGCTTTGTATCGAGCAGAATGCCGCCGAGCAGCGCGTCGGCCTCCTCTTTTTGAAGCATGCCGTCGCTGATCGACTGTTCGAGGATTTCGGCGACCAGTTCAGACGCGCTTGAGGCGGAGGGTTCGATGTATTCCGCAAGCCATGCGCGCTTGCTTGTATCCTCCGTTTTGCGGTGATGGTCAATGACAACCGCGTCCTCAACGGTCAGCGCAATGCCGGGCGACAGCATGTGATTTGTATTGTTCACGTCCACGACGATCAGCAGCGTATCGGTTCGGATCATGTCCTGCGCTTCGTTTGCGTCTACAAATACGCCGGCATATTCTTCCAAATGCTCGAATTTTCGCATAAAATTCAGCGTGTTGCGGTCGTTTTTATCCACGACGATGTAGGGCTGCACATAGCAGAACATCGAAAGGCGCGCGATGCCGACCGCCGCGCCGAAACAGTCCTGATCGGCGCCGCTGTGCCCCATAATCAGGACGCTGCCCGCGCGTGAGATCCGCGCGACAAGCTCATTGGAGCGCACTTTCGCGGCCACGCTCGACCGCTTTTGCACGGGACGGGTATTGCCGCCGAAAAATTCGAGCGCGCTTTCGGTTTTATAGGCGACCTGGTCTCCGCCGCGCGCCAGCGCCATACCGAGCGCTTCTCTTGCGGCCGCTTCTCTTGCGCGCAGGGTGTCGCCCACGTCGGTAATGCCCATCGAGATGGTGATCGGCAGTCCCATTTCGCCCACGCGCACCTCGCGCACGCGGTCGAGAATGTCAAAGCGGTTGGCGATGCATTTTTCCAGCCCCTCGCGGTTCATAATCAGAATGTATTTGCTGCGGTCGTATTCTTTGAGGATGCCGCCGAGCGAGGCGGCAAAATCGCGCAGGATTTTGGCAATGTCTCCGCCCTCTCCGTGGTAGGTGTCCTGAACGTGCTGCGCAAGCTCGTCGAGGTTGTCTACAATGATATATGCGACCACGCCGCGCTCGTTTTCCACCTGCGCGGCAAGCTGGTTGTAGGCGGTTTTGTCCGAAAACACGATAAACCAGTAGCTTTTTTCATCGGTCTTGAACCGGAACGGGCTGACCGCGTACCGGCGCTCGCACAGATCCGCCTCAAGCTCGGTTTTTTCGTCCAGTTCTTCCACGTCGATTGAGGAAATCGTTCCGATGTCCGCGCCCATGACCGAGCCGACGGCCTCCGTCGCCGCGCCGAACGCCCGGTTGCGCCAGATGATTTTGCCCGTTGTGTCGCAGATGACCATGGGCAGGTGCATTTTGATGACGATTTCCAGCATGATTTGTCCGAGACTGCGCCCAAACTGCTCTTTTTCACCGCTCCGGCTGTGTTTGGAGAAAAACAGATACGCGCCGCCGGTGAACGCCAAAAACAGAGCGGCGTATAGAAGGCAGAGGAGCGGAGACAGAGATTGCAACTGTGTTAAAATGAAAAAAAAGATCAGTGAGAGAACGCCGCATATCAGCATGGCCGCGGCGCTTTTCGCCCCGGATGGCCGACCGCCCTTTTGTTTGTTCTGCATGACGCCTCCTGTAGATTCGGGAAACCGCGCTTTCTTAAAGAAGAAAAGGCCGGATTTCCTGTATATGGAATAATTATCCTATTTTATAAGTTCTATTATACCAAACGAAGCGGAAAAAGTAAAGAGCAAACCGAAATTTCCGCTTCGGGGACGCGGCTTTCGTCACAATGCGGAGCGCATTCGGATTTTGGCCGGATTCTGCGGGGACACGGACGGAAAATCCGCGCGCGCGGCGAGAACGCCGCTTGCTTTTTTTTGAAAATTCCCGCTTTTCCCCCGGTTCTTTGCCGGCGCCTTTTTTCACTTGATTTTTACACGCGCAGATAGTATAATAGGGTATATTTTACAAATTGCAGTGTTTGAATCTGAGCCGGAAAGCGAAGCCCGGCGTAGGCGAGTGCAGGGAAGGAGTGCCGGTTATGTTTGCATGGAAACCGCGGCGCGAGAAAAAATATACGTCCTTTTTGTGGGTGTTTTGTTCTTTCGCCGCCGCTTTGCTCGGCGGATTGGTGATCGGATTTTGCAGCTTATATCTTGCGAGCGGAAAATTCGGGGACGAGATGTTCGCTTCTTATTTTGACAACCTGTATATTTTAGGTTTGAATCTGGCGGTGCCGCTCTTTCTTTCCGCGTTTTTCTTTTTGCTGACCAACCGCGCCGTCTGGTCGTATCTTTTGACCGCGGTTTCGGTTTTGGTGCCGACGCTGGTCCATTATTATAAGATGGAATTTCGCGGCGACTGCCTGATTGCCGAGGATATTTCCCTGATTACCGAGTCGAAAAAGATGCTGGAGAGCTACGACCTTTTTTGGGATGACCGCATTGAACTCTGCGTCTGCGCGGCGGCGGTCGGCCTGATTCTTCTCGTCCTTTTTGCGCGCGGCCGTTTCCGGCGCGCGTGGCCGCGTTTGTGCGCGGCGACAGCGCTGGCGTTTGCCGGGTATTTTGCGCTCTGGCCGCTTTATCTGAACAATCGGATTTACGATACGAAGGCGGCCAATCATGCGCTGATTAATGAATATTCCGAGGCGCAGCAGTATATTTCCAAGGGATTTGTCTATCCGTTTCTGCATTCGGTCAAATCCGCGCTCCGTCCCGCGCCCGACGGATACGACGCGGCGGCGGCCGCGGATGCGCTCGCGGCGTATACGGACGCCGAAATTCCGGCTGACCGCGCGGTCAATATCGTCTGCGTGATGCTGGAGGCGTACGCCGACTTTTCCCGGTTTGAAGAACTCACGTTTACCTCCGACGTATATGAAAAATACCATATGCTGGAGGAGATGGGATACAGCGGCACGCTGATTACCGACATTTTTGCGGGCGATACCCGAATCAGCGAGCGCGAATTTCTGACCGGTCTGCCGTATGCGCGGCTGGACAATTTTGTCGCGCCCTCAAATTCCTATGTATGGTATCTCCGCGAAAACGGATACTATACAGAGGGCGCGCATCCCTGCTACGCCTGGTTTTACAACCGGGAGCACATCAATCAAAATCTCGGCTTTGAAAATTATTATTTCACCGAAAATTATTTCAAGGCGCGCACCGGCGGCGATATTACGTACGACGCGCGGTTTTTCCCGATGCTGTATGATTTGTATGGAAACCGCGATCCCTCGAAGCCCTATTTCAGCTTTAACATCACCTATCAGGGACACGGCCCGTATGAGGCGGACAATGCCTATTTTACCGAACCGTATATTGAAAACAAGGGGTATCCCGACGCGGATTTTACAATCGTCAACAATTATCTGAACAGCATCGCGTCCACAACCGAATATCTGTATGCGTACGCCATGGACATGCTGGCCTCGGAAGAACCGCTGGTGCTCGTTTTCTTCGGCGATCACAAGCCGTGGCTCGGCAACAGCGGGGCGGTGTACGAAACGCTCGGCATCAACATTGATCTCGCGACCGAGGAGGGCTTTTTCAACTATTATTCCACTCGGTATCTGATTTTGGCCAACGACGCGGCCAAAAAACTTTGCGGCAGCGATTTTTCGGGAGAGGGCGAGCCCATTTCGGTCAGCTTTTTGATGAACAAGGTCTTTGAACTCTGCGGTTATCCGGGCAGCGCGTATATGCAGCTTACGAGCGATATTATGCGTTCGTATCCGGTGATTCACCGCACAGACCCGATGACCGAGGAGCCGGCGCGTCTGTATAATTTTGTTTCTTACTATTTCAGAAGGAATTTTTTATATGACTGAACGGAAAAAATCCCTGTTTAAACTGTTCGCCGGCGCGCTGTTTTCGGCGCTCTGCGCTCTGCTTTCGATGTCCGCCGCCGCGCTCGGTGCGGAGGGGATCGCGGGCTATGTCCTGTCCACGGATATTGTGGCCTATATCGACGGCTATCCGATCCCGTCCTACAATGTGGACGGTCATCTCGGCGTTGTGGCGGAAGATCTGCGAAACTACGGGTTTTCGGTTGTGTGGGACGCGGAGGCGCTTACGCTGCATGTACAGCGGGCCGAGCAGCCGGTGTATACGCCGCTTGAGGCCGAAAAGACCGATATGGAATCCGGTCTTGTGCTGATGCCCGTGTATAAGACGAATATCGTCACCTATGTAGACGGACGCGCGGTCGAGAGCTTTAACATCGACGGGCGCACGATCATTTATTTTTCCGCGCTGAGCGGGTATGCAAAGGGCGGTTATCGGTACGACGACATTTCACGCGCGTCCATGCTTTCCACCGAGCGGACGCTGCGTCCCGCCGTTACGCTTTCGGGGGATTTGTTCCCGGATAAAATTTTACATGCCGGCGGTTCGATTAACGGGCAGGCGGGGAGCAATTCGCTGGAGGCGCTGGACGCGACCTATGCCGCGGGGCGGCGGTTTATCGAAATGGATTTTCTGCTGTCATCGGACGGCCATCCGGTGGCGCTGCACGACTGGTCGCGCTATTATTCATACAGCCTCGGTTCTATGCCGGTTACGCTCGATCAGTTTAAAACAGTAAAAATCTACAACCGCTATACATCCGTGTATCTTGACAGCCTTGCCAAGTGGCTTTTGGCGCATCCCGACGTCTATATCATCACGGATGTCAAGGACGACAATCTCGGCGTGCTCCGCAAAATCGCGGAGGAGAAGCCCGAAATTCTCTCAAGGATTCTTCCGCAGATTTATGCCGAGAGCGAGTACGCGCCGGTGCGCGCGCTCGGATATTCCAATATCATATTTACGCTTTACCGTCTGCCCACATACGCTGAAAAAGCCGATGCGGCCGGTATTGTGGAAATGGCGGCGCGAATGGAGCTTTTGGCCTTGACTTTTGACTGTACGCTGGCCACGCCCGAATATGTGGAAACGCTGAAAAAGAGCGGCGTGTTCCTGTGCGCGCACACCGTAAACGGCGCCGAGGCGCAGGCAGCGTATTACGCGCTCGGCGTAGACTGCGTTTATACCGATTATACGGAATGATGGAAGACGTCGGAAAACCAAGGTGTTCCGACGGGCAAAAAAGCAGCCGACTCTCGGCTGCTCCAGTCTGTCAAAAAAGTAAAAATTGCAAATAAAATAAAATATGTTTACAAGGCGGACATGTGCCGCCTTGTAAACACCTTACGGGCGCGCGAGTGCCGACCGCAGGGCGGCGCGACGGCGCGAGCGAACGCGCCCCATCGCCGCAAAACCTTGGTTTTGCGGCGGAAAAGGGCGGAAAAAATGATTGCAAAAGCATACCTTGGAAAAATTCGGACTGCCGGTGAGGATTTTGTTTTGCGGATTCGACTAAAGGACAGAAACGAACGCATGGGAGGACAATATGAAACTCGTGAAACCGTCTTTATCGTTTTTTGTCGTGGCCGCTGCCGTTTTGCTGTTTGTCGCGCTGACTGCGCAGGGCGCCGTATTTCTGTAAATTTTCTGTTACCGGAGCTATGCTCTTTTCCTCCTTTTTAGAAAGGCCGTCTGCTTTAAAAAGGCGGCCTTTCAGTCTGTCAAAAAAGTGAAAATTGCAAATCAAATACGTTTACAAGGCGGACATGTGCCGCCTTGTAAACACCTTGCGGGCGCGCGAGTGCCGCCATAGGGCGGCGCGACGGCGCGAGCGAACGCGCCCTATCGTCGAAAAACCTTGGTTTTTCGGCGGAAAAAGGCCGTCTGCGGACGGCCTTTTTTCTATTACAGGAAAAATACAGGAAAAACCGCGCTTACCCTACGGAACGCCGTATGTACGCGCCTGTCATGCGGTAAACCGCGTCAAAGCTTTCGGATGCCGAAAACGGTTCTGTTCTCCGGCCAAATGCACGGTCGGCCGCATGTCACGGGGCGATAACACAGAGGTTGATTTTTCACGCCTTGTGAAGTTCAAACAATTATATTTATTATACAAGAAGTCTTTAAATTTGTATTTACTATTTGTCAAATTTCGTGTATAGTGGTTCTATAGGATTTCTTCGCATGGAGGGTGTTTATGAAAAAACCAATCCGAATCATTTCTGCATGTTTGGCATTTTTGATTTTATTTGGCGCGCTGCCGGCTGCCGCGGCGAACGCTTCCGGGCGCGGGCAGTCGAGCGCGGAGGCACTGTACAAGCTCGGACTTGTGCAGGGATATGCCACAGCGGACGGAAGCGTGAATTTTGCGCTGGAGGACGGCTTGACGCGCGCGCAGGCCATGGCGCTTGTGGTGCGCTTTCTCGGCGCGGAGGCCGAGGCCACAGAGGGAAGCTTTGCGCATCCGTTTTCGGACGTGCCGGCGTGGGCGTCTCCGTATGTGGGATACACGTATACAAACGGCATCACGCAGGGCGTTGACAAAACCCACTTCGGCACCGATACAATCATCACAGAAGCGGCGTTTTTGACGAGCATTCTGCGCGTGCTCGGCTATGTGGATCAAAACGACGGCAGCGGGGATTTTGTGTGGAGCGATCCGTTCACGCTCGCCAAAAGTGCGGGACTGACCGAAAACAGCGCGCCCGGCGCGGCCTTTTGCCGCGGGGACGCGTTTCAGATCTGCTACCGCGCGCTGACCGCCACGCCGAAATCCGGGGATCGGCTTTGCGACCGGCTGGTTCGGGCGGGCGCTGCGGACGCGCAGATAATGGCCGAAGTTTTGGCTGAAACCTTGACCGGCGGTCTGCGCATAGGCGGGGTACCCGTCACGGAATATACGATCGTTGTCGGCGCGTCCGCAAACGCAATCGAGACGATAGCCGCCAAGGATTTGGCCGACGCCGTAAAAGAAGCATACGGCAGAGAACTGCCGGTTGTGGCCGACTCCGCGCCCGCGACGGCCAATGAAATCGTTGTCGGCGATACCACGCGCGCGGTCAGTCAGAAAGCCGGCACACTCACCGGGACGGAAGCCGCTCTTTTGATCGACGGCACCTCGGTCTGTCTGCGCGGCGCTTCCAATACCGTTTTGCGCCGCCTCTGCCAGTATTTTGAAAAAGAATACATCGAGGGCAAACCGGGAATTGATTTGACAGATGAGGATTCAAAGATGCGCGACTTTATTCAAAATCCGCTGCGCACGGCCACCCCGGCCGGCGACCCCTGCATTCTATACGACCAAGAAACGGCCTGCTATTACGCGGTGTATTCCTCGCCGAAAAACGACCGCGTGACGCTCTACCGCGCCAAAACACTGTCTGAACTGCGCACGGCCGAGGGCAAAGACATTTATGTGGCCAGCGACACGGGCGAGATCAAGCACAAGCTGTACGCGCCCGAAATTGTAAAGGTAGACGGCAAATGGTATATTTACGCGAGCGGCGCGACCGATCTTTCCGAAAAGGGGAACGGCAAACCGGCGAAATCCATTCGTCTGTTCTGCCTTGAGGCCGTCGGTGACGACCCATACGGCGACTATATTTTTAAGGGCTTTTTAAGCGATACGCTCTGGGCGATTGACGCGCATGTGTTCACCTATCAGGGCGAAAATTACGTGACCTGCGCGCGCATTTTGAGCGGCAACGTGATTACCATCGCAAGACTCGAAAACCCTTGGACAATTGACCACAAGCGGGTGTCGGTCCTGTCCAGCGCGACCTTGGATTTTGAAACGAAAGACGGAAAAGTGAACGAGGGACCGTATACCTTTGAGCATGATGGCCGCCTGTTCCTTGTGTACAGCGCAAACAACGTGACCTCCCCCTACTATTGCCTCGGCCTTTTGGAGTTTACCGGAACCGATATTCTCTCCAAGGCAAGCTGGACAAAATATGACAAGGTGATGTTCACCGCCGGAAACAATGTTTACGCGCCCGGACACTGTTCGGTATTCCTCTCGCCGGACGGCAGTGAATATTGGCTGGCCTACCATGCCCGCACGACCGAAAAGGGCGAGCGGTATCTCCATGTGCAGAAGTTCGGCTTTGACGAGAGCGGAATGCCGGTGTTCGGAGAGCCTGTATCTCAGTACGAATCGCGTTTCGCCCCCTCCGGGGAATAAAAAAAGAGCGCCGGGAACTTTACCCGACGCTCTTTTCAATATCCGTACCGATGTCTGTAGTGGGCAAAAAGCGCCGCCGACACAAAAGCGGTCAAAAGCTCGGCTGCGGGGATTGCGGCAAATACGCCGTCGATTCCGAAAATCAGCGGCAGCAGCAGAATCGCGCCCACCTGCAGCAAAAAGGTGCGCAGTACCGAAATACCCGCGGAAACTTTTCCGTTGCAGAGCGCGGTGAAAAAGCCGGAAGCAAAAATATTCAATCCGCAAAGCAAATAGGAAACGGAGAAAATGCGAAAACCTCGGACGCCGATCTCGGCCATGGAGGCGTCCTTACCGGCAAAGATGCCGATTGCGCCGTCTGCCGAAAGCTCGGCCAAAAGGAACATCGCGCCCGAAACCGTAAAGACGATCCGCAGACAGAGGCGGAACAGCGCGTGCAGCTTTTCCCGGCTTCCGGCGCCGTAGTGAAAGCTGACCAGCGGCGCGCAGCCGGTCGTGAATCCGATCAGCAGCGAGGAAAACAAAAACTGCGTATACAAAACGGCCGTGATCGCCGCAACGCCCGCGTTGCCCGCAAGACGGAGCATCTGCATGTTGTAGAGGAAAGTCGTCACCGAGTTTGCCAGATTGGAGACCATCTCGGAGGAGCCGTTTGCCATGGCAAAGAGCAGCGCGCGCCCGTCAAATACCGGGCGGGAAAAGCGCAGAGACGTTTTTCCGGACAAAAAGTAAAAAATCGGGACCACACAGCCGACCGCCGCGCTGGCAATGGTCGCGGCGGCCGCACCCGCAATGCCCATGTCGAGCGTATGGACAAAAAGCACATCCAATACCATGTTGCAAAGCCCGCACAAAACGGTCAAAACCAGTCCGAGCCGCGGCCGGTCAGCCGCAATCAGAAAGCTTTGGAACAAAATTTGCAGCATGGAGACGGCGTTGCCGAGCAGCATGATTCGACCGTACTGCACGCAGTAGTCGAGCAGCGTATCGTCCGCGCCGAGCAGATAATACAGTTCGTCGCCGAGTGCGAGCGTACCGACTGAGAGCAGAATACTGACCGCGCCGGTCGCAAGCGCCAGCAGGGTAAAAAACGAATTTGCGTCGGCCTGCCTACCCTCGCCCATGCGCTTTGCGGCGATGGCCGTACCGCCTGTGCTGAACATAAAGCCGACGCCGCTTATCATGGTAATCAGCGGAAAGACGATGTTGATCGCGGAGAGGGCGTCGGTTCCCACAAAGCGCGAGACGACAACGCCGTCCACCAGCGTATACAGCGAGGTAAACGCCATCATCAGCATCGTGGGCAGCGTAAATTTGATAACGGTATGCAGTTCGATTGGTTTTTCATAAACAGACTGTGTACGCACGGCGCACCTCCTTATCGAAAACGCGCTTTGAATAGAGTATTCCCGTGAAAAAAAGAATAAAACAAAAAGCCGGATAAAACGGGTGTTCCCGCGTCTTATCCAACCTTGCAGATCCTGTTTGCAGATCCTCCGACCGTGAAGTCTATTCTATACAGAAAAAAGTATTTTGTCAAGTCCGATTGCTGCGCGTCGCAAAAATGATCTTGCAAACGGCGGGAAAATGGGGTATTGTAGAATAAGTAGAATAAATTGAAATTGAATCATACTGGAGGTAACGATGATATATAAAGCTGCGCCGTCGGATATAGAGGATGTCGTTTGCCTGGCCGCGTCCCTGTGGCCGGGGCACGATGAAGCCGGGTTGCGAGAGGAATTCCTTGATTTGCTGCGGGATGACGCCTGCGCGGTCTATATTGCAAAAACAGACGGCGAAAAAATCGGATTTGCCCAGGTACAACTGCGGCATGACTATGTTGAGGGAACAAACAGCACGCCTGTCGGGTATCTGGAGGGGATTTTCGTCCGGGAAGCATGGCGGAAACACGGGTATGCCCGAAAGTTGCTTGCATGCTGCGAGAAGTGGGCAAAGGAAAAGGGATGCTTTGAGTTTGCCAGCGATTGCGAACTGAAAAACGACGTGAGTCTTGCGTTTCATCTGCGCGCCGGGTTTTCGGAAGTCAATCGTGTGATCTGCTTTGCAAAGCGCATCTGATTGCTGACTGCCGCGCCTTTTCGCCTTTGCACCCCAAATGCGTCCGGCTTTGTCGAACAGTTGAAATCGCCGAAAAGCGCCCCGAAGCGGAAATCTCGCTTCGGGGCGTGATTTTATGTAGAAATATGCGCGGCCTTACGCCTCGTCGGCGAGCATTTTTTCGAGCGAAGCCAGACGGACGCACGCGGACAGCGCCTGAATGCAGACTTCAAGCTCGTGCGCGGGCGAATAGGTCGGGGCAAGGCGCAGATTGGCGTCGCGCGGGTCCTTTCCGTACGGATAGGTCGCGCCCGCGGCGGTCAGAACCACGCCGGCCTGCTTCATCAAATTCCAGACGCGCTTTGCGCAGCCGTCAAGCAGCGTCAGGCTGATGAAATAGCCGCCGTTCGGCTTTGTCCAGCTTGCGATGCCCAGTCCGCCAAGTTCGGCCTCCAGCGACTCAAACACAATATCGAACTTTGGCCGGATGATCTCCGCGTGCTGCTTCATGATTTCATGCACGTGCACGGCGTCTCTCAGGAAACGGACATGGCGAAGCTGATTGAGCTTGTCAAAGCTGATGGTCTGAATGCCGATCAGCTTTTTGGCCTGCGCCATATTGGCTTCACTCAGCGCCATGACCGCGACGCCCGAACCCGGAAATGTGATCTTGGAGGTCGAGGCAAAGTACAAAATCCGATCTTCGGTGCCGTAGCGGCGTCCAAATTCAAAGATGTTGGCCAAATGCTCCTCGGTGTAGATGTCGTGCACCACATAGGCGTTGTCCCACACAATGCGGAAGTCGGGCGCGGCGCACTCCATTTTGGCCAGACGGCGCACAATGTCGCGCGGATAGGTCGCGCCGGTCGGATTGGAGTATTTCGGCACACAGATCATGCCGTGCACTTCGGGGTCGCGCGCAAGTTCCTCTACGCGGTCGATGTCGAGCAGGCCGTTTTCGAGATATTCGACCGTAATCATCTCGATGCCGAGCGTTTCGAGCATGGCGAAATGCCGGTCGTAGCCGGGCGCGGGGCAGATGAATTTCACGCGGTCGTATTTGCACCAGGGAATATCCACGCCGGGCGCGCCGTGCAGCATCAGGCGGGTGAGCGCGTCGTAGATCATATTCAGGCTGGAGTTGCCGCCGACGAACAGATTTTCGGTCGGGATGTCGAGCAGCTGTGAAAACAGCCGCTTCGCTTCCGGAATGCCGTCGAGCAGACCGTAATTGCGGTAGTCAAAGCCGCGCTCGCCGATATAATCGCCGTGCTCGCCGGTGATCGAGGTCAAAAGCGCGTCGGACAAATCGAGCTGCTCGGTAATCGGCTTGCCGCGCGAGAGGTCGAGCGAAAGCTTGAGCTTGCACAGACAGTCAAATTCAATCTGCGCGCGTTTCAGCAGTTCTTTTTTTTCTTCTGTTGAGCGTTCGGAATACTTCATATATAAAAAATCTCCTTATGGGGTCGGTTGAATCGTAAACTCGGCTTAAAATTCGGCGGAGCCGGTCGTGCGCGGGAACGCTTCCACATCCCGGATGTTGGATACGCCGGTCAGGTACATCACGAGGCGCTCAAAGCCGAGACCGAATCCCGCGTGCTTTGCGCTGCCGTAGCGGCGCAGATCCAAATACCATTTATAATCCGCCTCGGAAAGGCCGAAGCGCGCCATCGCTTCGGTCAGACGGTCCATGCGCTCCTCGCGCTGGGAACCGCCGATCAGTTCACCCACGCCCGGAACCAACATGTCCATGGCGGCGACGGTTTTTCCGTCGTCGTTCTGCCGCATATAGAAAGCCTTGATCTCCTTCGGATAGTCGGTGACAAACACCGGTTTGCCGAACACCTTTTCGGTCAGCCAGCGCTCATGCTCGGTCTGGAGGTCGATGCCGAAGGAAACCGGATATTCAAAGGTATGGCCGCTTTCTTCGAGAATGCGGATCGCCTCGGTATAGCTGACGCGCGCGAAATCGTTTTCCACAAGATTTTGCAGGCGCGAGAGCAGCGTCTGATCGAAGAATTTGTTGAAAAATTCAAGCTCGGCGGGGCAGGACGCCATCACGTGGCGAACGACCGATTTAATCATAGCCTCGGCAAGCTCCATGTCGTCGTTCAGATCGGCAAAGGCCATCTCCGGTTCCATCATCCAAAATTCCGCGGCGTGCCGCCCCGTGTTGGAGCGCTCGGCGCGGAAGGTCGGGCCGAACGTGTAGACGTTTCCGAACGCGAGCGCAAAGCATTCGGCGTTGAGTTGGCCGGACACGGTAAGGCTGGTTTTTTTGCCGAAGAAATCCTGCGAAAAATCGACGGTTCCGTCCGGGAGCGTCGGCAAATCGTTCATATCCAGCGCGGTCACGCGGAACATCTCGCCCGCGCCCTCGCAGTCGGAGGTGGTAATGATCGGCGTGTTGACATAGACAAAGCCGCGTTCATGGAAAAAGCTGTGGATCGCGTAGGCGCATTCGCTGCGCACGCGGAATACGGCGTTGAACGTGTTGGCGCGCGGCCGCAAATGCGCGATGGTGCGCAGAAATTCAAACGAGTGTTTTTTCTTTTGCAGCGGATAATCGGGCAGAGAAACGCCCTCCACGCAAACCGAAGCGGCTTTGAGTTCGAAGGGCTGCTTCGCGCCCGGCGTCAGCACGAGCGTACCGGTCGCTTCCAGCGCGGCGCCCACGTTCTGCCGCGCGATCTCGGCGTAATTTTCGATTTGATCCGCTTCAAATACGATCTGCAGATTGCCGAAACAGCTTCCGTCGTTCAGTTCGATAAAGCCGAAGGCATTGCTTGCCCGGATAGAGCGCGCCCATCCGCAAACCGTGATTTTCTGTTCGGCCGCGCTGCCGGGATCTTGAAAAATGCTGCGAATTTCTGTTCTCTGCATATGATTTTCCTCACAGTACATTGAATTTCTATTTATGTAAAATCATGCTGCGCGCTGTTTGAGAAAGCGCCGCGGGCAAGCTCCCGAAGCGTCGGGGACGGTTGGGACCGCTTTGCCCCCCCGCCTGTCTCGGCAGACGCTTTTTGCGGCGCCGTTAACTGTCCGTTTCTTTTTATTATATCGCGGCGCGCGGATAAATGCAATCTATTTTTTTGCAGAGTTGTGTTTGCAAAATCCGCCGAGCGGACAGTCGGCGCAGCGCGGACCGCGCGCCGTGCAAATATCCCGCCCGAACAGCACCAGCCTGTGGCAGAAGTCCGATTGGATCGGCTTTTCCACGCAGCCGTCTAAAATCTTTTCGATCTTCGCTGGATTCTTTTCGCTCTCCGGATAAAAGCCGAGCCGGCCGCAGATGCGGATGCAGTGGGTGTCGGTGACGATATTCGGCTGTCCGAACACGTCGCCCAGCATCAAATTGGCGATTTTGCGCCCGACGCCGGGCAGGGAAAGCAGCGCGTCCATGGTGTCCGGCACGCGCCCGCCGAAATCGCGCATCAGGATCCCGGCGGTCTCGCGGATGCTTTTGGCCTTGGTTTTATACAGTCCGCAGGGTTTGACGGCCTCCTCCAGTTCGGAAAGCTCGCTTTCCGCCACGGAGGCAAGCGTCGGATATTTGCGGAACAAATCTTCGGATACGATGTTGACGCGCGCGTCGGTGCACTGGGCGGAGAGCCGCGCCATAATCAAAAGCTTCCAGGGTTCGCCCGCGTATTCCAGTGAGCAGGCGGCGTCCGGATAGAGCGCTTCGAGCGCTGCGGCCGCGCGCGCGGCCAGTTCTTTATTCTGCATGGTTTTCCTCCCTGTCTGCCATGGGAACATAGGTTTCTCCCTTGATGTAAGCGTCAAAGACGGCTTTGGCGGTGTACGCGGCGTCCGCGCCGTTCGCGCCCTGCTCGATCACGACCGAAACGGCGATCTTTGGTTCCTCATATGGGGCAAAGCCGATAAACGTCGCGTTGTCGCTGCGGTCGGAGCCGACCTGCGCCGTACCGGTTTTGCCGCCGACCGTCAGGTCGTAGTTGCGGAAAATCGGTGCGGCCGAACCGCTTTCGACCACGTTTTTCATCGCGTTTTTCACGGTGGAGAGCACGCCCGCCTTAAATTCGATTTGACAGAGCGCTTCGGGGTCGAGCTTGGCAACGATCTCGCCGTTCGGGAAGCTGCGAACCTCGCGCAGCATATGCGCGCGGTAGCGTGTGCCGCCGTTTGCGAGGGTTGCGGTATAAACGGCCATTTGCAGCGGCGTAAACGTGTTGTCCGACTGGCCGATCGCCGCCTGAAGCGTATCGCCGGGATTCCAGATTCTGCCTATGCTTTCGCTGTATTCGGGTCCGGCGAGCGTGCCGGTCGATTCGCCGAATTCGATGCCGGTCGGCACACCGAGGCCGTACATGCGGCAGTATTCGTTCATTTTTTCGATGCCGAGCAGGCGTCCGACCTCGTAAAAGAAATAGTTGCAGGAATTTTGAATCGCCTGGGTGACGTTCTGCGGGCCGTGCGTGTAGCCGAAGCGCAGATAGATCCAGCAGCGGGGCTTATAGGTATCGTAATAATCGTATGCGCCGCGGTCTACGATGACCGTATTGGAAGAAACGATGCCCTCGTTGAGCGCGGCGGCCGCAACGCCGGGCTTAAAGGTGGAGCCGGGTTCATACAGGCCAAGGAGCGCGCGGTTGTAATGCGGGCGGAGCGGGTCGCTGCTGTTTTGCGCGTACTCCTCCCGAAACTTGGACAGGGAAAAGGTGGGATAAGAGGCGATCGCCAGCACCTCGCCCGTGTTCGGGTCTACGGCGACGGCCGCGCCGGAATTTGCGTCCTCGCCGTTCTGCTCGTCGCCGCTCTTTTCCGCCGCCTCGCGGATCAGCGCGATGTTGTCGCAGAGCGCGTCCTCCGCCGTCATTTGCAGGTTGATGTCGATGGTCAGATAAACGTCGTTTCCGGCAACCGGTTCTTTGGTGACCGTTTCGGAAAGAATGTTGCCGTATTTGTCCTCTTGAATGGCCAAAACGCCGTCGATGCCGCGCAGGTATTCCTCATACACCTGCTCCGCGCCCGAAATGCCGACATATGCGTCTCCGCTGTAGCCGAGCGCCGCGTATTCCGCCGCGCGCTCCGACGGAATTTTGCCGATCCGGCCGAGAATGTGCGAGGCGTACCCGTCGTACACGTAGGTGCGCGCGGCCTCCTCGGTAATGAGAATCTGTCCGATGGCAAGCTCCTTGACATAGGTGAGCGTCCGAATGTCCACGCGCTCGGCTACCGTGTAGGGTTCTACCCGGCTGAATTGCAGGTATTCCATGTCATAGCGGATGCGCAGCAAAAGATCGGCTTCGGCGGCGGTATACAGACCGGCGTCCTCGCCCTTTTTGTCGGTGAGGCCGTACCGGAATTTGAGAAAGTCGAGGAGTTCTTCGCAGTCGACGTCGGCGGGCTGCTCCAGCCGTGCGAGCAGCGCTTCAAATTTTGCCCGGTTGGAGCCGGTATCGAGAAACTCCTCGTTTAGAACATAATCGGGATAAGCGCCCGTAAACGGGAAATTCTGTTCGGTCAGGCGGTCCTCGCCCCCGCTTTCCCGCACGGCCGATACCGTGCGCAGAATCACGTCGTTGAAGTCGGCCTTGCTCTTTGGCATCGCGCCGTATTCTAAGCTGATGTCGTACGCCTCGGTGTTGATGACCAGCGGCAGGCCGTTCCGGTCATAGATTTCCCCGCGCGCCGCTTCGATGGAAACATATCGGGTATACGTTTCCTCTTTGATGATCGCATAATAGTCCTGACCGGTGATTTGTATGTTGATCAGAATAATCAGATAGGCGGCGCAGATTCCCAGAAAAAGCGCGCCGGGAATCGAAAGCCGCAGGGTAGTGCGCAGTTTTTTCATGGAAAAGCGTCTCCTTTCAAAGCAAAATACAGGGGAAAAGCGTCCCGCGCGCGGCAGTTGGCGGCGCTGCGGTTTGTTCGCTTAGATAAGCGTTTCGCGCGCCTTTTGCGGGCAGACGCGATATGCGTGTCCGGCGCTTTATGCGTATCCTTCGCGGGTGGTTTTCTTTTTGATTTTGGAAAAAATCGGGTAGAGCAGAAGCGAGGCGGGCAGCGAGGCCAGAAACGCGGGCAGTACTTCCTGCAAAAGCATATGCGCCGGCAGATCCCAGCGCGCGACGAGAAAAAAGAGTTCGGCGAGCGCGCAGAGCGCAAGGCCGGCGGTGGTATAGCAAAACCAGGAGAGAAAATTCCGCACGAAAACGTGCGTGTACAGATAGGCGCAAAGCAGGGCAAACAAAACATAGAGGAGCGGGAACACCGTGCGGCCGCCCCGGCTCATGCATTCTTCAAGAACGCCGAAGATAACCGCGAAAAGCCCCGCGTAGCGTTCGTCCTCAAAGAGCGCGAGCGCGGCCAGCGCGCCGGGCAGAAGCCAGAGCGCGGCAAAGCCCGGACAGAGCGCGGGCAGAAAGGATTCGGAAAACAAAAGCAGCGCGAAAAAGAGCAGCGAATAGCAGAGCGATTTGACAAGGGTTTGCTTGCGGATGTTAATCCTCATGCCGCGCCTCCGTGTAGACCGTGTAATCGGTCAGGATCATCACCCGCGAGATCGAGGAGAGATCCGCGGCGGGACGAACGACCGCGATTTTCGTATGGTCGTAGCTGTCGCCGGTCACCTCTGTAACCTCGCCGATAAAAAGTCCGCGCGGATACACGCTGCCGAGTCCGCTTGAATAAATTTTGTCGCCCACCTGAACATCCGCGTCAAAGGGCAGATAGCGGAGCAGGCAGTCGCCGTCCGAACGCCGCTCGAAATCTCCGCATACAAGGCCGACCTCGCCGCTGCGCTCGACATACGCGCCGATCGACGAGTCGTAATTGATAATCGTGGACACCCGGCAAAACGTGAGTCCGACCTCGGTCACGCGGCCGACCACGCCCGCGTCGGTAATCACCGGCATCCCGACTTCAACCCCCGAACTTGAGCCGCGGTCGAGCGTGAAAGCGGAAATATAGCGTCCCGAATCGCTGCCGATCAGATCGGCGTCGCACAGCACAAAATCGGTGCGCGCGCGTTTGATGCCGAGGTAGGCGCGCATCCACTCGTTTTCATCCTCCAGCAGCTGCGCGTTGTAAATCTGATCCTCCAGTTCGGAGACCCGCTCGGCAAGCGCCGCATTTTCGGCCTTCAGGCGGTCAAATTCAGTAAAATATTCGCCGAACCCGCGAAGCGACTCCCCGACAAACGCGGCGCCCCGCATAAAGGGCGTGACGACGCTCATCAGCGTGTCCTTGACAAAATCCCCCTGTCCCATCGAACAGAGGATCGTCGGGATGCCGGCCAGAATGATAAACAGGGTCAGCATGGCCGCAAAGACCCGACTTCTGAAAAAATTACCCATTCCGTTCTCCTGCATGTTTTCCCGGAAGCGCCCGGTTATTTTGCGCGGTACTGCATCAAATACGGAAAGTTTTCCGGATGTTCCACAAAGCGTCCGAGGCCGAGCGCCACGGTCTGAAACGGCCTTTCGGCCACGGTGACCCGCACGCCGGTGATCTGGGACAGCAAAATCGGCAGGCCGCGCAGATTGGCGCAGCCGCCGGTCAAAATCACGCCGCGGTCGTAAATGTCGGCGCAGATTTCAGGCGGCGTTTTCTCCAGCACCGCGCGCACGCAGTCGATGATCTGCTCGATCTGGTCGCTCATCGCCTCGCGGACCTCGCCGGAGGTTACGTTCAGCGTGACGGGCAGGCCGCTTGTGAGATTCTTGCCCCGGATTTCGAGCATACCCGCGTCGGTCTGCGGGTGCACCGACCCGATGCGCTGTTTGAGCGCCTCGGCGGTTTTCGGGCTGATGGAGACATTGTAGCGCCGCTTGATGTAGAGCATAACGGCGTCGTCCAGCCGGTTGCCCGCGATGCGGATGGAACCGGAGGTCACAATTGCGCCGAGGCTTATTGAGGCGACCTCGGTCGTGCCGCCGCCGATGTCGATGATAAAGCTGCCGCGCGGCGCGCCGATTTTGACGCCCGCGCCGATGGCGGCGGCGACCGGCTTTTCGATCAGCGTTACGCTCCGCGCGCCCGACTCCATCGCCGCGTCCTCGAATGCGCGCCGGTCAACGCCGGTGATCTCGTGCGGGACGCACATGGCGACTTTCGGGCGGTTGAGCAGAATCGGCCCCGTGACCTTGCGGATGAATTTCCGCAGCATGGCGACCGCCACGTCGTAGTCGGCAATCACGCCGTCCTTGATCGGATGAAAGGCCTGAAGCTCGCCCGCGGTTTTGCCCACCATCAGGCTTGCCGCGTCGCCCACCTCCACGGCCGCCATCGTGCGGCTGTTGACCGCCGCCACCGAGGGCTCGTGCAGCGCGATTCCGCGCCCGGCAAGGCAGATTAAGGTGTTGGAGGTGCCGAGATCCACGCCGATGTTATTCGAGACTCTGAACTTCGATACGCCAAGTTTCATACGCCCTCCTGTATCCGGTCGAAATAAGAAATACCCGCCGCCGCGAGCAGGCGGTACACGCCGCTCGGCGGCAGGCCCATTACCGTAAAGAAATCGCCCTCAACGCGCTCAATAAGCACCGATCCGACGCCCTGAACGCCGTACGCGCCGGCCTTGTCGAGCGGCTCGCCCGTGCGGATATAGGCCGCGGCCTCATCCTCTGAAAAATCGCGCATCCGCACGACCGCGCTGTCGGTCAGCGAAAAGGAGCGCGCGCCGCGCAGCAGGCAGACGCCGGTGCGGACCGTATGTCCGCGGCCGCGCAGCGAAAGCAGCATATGCAGGGCTTCGCCTTCGTCCTTCGGCTTGCCGAGCGCACACCCGTCTGCGAAAACCAGCGTATCGGCCGCGAGCAGCAGCGAATCCTCGCCGTATTCCCCGGCGGCGCGGAGGCGGTCGCGCGCGGCCATGGCCTTGCGCACGGCGAGAATCTCGCAGGCCTGCTCCTCGGAAACATCTTTCGCGAGACGCTCGTCCGCTTCGGCGGTAAAGACGGTATAGGGCAGCCGCATCCGCTTGAGAATCTCTCGGCGGCGCGGCGAATTTGAGGCAAGGTACAGTTTCGGGGTCATTTTTCTCTGATTCTCCTTATATTGCCCGAAGGGGGCAGCTTTTCCCGGTACGCGCGGACCACTTCAAGGGCTTCCTTCGCGCTCTCCGTGGAAAAAATGAAGTGTCCGCCGCAGGGCACTGGCTTGTCCGCCATATAGACCGGCACGCTGTTGAACAGAATGTTTCGGTGCGGCGGCTCGCGCAGAATCGGAAAGCGCGCGCCCCGCCGGTCGGTGAGCGCCGCCCGGTCGGCGGAGCAGGCGCCGCAGTCCGCGACCTCGCTGGCCGCGCATTTTTCAAGCAGCATCAGCGGTACGCGGCCGTATACAATCATCCGGCTTTGCCCGCCGATGTCCCGCGCCTGCGCAAGGCTCAGTTCCGGGGAGAGGATCAGCGAGGAAAAGCCGTTTTCTCTTGCGAAATCGGCGGAAAAGCCGTTTGTGACGTTCAGTCTGAAATCGCCGCAGATTTTTTCAAATCCGGCCTCTCTTGCAAGCGCAAGATGGCCGTAGTTGCCGACAAGCGCCAAGTTCGCGCCCGCCGCGCGCGCCGCGCGCAGCGCCCGAAGAACGCCGGCATACTCGTCGTCCGGAACCACGCCCGGCAGCTGTACGCCGCGCACGCGCGGAAAAAGGGCGGGTGAAAATTCGGCAAGCGGCAGAAAGACCGTTTCAAAATATTCGTAAAACTTTGGGTCGGCGGGCAGATTTTTCGCGCGCATCACAAGCGCGGTCGGCGGCATCGGTTCAAATCCCGCGCGCCGGCGCTCGGAAAAATCGCCCTTGACGACATGCGCACGCTCGCCGAGCGAAGCGTAGCGCGAAAGCGCCTCCCGCCGCACGGCGTTGATTTCGCCGATCCGCAGGATCAGCCCCTCTTCAAACGCAATATCGGCCGATTTTGCCGTATAGGGCGTGCCGCCCAGCTTCAAAAGATTTTTTTCAAGCGCCTGCCGCCCAAGCGGCGCGTTCTTCGCCGTCTCGGGGACGCCGCCTGCGGCCTCGGCAGATCCCTTTTCGCCGCTTACCGCGACCCGAAAGGGTTTCCCGGACGCAAACGTGCAGTCGATATGGACCGGACATTTGCGCCGAAGGCCGGAAAAAGGCGTCTGCGTCCGGCTTTTCTGTTTGTCCTCCTCGGCGCGCACGCCGAGCATGGAACGGTTGACTTTGCGGTCGAAATAGCCCGTGGTAAAACCGCCGCGGCTGAAAATTTCGGAAAGCCGGCGCATTTCCTCCGCGCCAGCCGCGCGCCGCTCGTCGAGCAGGCGGCGGTAGACGCTCGTAACGCCATAAACATATTCGGGCGACTTCATGCGCCCCTCGATTTTGAGCGAGGCCGCGCCCGTTTCGATCAATTTCGGAATGCGCTCGGCCAGCGCAAGGTCGCGCAGACTGAGCGGGTAGCGCCCGCGCGCGTCCGGCAGACGGCAGGGCTGCGCGCACATGCCGCGGTTGCCGCTCCGGCCGCCGAGCATACTGCTGTACAGGCACTGCCCGCTGTGGCAGACGCAGAGCGCGCCGTGCGCGAACACCTCGATTTCAATCGGCGAGGCCGCGCACAGGCGCGAAAGGTTTTCAAAGGAAAGCTCGCGCGCCGCCACCATGCGCTCAAAGCCGTTTTCGGCAAGCATTTTCGCGGCCTGCGCGTTGTGGCCCGAAAACTGCGTGGAGGCGTGCAGCCGCATGGTCGGGATATGCCGCCGGATGCAGGCCGCGGCGCCGAGGTCGGCGACAATCAGCGCGTCGATTCCCGCTTCTTCAAGGAACGCGGCGTAGCGCAGCATGTCGGAAAACTCGCGGTCGAAGATCAGCGTGTTCAGCGTCACATAGCTTTTGACCGAGTAGGCGCGGCAGAGCTTTGCCGCGTCGCAAAGCTCGTCGCGGCAAAAGTTCTGCGCAAACGCGCGCGCGCCGAATTGTTCGCCGCCGAAATACACCGCGTCCGCGCCCGCCTCAATCGCCGCCTGCAGCGCCGCGAAGCTGCCCGCGGGCGCAAGCAGTTCGGGCAGGCGGGTCATTTGCGTTTTTGCCGAGCTTCAAGCTCGTCCACTTTTTTGGAGAGCCGCTCGTTTTCCTCGGTCAGGCGCACCACGTTTCCGGCGTAGACCTCAAGCTGCGCTTCCGCGCGCTCCAGCCGCTTTTTCAGACTCTGCGTCTCGCCTAAATAGTCGAGCGCGCAGAACAGCGCCGCCTCGGTTTTGGAGATCTGCCGGGATTTCCAGAGCAGGCTTTGCAGCCGCTCGTTGAGTACGGCGGCAAGCGCCCGCACTGTGTCCTCGCCCTCGTCGCTTACGATGCTGACCGGCATATCCATCAGCGTGATTGTAAATTTTTCTTTCATATATCGTCACCTTTTCTTTTCTACTACTTGCAAAACGCGCCCGCTTGCTTTATAATGATACAAATGCGGACTCGCATGATTCGGTCTGTTTCGCCGCCCGAAAGTCCGGCTTTGCGCCGCATGCGCGCGCAGCGGCGCGCACCCGCGCGATTCGCCGTCTTTGAGATCTTGAATCCGTTCCCAAAGTCCGGCTTATGCCCGGCGGCGCGCGCCCGCGCGATCGGGGCGGCGGCGCGGAGTTTTCCGCGCGGCTTTGACTGTATTATTATACTATATTTACAGAGGGATTTGAAGCCCTTATTGAAAAAATTTTTATTTGCGGAGAAAATCGGGAAATGAAAGAGAAAAAGGACATCAAGCGCATTGTGGTCAAGATCGGTTCGTCCACACTCACCCACGATACCGAGCGGCTGAATCTGCGCCGGGTAGAGACGCTTGCGCGGGTTTTGTCCGATCTGAAAAACGGGGGCTGCGAGGTGATTCTGGTTTCGAGCGGCGCGGTCAGCGCCGGCGTTTCCAAAATCGGCTATCACCGTCCGACCTGCACGCGCGAAAAACAGGCGCTCGCCGCCATCGGGCAAAACGAACTCATGAAGATTTACGGAAAATTTTTCTCGCTGTACGGCCATACGGTCGCGCAGATTTTGCTGACGCGGGACGTTATCGACAGTCCGACGCGCCGCGAGGCCGCCGAGGCCACGTTTGAGGAGCTTTTGCGGATGGGGTGCGTCCCGATCATCAATGAAAACGACCCGGTTTCCAGCTATGAGCTTGAATTTGGCGGAAACGACCGCCTGTCGGCCTATGTCGGCGTGGTCTGCCATGCGGACATCGTGATCAATTTGACCGACATCGACGGTTATTTTGACAGCGATCCCCGCAAAAATCCGTACGCTAAGCTGATTCCCTATGTGGAAGCAGTCTCGGACGAGATGGTCGAAGCCGCCGGCGGCGCGGGCACCGCGCGCGGCACGGGCGGTATGCAGGCAAAGCTGCTCGCCGCGCAGATCTGTAGTAAGGCGGGCATCCCCATGATGATCGTCAACGGCACCGATCCGGAAATCCTGTACGGCGTACTGGACGGAACGGCGCGGGGTACATATTTTGACGCGAAAGAGGTTTGACTTGTGGAAATACGCGATTATATTCTAAAACTGGAACAGCGCGCGAAAGCCGCCGCGCCGGAGATGAACTGCGCCTCGCATGAAAAGCGATGCGCCGTGCTTGCGCGCGCGGCCGCGCTGCTGCGGGAGAAAAAAGAGACCGTGCTGTCGGCCAACGCGATCGACCTTTCGACAGCCAGGGAAAACGGCGTTGCGCCGCAGATGCTCGACCGCCTGATGCTGAATGAGACGCGGATTGAGGGCATGGCGGCGGCGCTCGAAGCGCTGATCGCGCTGCCCGACCCGCTTGCAGGCGAAAAGGTCTGGACGCGGGAGAGCGGAATTGAGATTCACGAGCGGACGGTGCCGCTCGGCGTGGTCGCGGTCATTTACGAGGCGAGGCCGAACGTCACGCTCGACGCGGCGGCGCTCTGCATCAAGACGGGCAACGCGGCGCTGCTTCGCGGCGGCAGGGAAGCGCTTCACAGCGGCATGGCGCTGCGCGATCTGCTTTGCGAGGCGCTTTCCGACTGCGGACTGCCGCGCGACGGGGTCTGCTTTGTCGAGCGCACCGAGCGCGCGGGCGCCGACGCGCTGCTCGGCATCCGCGGGTATATCGACGTACTGATCCCGCGCGGCGGGCGGGGACTTATCCAGCACGTTGTGGACAACGCGCAGGTGCCGGTCATTGAGACGGGCGCGGGCAACTGCCATGTGTACGTGGAAAAAACCGCCGATTTTGACATGGCGCGCAAAATCATTCTCAACGCCAAGGTTCAGCGGCCGTCGGTCTGCAACGCGGCCGAGAGCCTGCTCTGCGACCGCGCGGTCGCAAAGGACTTTTTGCCGCTTCTTGAAGCGGATCTGCGCGCGCACGGCGTGGAGATCCGCGCGGACGCAAACTGCATTGACTGCTTTGCAGAGGCCGCTTTGGCGACCGAAGAAGACCTCTTTGCGGAATACAACGATTTGATCCTGTCGGTCAAAGCGGTGGAGGATGTGGACGAGGCGATCTGTCACATCAACAAATACGGCACGAAGCACAGTGAGGCGATCGTCACCCGCAGCCGGGATGCCGCGGCGCGCTTTACCGAGCGCGTGGACGCGGCGGCCGTCTATGTCAATACGTCCACCCGCTTCACGGACGGCGGCGAATTCGGCTACGGCGCGGAGATCGGCATTTCCACGCAGAAGCTGCACGCGCGCGGCCCCATGGGGCTTTCGGCTTTGACCACTGTAAAATACGCCGTGTTTTCGGACGGCGCTGTTCGAGGCTGATATGAAAGAAATTATTCTTTGCAAATACGGGGAACTGGTGCTCAAGGGCGCGAACAAGCCGCACTTTGAGGCGATGCTGCTCCGCCGCATCCGCGCGCGGGCGGAACGCTACGGCGATTTTTCGGTGCGCAGCATGCAGAGCACGGTCTATATCGAGCCGCAGAGCGAGGACTGCGATCTTGCGGGTATGCTGGACAGCATGACGAGGCTTTTCGGCTTTACGGGCGTGACGGTCGCCGCCGTCTGCGGAAAAAGCATGGAGGAACTGCGCGCCTGCGTGCGCGAATATCTCCCCCGCCGCATGGCCGGCGTGCGCACGTTCAAGGTCGAGGCTAAGCGCTCGGATAAGCGCTTCCCGCTCGGTTCGCCCGAAATCTGCGCCGCGGTCGGCGGCTATGTGCTGGACTGTATGCCGGCGCTTCGCGTCGATGTGAAAAATCCCGACCGGATCGTGCGGGTCGAGATCCGCGAGGCGGGCGCGTATCTGCACTTCGATCAGCTTCGCGGCGCGGGCGGTATGCCGCTCGGTTCGAGCGGGCGCGGACTTCTGCTGCTTTCGGGCGGCATTGACAGTCCGGTCGCCGGATACCGGATGGCGCGCCGGGGCATGGAGATCGACGCGGTGCATTTCGAGAGCTTTCCGTATACGAGCGAGCGGGCGCGGGACAAGGTCTTTTCGCTGGCGCAGCTGCTCACCGCCTATACCGATCGGATGTATGTGCATGTGCTGTCGCTGACGCGCATTCAGGAGGAAATCAAAAAGAACTGCGCCGAGGAATACTTCACGCTTTTGCTGCGGCGCTTTATGATGGTGCTGGCTTCCCGCGTGGCGCAGGCGCACGCCTGCGGCGCGCTTGTCACCGGCGAAAGTCTCGGCCAGGTCGCAAGCCAGACGCTGGAGGCGATCTGCGTGACCGACGCCATGGCCGACCGGCCGGTTCTGCGTCCCTGCATCGGCATGGACAAGGAAGAAATCGTGCAGACTGCACGCAAAATCGGCACCTACGACACGTCGGTTCTGCCGTATGAGGATTGCTGCACGGTGTTCACGCCCCGGCATCCGAAAACCCGCCCCGAAGCCGAAAAGGTCGCGGCCGAGGCGGCAAAGCTTGATTTTGACGCGCTCTGCGACGAGGCCCTTGCCCTTGCGTACACCGTGCGCATCACGCCGGACAAAATCGAGCGGCTGGAGAAACCGGATACGAGCGGCGCAAAGCGCGGAAGCTGAGCGCGCAGCGCTTTTTTAAAAAATTCCCGGCGCTTTCCAAAGCACCGGGATGCACGTTTGAAAAAATTCCCGGCGCTTTCCAAAACACCGGGATGCACGTTTGAAAAAATTCCCGGCGTTTTCCAAAACACCGGGATGCACGTTTGAATATTTTCGCTGTTTTTCGTCAGAACAGCAAATCTGCCACCGGGTAGGAAATGCGAAAGCATTCGTTTTACACATCGTTAGGTCTTGGAAGATGTGTATGCGAATGCTTTTTTTGAGGAGGTATGGCGTTCGTATGAAAGAACAAAAGATTTTAAACTATTTCACAAAAACCGAAAAAATACTTTGGTGCGCCTCGGTACTGTTTATCGCGGTTTCATTTTGCCTTTTTGACAGGGAAAATTATCTCACGCTTGCCGCTTCGCTCATCGGCGCGACTTCGCTCATTTTTACCGCAAAGGGCAATCCCATAGGGCAGCTTTTGATGATTGTTTTCAGCGTTATCTACGGCATGATCTCCTTTCGCTTTGCCTACTACGGCGAAATGCTCACCTATCTCGGCATGACCGCGCCGATGGCGGCGTTCGCCCTTGTCGCCTGGCTGCGTCATCCGTATAACGGCAACCGGGCGGAAGTCAGAGTCAATCGCTTAAAGCGAAAAGAAATCGTCTTTATGGCTATGCTCAGCGCAGTTGTCACGGGTATCTTCTATTTTATCCTCAGGGCGTTTAACACCGCCAATCTGATTCCGAGTACCCTTTCCGTCACAACCAGCTTTGTCGCCGTGTATCTCACGTTCCGCCGCAGCGCCTATTATGCCGCCGCCTATGCCGCAAATGATCTTGTGCTGATTTATTTGTGGATTCTGGCGTCGTTGACTGACGCATCCTATCTTTCGGTCATGATCTGTTTTTTTATGTTTTTCATCAACGATATTTACGGATTTATCAGCTGGTACAGAATGCAGCGGCGGCAAACGGAGGAAATTTGAAGAAGTAATTTTTGAAATCCAAAGACCGATGCTTATTTGTGCTGAAAACAACGATGCCGGAAGTGTTTGCATTTTTCGACGGGTTGGTTTATACTGAGGATAAATTCAGTAAACTCGGAGGACAAAATGAATAGAAAGCTGTTTGCGCAAGCCATCATAAAATTTTTAAGCGGCCTTTTGCTCGTCGGATTTTTGCTGTTTGTGCCGGCAGGCAGCTTTGCATACCGGAATGCGTGGCTGCTTATCGGGCTGTTATTCATACCGATGTTCGCTGCGGGAATTGTGCTGATGTTTCGCAGTCCCGACTTGCTGCGGAAAAGACTGAACGCCAAGGAAAAGCATAGTGCGCAGAAAAAAGTTCTGCTTGGAAGCGGGGTGATGTTCCTGCTTGGCTTTCTGCTTGCGGGCTTCAATTACCGCTTTGGATGGTTCATGCTGCCAAGCGGTGTTGTTCTTGCCGCTTCCGCCGTGTTTTTGCTCGCCTATCTGATGTATGCCGAGGTGCTGCGCGAAAACACCTATCTGTCGAGAACCGTGGAGGTTCAGGAAAATCAAAGGGTAATCGATACGGGGCTGTACGGTCTTGTAAGACACCCCATGTATACCGCTACGATGCTGCTTTTTCTGTCCATGCCGCTTGTGCTCGGTTCGCTGTTTTCGTTTTTGATTTTTTGTATATATCCGTTTCTGATTGCAGAGCGAATCAGAAATGAAGAAGCGCTGCTTGAAAAGGAATTGCCCGGATACGCCGAATATAAAGCGAAAGTTAAATACAAAATGCTCCCGTTTGTTTGGTAGTCGTGAACGGATTCCGGCTGCCCGCAAAAACAGTTGCTGCGGCAGGTAAAATGCAGTGCGTCTTCCTTTTTTGCCGCGTCGGTACGGGAAATCACGTCGGTACGGGAAATATGCCCCCAAAAGAAGACGTTACTATGCGAATTCACCGCCAAATGGGGCGACAATACGCGCTCTGCTGCCCGAAAATTTTATTTTTCATAATTGCAAAAGCCCTCTCATTTTACGGAGAGGGCTTTGCTTGTCGGTAAAGGAAAAAATATGAGGGAAAAAACACACCGCCCGCCCGAATCGCTCGGATGCGTTTACAATTCGTCATGCCGCCCCTTGCGTATCTCACGAGGCGTCATACCGTAAACGGCGCGCAGAACCTTGCGGAAATATGCCGCCGTGCCGAAACCGAGCCGTTCGCCGATCTCCTCCACCGAAAGATCGGTGGTTTGCAGGAGCGCCGCCGCGCGGTCGGCGAGCACGCGGTGCTTTTCGCCGACCGGCGTGTGCCCCGTAACCTCGCGGAATATCGCGTACAGTCTCGATTCGCTGACGCGGCAGTGCATGGCAAGCTGCGGCACGGTAAAATCCGGATGCGCGAGAATATACCGCTTTGCGCGCTCGACGAGCGCGCTTTTCGCATCCTTTCCGGCGGCGGTCATGGCCGGCTGCACCTCGCCGAGAAACTGATAGAGCAGCCCGACGCTTTTGGGCGTTACGCGCCTGTCCGCCGACAGTTCTTCGATGCAGCGCTGCGCCTGCGGCGTGAGATTCAGCTTTTGCAGCGTGTAGCGCGTTTCGCCCGCGTCGGGCGTATAGGTGAACGCATAGGATTCAAAGGCGATCTTGTCCTCGCCGTACCAATAGGAGTGATAGCGGCAGCCGCAGGGGATAAAGAAGACATCGCCGGCTTCAAAGCAGATTTTTTCGCCGTCCGTGACAAATTCGGCGCGTCCGGCTGTAAGCCGGCCGATATGATGACAGATTGTGCCGCAGGATTTGTCGGTATGGCGGTTGCGGGTAAACTGAAAGGCGCAAAATGCAAAGGATTTGCAGAAAGATAGATCATTCATTTCAAAAATCCGCCCTTTATTTGCAGAATCGTATCTGTTTTTTTACAGTATAGAATATTGCCGTCCGCTTGTCAAGCGATTAAAATAAATATAAACGCAAGTATTCAGAGGGAGGGTTTACCATGGAAAATCAAAAAAGCGTGCTCGTGCTCGGCGGTACGGGCGCAATGGGCGTTTATCTTGTGCCGGAACTGCTGGCAAAAGGCTACAGGGTGGATGTGGTTTCGCTGGACGACGTAAAGTCGGAGCATCCGAATCTGACTTACACCGTGGGCAACGCGAAGAACGAGGCGTTTATCCGCCCGATTCTCGCGCGCGGCTATGACGGAATTGTGGACTTTATGATTTACAGCACCGAACTGTTTGAAACGCGCCACCGGCTTCTGCTGGAAAATACGGGGCACTACATCTATCTTTCCTCCTACCGCGTGTACGCGGACGAGGTGCATCCTATCACCGAAACCTCACCGCAGCTGCTGGACGTTTCTAAGGATGCGGATATGCTCTCGACCGATACCTACGCGCTGGCCAAGGCGCGTCAGGAGGACATTCTTGAACGGTCGGAATTTTGCAACTGGACGGTTGTGCGTCCGGCGATTACATTCTCCAAGTTCCGCTATCAGCTTGTGACACTGGAGGCGAGCGTGATTGTGCGCCGCGCTTTTGAGGGCAAAAAGGTCCTGCTTCCGCGCGAAGCGCTCGGCGCGCAGGCCACCATGACCTGGGCGGGCGACGTGGCCAAGCTGTTTTCGCGCCTTTTGTTCAATGAAAAAGCGCTTTGCGAGCATTACAGTCTCTGCACCGCTGAGCACAACACATGGGAGACGGTAGCGGGCTACTACAGGGAACTGATCGGCCTTGAATTTGTACCGATTCCCGAAGCGGATTATCTGACGCTGATCGACCCGAAAGAACCGATGCGGGGCGCGCGGTGGCAGTTGGAATACGACCGCATGTTTGACCGCGTTATGGATAACCGCAAGGTGCTTGCGGCGACCGGAATGCGGCAGTGCGAGATGACCGCGGTCTATGACGGACTGAAGAGGGAGCTTGCCGCGCTTCCCCGCGATACGGTATGGAAAAACGACGCCGCGCTCTGCGCGCGCATGGATGCGTACATCGAGGCGCACGGCCTGTAGGAAACGCGGCCGGATTTGATTTTTTAAAGTTCAAAAGGGACTGCCCGTGTAAGGCAGTCCCTTTAGTCTGTCGATAAAGATAGGAATTGCAATAAAATTTGTTTACAAGGCGGACATGC
>URDS01000012.1 GCA_900546635.1 uncultured Eubacteriales bacterium | reverse complement strand
GCTGGTGTAAGAGTTCTCGTTATCGTACCACGAAACAACCTGAACCTGATAGGTGTCGTCGTCGATCTTGGCAACCATGGTCTGTGTGGAATCAAACAGCGAACCGTAGCGCGAACCGATTACGTCGGAAGAAACGATTTCATCCGTGTTGTAGCCGAACGACTCAGACGAAGCAGCTTTCATCGCGGCATTCACACTGTCAACCGTGACATCCTTTCCCTTTACAACCGCAACCAGGATCGTGGTCGAACCGGTGCAAACGGGAACACGCTGAGCGGAACCGATCAGTTTGCCGTTGAGTTCCGGAATAACAAGACCGATCGCTTTTGCAGCGCCGGTGGAGTTCGGAACGATATTCTGCGCGCCCGCGCGTGCACGGCGAAGGTCGCCCTTTCTGTGCGGACCGTCCAGAATCATCTGGTCGCCGGTATATGCGTGTACGGTCGTCATGATGCCGCTCTGAATCGGCGCATAGTCGTTGAGCGCCTTTGCCATCGGAGCCAGGCAGTTCGTCGTGCAGGAAGCAGCGGAAATGATCTTATCCTCTGCCGTCAGCGTGTTTTCATTTACGCTGTAAACAATCGTCGGGAGATCCTTTCCGGCAGGCGCCGAAATGACAACTTTCTTCGCGCCGGCATCAATGTGTGCCTGCGCTTTATCCTTGGAGCAGTAGAAGCCCGTGCACTCCAGTACAACGTCTACATCCAGCTTGCCCCAGGGAAGCTCCGCCGCTTTCGGCATTGCATAAATTGTGATCTCCTTGCCGTCTACCGTGACAGAACCGGGCGTAACCACAGTCTTGCCGTCCTCGGCCAGAACAGGTTCCTTGCTGGTTACCGTATGACCGGCCGCAACATAGCTGCCCTGCGCGGTGTCATATTTCAAAAGATGCGCCAGCATTTTTGGGCTGGTCAAGTCGTTGATTGCGACGATCTCGTACCCCTCTGCGCCGAACATCTGTCTGAACGCAAGGCGACCGATGCGTCCAAAGCCGTTAATTGCAACTCTAACTGCCATTTCAAAGTCCTCCAAAATATAAATAAATTTTTGTCTTGCATGAATCAATCAGGATATAAGCATAGTACTATCCGCATTTTATTTTACCACAAATTTGAAATTATACAAGTGTCTTGATGAAAATTTATCAATTTTGTGAAAAGCCTTTTGCGCATAGCCCAAACCCGGACTTTTTTTATACAATTTGTGCATGAATTATGACCGGCGCCGCCGCCCGGAAGCCGCTTTTTCCCGATACGTCCCCAAAATAAATTTCGGCAGCTTCATCATACGGCCGATCCGCCGCGGTTCCTTTATAAGCCGGTACAGCCACTCAAGCGACAGACGGATAAAAATTTTCGGCGCGCGCTTTACCGCGCCTGCATAAACGTCCAGACTTCCGCCCAGCGCCATGCACATCCGAACCGTTTCAAGACGTGTACGGTTGTCCCGAATCCACTCCTCCTGAACGGGTACGCCGAGGCATACAAAAAGCAGCTTCGCGCCGCTTTGGTTGATTTTTTCCACAACCGCATCGTTTTCCGCGCCCGACTTCTGAAAATAACCGTCGTTCGTTCCGCAAATGCAAAGCCCCGGATATTTTTCACACATCCGGCGCGCCGCTTCCTCCGCCACGCCGGGTTTTGAACCGAGAAAAAACACGCCGTCTCCGCTTTTTGCGCAATATTCCAGCATTTTTTCGCCAAGCTCAACCCCGGCCGCTTTGCCCTTGAGCGGGGTGCCGAGAATTTTAGCGGCCTTTACCACACCGGCGCCGTCCGGCACGACCATATCGGCGCTGTTATACAGTTCATAATAAGCCGGCTGCTCTATACACATCTGCACGATTTCCGCATTCGGTGTAAACACGGCGCAAATAGAATCGCCGCAAAACATTTGCCGCCCGATTTCGGCGGCCTCACCGAGCGTGACGTTCAAAAAATCCACGCCACGCACATTGATTTTCTCATACTGTTCAATTTTCATTCCATCTTCCCCCTGCTCTTTTATCCGCCCGAAAGCGCACAGATAATCCCCTGCATCTGTGCAAAATGCGCCTCCATGGAACGCGCAAGCGCAATCTGACTGCGCGCGCGCACCAAATTGTGTTCGGGATACCGGATCCGGAAATACCGGTCTCCCTCTATATAATCCGTCAAAAAGCGAACGGCGGTCTCCAGCGTCGCCGCAAGCGCGCCGGACGCAAGGCTCTGTCTTTCGTCCGCCGTCAGAACATCCCCCACTGCCTCAAGATACCCCTTGGCAATCTGTGAAAAACCGGCAAGATCAAGCGCCATATCCGACGCATTTGCCGCATCCTCCGGCGCGGTCGCCGCCGCAGACCGCACCATATCGCCGAAATCATAGGCGGCAAGTCCGGGCATAACCGTATCCAGATCGACCAGCGTCAGACGTTTATGCGTACAGCGGTCAAACAGAACATTGCTGAGCTTCGTGTCATTGTGCGTAACGCGAAGCGGCAAACGTCCGGCGGCGCGCGCATCCCCAAGGCGCACGGCGGCCGATCGCATGGAACAAAGATAAGCAAATTCCGCCTGCACCGCCCGCGCGCGTCCGAGGGGATCCGCCGCTTTCGCCTCAAGCAAGCGTTCCAAATACCGCGCGGCATCGTGAAAGCCGGGAATCGTCTCCCGCAGAGACGACGCGTCAAAATCCAACAGATGCGCCTGAAAATCGCCGAGCGCGCCGCCGGCTTCAAACAACACCTGCAAATCATGGCACGACAGGAAAGTTTCCGCGTCAATATAGCGATAGGCACGCCAAAAACCGCCGTCCGGCGATTCAAAATAGTTGCGTCCGTCGGGTGCATGGCAAAAGCGCGGAAAGACCGTATCCGGGCGCTTTGAAAAAATGTGCGCGGAAACCTTTTCGATGTTCTCCATCACTGCCGGCGCATTTTGAAACACGTTTCGGTTGATCCGCTGGAGAATATACGTCTCACAGCGGCCGTTCGGACGCGGATAGGTTACTTTCCATGTGCGGTTGATCCAGCCGCCCGCGACTTCGGCGCTGCGGGACGGACAGTCTCCGAGTCCCAGCCGCGCACCGGCCTGCATCAAAGCATCCGGATCCTTTTCTTTCATCTCCTGCATCTATTGCCTCCTGTAAGTCTGCAACGCGCGCAAAACAGTCTACCTTACTTTATCATAAGCATACGCCGCCGTCAAGAGCATCCGACAAAAGCATCCGCGCTTCGGTCATATACCCCCTTGAAAAAATCACGCTCTTTTTGGTCGGCAGATTGACGGCCAAAAACAAATATGGTATACTATTCCTGTTAATAAAATAGAATGGAGATTTCACAATGGAGAAACTCTACGGCAACGCCGTGGTGGGACAGTCCGGGGGACCGACTGCTGCCATCAACGCCACGCTGTCCGGCGTAATCCGAGGGGCGCTCGCCGCCTCGGAAAAGGGCACGATCGGCAAAATTTACGGCATGCGCAACGGCATCGAGGGGCTGTGCGAGGAACGGCTGGTCGATCTCGGAAAGATCTTCAGCAGTGAGCAGCGCTTCACCGACCTTGAGGCCACCCCCGCGGCAGCGCTCGGGTCCTGCCGCAAAAGGCTTCCGGATCCGCTTGAAAATCCGCTTCCGTTTGAATACATGCTGGAGATATTCAAGAAATACGACATTCGTTTTTTCTTTTATATCGGCGGAAACGACTCGATGGACACCGTGCAAAAGCTCTCGCAGTATACCGAAAGCGTCGGCTATGAAATGCGCGTGATCGGCGTACCGAAAACCATCGACAACGATCTGTTCGGCACAGATCACACGCCCGGCTTCGGTTCGGCGGCCAAGTACATAGCCACCTCGGTCAAGGAAATCCTCTGCGACTGCGCCGTCTACACGACAAAAGCCGTCACAGTCACCGAAATCATGGGGCGGGACGCCGGATGGCTGACCGCCGCCGCCGCGCTGCCCCGCCTGTCCGGCGGATGCTGCCCGGATTTCATCTATTTGCCCGAACGCGAATTTGATATGAACAGTTTTTTTTCGGACGTGCGCACAGCGCTCAAAGCGCATCCGAACGTAGTCATCGCCGTCTCCGAGGGCATTAAATTTTCTAACGGAAGCTATGTATGCGAGAGTCTGCCCGGACGCAAATCGGACGCATTCGGTCATACGCAGCTTTCCGGTACCGGTACCTGTCTTGCGCTTGCACTGCGTGAAGAAATCGGCTGCAAAACGCGCGCGGTCGAATTTAATACCTCGCAGCGCTGCGCCTCGCATATCGCCTCCCGCACGGACATACGGGAATCGGTGCAAATCGGCCGGCGCGCGGTCGAATTTGCCCTGCGCGGTATCAGCGGTCATATGATGAATTTTAACCGGAGCAAGGTCGGGTATAAAATCACCATTGACAGCGTGGATGTCCGCGAGGTGGCCAATAAAGTGCGGCGCGTGCCGGACGCATTCATTACCCCCTCCGGCAACAACGTGACCGATAAATGCCTGGACTACCTGCGTCCGCTGATTGAGGGTGAAATCCGCTATCGCCGGGAAGCGGGACTGCCTGTGCATTTTAAAATCTGAAAAGCGCATTTTGAAAGCGGTCTGGAAGTATCCAGACCGCTTCAGACCGTCGAAAAACCAAGGTTTTTCGACGATAGGGCGCGTATAGGCGTGAGGAGGGGCCCGGCGTAGCCGGGAGGAGTCCTGACGCCACAAAGGAGTCCTCCTTCGGGAGGTGTATTCGCGCCGTCACGCCCGCAAGGTGTTTACAAGGCGGCGCATGTCCGCCTTGTAAACGTATTGTATTCGCAGTTTTCACTTTATCAACAGACGAAAGCCCGCCGGCAATAAAATGCCGGCGGGCTTATCTTTTTTTACTGGCGTATTGTAATACCGAGCGCGCGCTCCAGAGCGCCGAGTATCTTCTTTGCTGCTTTATCCGCTTCTTCAACCGTAAGCGTATGATCCGCAGCACGCAGCGTGATTCGGAAGGTTACGCTCTTTTTGCCCTCTCCGATCTGCAAGCCGCGATAAACATCCACAAGACGAACATTTTCCAAAAGCTTTACGCCGCTTGAATGAATCGCTTTCTCAATCGCGCCGATTTCAAGGGCCTCCGCACAGACAAAGGAGAAATCACGCGCAGATGACGGGAACTTCGGCAGCGGACGATACTCAGGTTCCGCTCCGCGTTTTTCAAAGAGCGTCCGAAGATCCATTTGTGCAACATATACCGGCGTATCCATGCCGTAATTTTCCGCGACCGACGGATGAATCTGTCCCAAAACGCCGAGATACGCGCCGTCCGCCGTGCGAAGCTCCGCGCAGCGTCCCGGATGATAGGAAACATTTTCGGTCTGCCGCACATACTCCGCAGAAACGCGCGCATACGCAAGCACGGATTCACACATGGATTTGAGCGTATAGAAATCGCCCTTTCCGTAGAACCCAAGCGTCAAAACTTTGCGCTCATCCGGAAGCGTATCCGCACCGGCGGGAATATAAACAGTCGCCACTTCATAAAGTCCGACGTTTTCGTTGGAGAAATTGGCGTTGCGCGCCAGCACTTCCATCATCGAGGGCAGAGCCGTTGTACGCATAACGCTTGTATCTTCACCCAGCGGATTCAGAATTGTAACCGACTTGCGCAAACCGCTGTCAGACGGCAGATTGATTTTATCGTAATACTTCGGCGAGATAAACGAGAATGTATTGATCTCGTCAAGTCCCATGCCGCAAAGCACGCTGTGCAGGCCGTATTCAAAGCGCTGCGGCGCATTGCGCTGTCCCTGCGTCATATTGCCCGAAATCCCCGTGGAGCAAATCTCATTATAGCCGTAAATCCGCACAACCTCTTCCGCAAGGTCGTTCATACAGGCCACATCCTCGCGGAAAGACGGAACCTCGACGCGGTCGCCGTCCACTTTGAAATAGAGGCTTGTCAGCACCTGCCGCATATACTCGCCGCTGACATTGATGCCGAGGAAACGATTGATGCGCTCCGGCTCAAGTTTGAGTACTGTGCGTTCCTGCTTGCCCGGATATACATCTACCACACCGCCGACCACTTCGCCAGCGCCGAGCAGATTGACAAGCTCGCAGGCGCGCTCCAGCGCGGGATAGGTATTTTCGCGGTCAAGTCCCTTTTCAAAGCGTCCGGATGACTCCGTGCGCATACCGAGTTTTCTGGAAGTGACACGGACAGACGGACCGCTGAAGCAGGCCGATTCAAATACAACGGTCTTGGTATCGGACGTGATCTCAGAGTTCTCGCCGCCCATCACACCGGCAAGCGCAACCGCTTTGTGATCGTCCGCAATAACCAGCATTCCGTCCTCAAGCGTATGATCCTTCCCGTCCAGCGAACGGAACGCCTCGCCCTTTCCGGCACGGCGCACGGTAATCGCGCTGCCGTCTATGCAGGCATAGTCAAACGCATGCATCGGCTGGCCGTATTCCAGCATAACATAGTTGGTAATATCCACAATATTGTTAATCGGGCGAACACCGGCCGCCCGCAGGCGCATCCGCAGCCAAAGCGGAGAGGGCGCGATTTTTACATCGCGCACCACGCGCGCCGTATAACGCGGACAAAGTTCGGGCGCGTCGATTTTCACCTTGATATACGTATCAACGCTGCCGCCCGCCTCCTGCACTTTCGGTTCAGGAATGTGCGCCGGACGGCCAAACGAAGCGGCTGTCTCACGGGCAAGACCGATCACGGACAGGCAGTCCGGACGGTTGGGCGTGATTTCAAACTCCACGACATCGTCCGCAAGCATCAGCGCATCCCGAATATCCCGGCCGATCATCTCCCCGAACGAATCATTTAAAATACAGATACCGTCCTCGACAGCGTCCGGCATATCATGCAGCGTCAGTCCAAGCTCGCCGATGGAGCAGAGCATACCGTTTGACTCCACCCCGCGCAGCTTGCCGGGTTTAATCGTAACGCCGCCCGGCAAATGCGAGTTTGCCTTGGCGACCGGAATCACCGCGCCCTCAAAAATATTCTGCGCGCCGGTCACAATCTGTACGGGCGCCGATTCTCCGACATCGACCGAACAAATCTGCAAATGATCGGAATTTTCATGCTTTGAAATTTTCAGGATTTTGCCGACAACCACATTGTCAATATCATCCCCGAGTACCGTAAATCCCTCCACCTTGGAACCGGTAGCCGTCATGCGGTCGCAGTACTCCTTATTTGATATATCCCGGACGTCAACAAAGTCAGACAGCCATTTTCTTGAAAGATTCATCTGTCCGTCCTCCTTATCTGAACTGCTCTAAGAACCGAACATCGTTCTCATAGAGCAATCGCATGTCATGAATGTTGTATTTGCGCATAACGATGCGCTCGATTCCCATACCGAAAGCAAAGCCGCTGTATTCATCCGGATCAATGTCACAGCCGCGCAGCACATTGGGATGCACCATGCCCGCGCCGAGAATCTCGATCCATCCCTCTCCTTTGCAAAGCGCGCAGCCCTTGCCGCCGCAGACAAAGCAGGAGACATCCACCTCCGCCGAGGGTTCGGTGAACGGAAAATGATGCGGACGGAAGCGGATTTTTGTATCTTCGCCGAACATCTTTTTCGCAAACAGTTCAAGCGTCCCTTTCAAATCCCCCATGGTAATGCCCTTATCCACCACAAGTCCCTCAAGCTGATGGAAAAGCGGCGAATGCGTGGCGTCCACAGCGTCCGAACGATATACGCGTCCGGGCGAAATCACGCGGATCGGAGGACGCTTTTTCTCCATGGTGCGAACCTGCACGGGCGAAGTTTGAGAACGGAGCAGGATTTTATCCGTAATATAGAACGTATCCTGCGTGTCCCGCGCCGGGTGATTTTCGGGAATATTCAGCGCCTGGAAATTGTAATAATCATACTCAACCTCCGGCCCCTCCGCAATTTCAAAGCCGAGACCGATAAAAATATCTTCAAGCTCGGACTGCACAATCGAAAGCGGATGGCGCACACCGTGCTCCATCGGTTCTACCGGCATGGTGACATCCACCGTCTCGCCCGCAAGCCGCTGCTGCAATGCCGCCGCTTCCTGCGCTGCGCGCCGGTCCTCAATGCGCTGTTCGATATACGCGCGCACTTCATTTGCCAACTGACCGATTTTCGGACGCTCCTCCGCGCTGAGCGCCCCCATGCCGCGCAGCACACCGGTCAGTTCTCCCTTTTTTCCGAGATACTGCACACGAATCGCCTCTATATCGGCATTGGCCGCCTCAAGCTTGGCCGCCGCTTCGGCTTTGATTTTTTCCAGCATTTCTTTCAAATTCAAAACGCCTCCTATTTCCTATATACTATAAAATTTGAACAACGAAAAAAGTCCGCCCCAATCGCTGGGACGGACATTGTGATCAACATCCGCGGTACCACCCGCATTCCGACATAAAGCCGACACTTTACCGCTCTGTAACGGGAGCACCCGAACCGGGCTACTTTGTTTCACCCTGCCGGCTCCGAAGCGAAACGCGCATGTCCAAACGCAAAACCGCTTACAGCCAAAACGATTCTCTCTGTATACGTTTTATCGGACACGGCAAACTTCATCAGCGCCTTTATTCTTCGGTATTCGATAAGGGACCGCCCTTTTTCAAGAGCGCTTCGACAACAGACCGCCCGTCACCGGCAAAAGCCAACGCCTCCGCCGAAGGCAGGCGACATCCTGCCTTTAGTTATACCACATTCTTTTTTAAATTGCAATACTTTTTTCAACCAACACGATAGGTCAGCGTGCGGGCAAAAGTTTCGCCCACTTCCGCTTTCTCGATTCCGAGCTTGGTTTCCCAAACATGATCCGTATTTGTGAGATCGCTCATACCGCACCAAGGCTCAATGCAGAGAATCTGCATTTTTGCGCCGACGCCCCAAAGACACATATACGGGAAATCACGGATGCCCATCTCAACAAAACGACCCGATTTTTTGGAAAGCAGCGTGATCGTATCCGCCTTGACATTGCCGAACAGCATCGGTCCGTTGTCAAAGAAATGCTCGCCGACGAAAATATCGGTGCCGCCCTTGGTAAACGGCGTCTTTTTGCCGGTCAAAAGACGGGTGCCCTCCTCGCTCTCCAAAAGATCAATCTCCTGTGAGCGGTCAAACCGAAGCACATAATCGTCGCCGCTCTCGGACAAATCGATCGGGCAATAAAAACCGGGATGTGCGCCGAGCGAAAAATAAATGGTCTGCTTATCCTGATTGACAACCTCAAGACGCTGCTCCAAAAGATCGCCTTTCAGTTCAAAAATCACACGGAACAAGAATGCATACGGAAGGAAAAAGCGCGTGTCCTCATTTGCCGCCAGTTCCAAAGCAAGACGGGTATCGGTCGCCTCGGCAGCCGTAAACTCCATATCTTTAGCAAAACCGTGCATCGTAGCCGGATACTCTTTACCGCCGATGATCGTGCGGTCATGCGCAATGCGTCCCGGATTCGGGAACAAAAGAATTGAGTGCGCGTTCCATATCTCCGCGCCGGGCTGCCACAAAAACTCTTTTTCCAGAGACTTGGAATACAAGCTCTGAAGTTCGGCTCCTCTTGTAGCCACCGCGACTTTCAGTTGTTCATTTTCCAGTATGTACTTCAAAATCTTACCCTCTTATATTCAATTTATTTTTTACAAAATCATACAAAGTCCCATCAAACCGGGATTTTTACCCATTCATCCGGTGTAGCCGGACATCCGAAAACCGGAACGTCCCCGTCCCAGGTAAACGGCTGCGCGCGCATACCGCGCCCCTGCCAGCCGCCTGAAGCATCCAGGCGCGCATGGTAAACAATGAAGTCCTCGCTGCCGTCCACACTCTTTGTAAACGAACAATGTCCGGGGCCGTAAGCGCCCTCGTTTTCGCCAAATACCGCGGTCTCATGCTTTTTCCAGCATTTCGGATCCAGCGGATCGCCGCCGCGGAATGTCAAGCGTCCGAGGCAATAGTGCCTGCACCAGCTTCCGCTCGCGGAGTAGATAATATGTACCGCATCGTCTTTATAAAGAATCTGCGGCCCTTCGTTCACCTTGGGGAGTTCTTTTCCGGTCTTGGTCGGCCCCGCGCCGCGGCATTCCCAGTCATACTCCGGCGTGGAAATACGCACGCGCATACCGGAAATCTCGGTCGGCGAGGACATAGGCGCAATATAAAGATTCTGCATGGTGTTGCCGGCGTGTTCCCAACCCGACCAAACGAAATAAAGCCGGCCGCCATAGTGCATCACCGTGCCGTCGATCGCCCAGCAATCCGACGGGTCGCTGATTTTTCCGAGCATTTTATAGCTGCCGTCCGGCCGGCCGTTCTCCGATTCCAGCACATACATCCGATGATTTGCATTTTGTCCGTCATCCGCCGCGACATACAGATACCATTTGCCGTCGATCAGATGAATTTCAGGCGCCCAGTATTCCTTTGAATACATAGTGCCCTCCGGCGGCATAAACACATTTTTGCCGTCTCGTTTCAGTTTATGGATATTTTCCGCACAGCTGACGTACAAACCGCCCGCCGCGCTGTACACATAATAATATCTCTCTTCAAAAAAAACAACAAATGGATCCGGACCGCTCTCGGTAATCGGATTTCTGAACTGTTCTTTCATTCCACCGCTCCGTCTGTATAATTCTATATTTATATATTATAGTAGCATATCAATATGAATATGGCAATACAAAAAAAACACCGTTTTGTTTCATAAGTTTATGTATTAAAAATATATTTTGGCAGAATTTTAAAATTTGTATTGCTTTTTAGTGCGCCATATGCTAAAATGTATTTTGCGTTGCAAGCATATGCTTGTACATCCGCATAATTCGATAAGATGAATTTCGTTGAAATTTTGGAGGATAGCTCTGACATGGGTACTTTTGAACTGATATTGGGAATCATTCTTTTGGTCTGCGCGGTTTTTCTCGTGATTGCCGTATTGATGCAGCACGGTAAAGCAAAAAATCTTTCCGGTACGATTGCCGGCGGCGCAGAAACATTTTTCGGGAAAACCAAAGGCAAGGCGATAGATAAGATGCTTTCAACCGCTACCACCGCGGTCGCCGTCGTTTTTGTTGTGATCGTTATCGCCATGTACGCTATCCAGCCCGACGTCAATTATAACGCAAACGTAGATTTCGGTCTTGCAGGCGCGGAGGGCTATGAGGGGCTTGTAACAACCGCTGCTGAGGACGAAGACGAGCACGACCATGAAACCACCACGGACGCGACCGACAGCACAACGACTTCGGCTGAAGCTGAATAAATCAAATCATAAGTTTACAGAATCCGCTTTTGGTTTATACTAAAAAGCGGATTCCTTTATTATAACCGGTATTCACGCCATGACCGTGAAACAGTCACATTCCGAATGCCCTTTTACTGCACATCATATCCAAACCTGAAAATAAAAAAGTGGCGCAGCCACACTCAAACGAGGTAATTTCGTTTCATGCGAAAAAAGAATGTAAAAAACAGTTTTCCCCGCTCTGCAAAAAAGCGAGCCGGACACAAACACACCGGCATCCGGCATATTTTGGAAAATCAAAGCCGCAAAACAGCGCCCGGCGCGCACACGGCGGTCATTGAGGGCGTTTTTTCGGCAAGTGAGCGCGGATTCGGCTTTGTAAAAGCCGATGAACAATTTCATTTAACCGACGACATCTTTATTCCCGCCAAAAACTGCGGCGGCGCTTTAAGCGGCGACCGCGTTGTCATACATGTGAAAAAACGCGATCTAACCCCGAAGCCCGATCGTAAATACCACGCCGAGGGCGTTGTGGTTGAAATCAAACAACGCGGGATCGAAACCTTTTGCGGCACCTATTTTGAATACGGACGCACCAAGCGCGGAAACCTGATCTATCGTGTACGTCCCGACAATCCGCGCCTTTGCTTCGACGTAAAAGTCGCCGAATCTGCCGACGCCCGCGACGGAGACAAGGTGCTCTGCCGCCTGACCGATTACGGCGACGGCGTGCGCATGCCGAAAGGAGAAATTCTCCGCGTGCTCGGCGAGGCGGACTCGCTCGGCGCCAACTACGAATCCGTACTGCTGGAACACGGCATTCGCACCGTATTTTCCGAAGAGGTGCTCCGCACAGCGGAAAAGGCCGCCGCGCAGCCGCTTTCCGAAAACGGGCGGCTGGATCTGCGCGACAGCGTGATTTTTACCATTGATGGCGCGGACGCCAAAGATTTGGACGACGCGATTTCACTGGAAGTTACGCGCGACGGATATGTGCTCGGCGTGCATATTGCCGACGTATCCCACTATGTACGATACGGAACGCCCGTGGACAAAGAAGCCTTTGCCCGCGGAACGAGCGTGTATTTCACCGATAAAGTCGTACCGATGCTGCCCGAATGCCTGTCAAACGGCGTATGCTCGCTCGACGCAAACACAGACAAATATGCGCTCAGCGCCCTGATTACGCTGGATCACACCGGCGCGATTACAGGCTGTCAGATTGAAAACACGATTATACGCTCAAAAGTACATGGTATCTACAGCGAAGTAAACGATCTTTTCAAAAATCACACGCAGTCCCCCTATTATGAAAAATACAAACCGGTCTACAAGCAGCTTTTGTCCATGTTTCCGCTCTATAAAATGCTGGCAAACCGGGCAAGTATACGCGGTGTTTTGGAACTGGAAAGCGCCGAGGCGAAATTCGTTCTGAACGAACAGGGGATGCCCATCGACATCATACGGCGCGAGCGGGGGGACGCGGAACGCCTGATCGAGCAGTTTATGCTCACGGCAAACGAAGCGGTCGCACGCTATATGTGCGCGCATCAGCTTCCCTGCGTGTTCCGTATCCACGAGGCGCCGGATGATGAAAAGTTGACTGCGTATAAAAATTTTATACACAATGCGGGACTATCCATTCTTCCCCTGCGGCAAAAAAAGCTGGCTACCGCCGCATTCGCCCCCATTTTGCGTGAAGCGGCCGAAAAAGGGATCGAGCGCGTCGTTTCCAGAGTGACGCTGCGCGCGCAAATGAAAGCCAAATACAGCGAAAAGCGCGCCGATCATTTCGGCCTCGGACTTGCTTTTTACTGCCACTTCACTTCCCCGATTCGCCGTTATCCGGATCTCTCGATCCATCGAATCTTAAAATATGCCATGGCAAACGGCGCGAATGCCGCAGTCTCGAAATACGCGCGCTTTGCCAAGATCAGCGCCGAAGCCTCCAGCGAAAACGAACTGCGCGCCATGACCGCCGAGCGGGACATCGAGGACTTATATAAAGTCATCTACATGCAAAAAGAAGTCGGAAATGTATTTGACGCCGTCATCAGTTCCGTAACGCCGTTCGGTCTTTTCTGCGAACTGGAAAACACCTGCGAGGGACTGATTCCGATCGAAAGGATCGGCGAGGGCTTTTCTTTTGATGAAAACGCGCGGACGCTTGGCCGCGGCAAAACGATATATCGTCTCGGACAGCCGATGCGCATCCGGATTACCGAAGCCAATGTCCTGCGCCGCCGGATCTATATGGAACCGGCCAAAGAAGATTCATCTCAGGAATAGAAAAACCAATCGTACAAACGCACGCCGCTTCGCATGGAAAGCGGCGTGTTTTCTACGTCTTTCCATTTTGAAAAGTACAGCGCGCCGCCGCCAAACCCAAGATTTTGAATTGCAATATCCGCCGCGCACAAATCGGCGTCGCCGGGCAGCGCGCGCCGAACGGCGTCGCTCTGCTCCATTGCGTAAACCAGCGCCGGCAGCGTATCGGGGAAAAGCGCACTGTCTATACGGCGCATCAGCATTTCGCCGTATGCGACCTTGACCACAAACGGCTCGCCCGACGTACCGACTGCAATCGCTTTTGCAAGGTATTCTCTGGGAACCGCAGCGCCGGCGCCGACGCAGAGTGCCGCGGACAAAAGCAAAACCACACAAAATTTTTTCATACATGCACCTCAATGTCAAAATTCACCGTTTGATCTCTTAAACGCGCCGCAAATTCCATAGACAGGATGAAACGGTTATCATATGTAGTGTCGTACAAAACCGAGGCGTCCACACAAGGCAAATTATGAGAAATCGGGCGGCGATTGACTTTCAGGCGGACATATGCTATATTTAACCTGAAGAATAAGCGAGGATCAAAAAATGTCAGAAATCAAAAAACGAACAGCCAAAGCCGAAATCATATCCACCATTCTGCAATACGACGCGGATGGCAATTCCGTACTCGATGACCGTGAGCGCACATCAGACGGCCCGGTGCAATCCGCCGAAACCACCACGCTGACCACCGACTGCATCGTCTCCGAGCAGGATAACAGCATCGAAATTCAATACGACGAATCCGAAATTACCGGCATGGAGGGATCGACCACCCGCATCTGTTTTGACAAAAACGATCCCACGCTTGTCAGCCTGCTTCGCGAGGGCGAGGTTTCGACCGCGCTTGTCTTTGAGGCGGGACGGCGGCATTTCTGCGTCTATGAAACGCCCTATTTCCCGATTGAACTTTGTGTCAATACCCTGCATATGAACAACGCCATCACGTTTGACGGCGGCACGCTCACCGCAGAATATCTGGTCGAAATGGGCGGCGTGCTGACCGAAAAAACCAATCTGAAACTTTCAATTTTAAACTGAGGTCAATATGGCTGCTATTGATATTAAAAAGGAAGCAAAAGCGCCCTGCGGCGCCTATCTGCTGTTCGGCGAAGAAGACTACCTGAAACGGTACTATGCCGGAGAAATCCGCCGTACCGTTGTCAAAGACTCGCCGTACGCGCCTTTTAACCATATTCTTTTCTCACCGGAAAGCTTCTCCGCCGATGCGGCCGCGGACGCGCTGGCCACGCCGCCGATTTTTGAAGAGAAAAAGCTGATTGAACTCTGCGAGTTCAATTTTAACGAATTAAAAGCGCAGGAAACATCCGCGCTCTGCGAGTTTCTCGAAGAAGCCAAAGGCTATGACTACGCGGTCATTCTGATGAACGTGCCAAACGGAGCGCTGGATTACGGCATTGCCAAAGCAGGCAAAATCAGCCGCCCGTCCGCGCTGTTCAAATCGCTGGATGCGGCGGCGAAAACCGCCTATTTCCCGCGCGCCGGGCTTCGGCAGCTTATGGCGTGGGCGCTCCGGCACTTTGAAACCGAATCCATACAGGCCGGCGATACGGAACTGCGCGCGCTGATTGAACTTGTGGGCAGCGATATGATGACGCTTTCCGGCGAAATCGAAAAACTCTGCGCTTATCTGCACGCGCAAAAACGAGATCTGCTGAGTCGGGCGGATATCGATGCCGTCTGCTGCGAAAACGGCGAACTGGAGCCGTTCGGTCTGTCTAACGCCGTACTTGCGGGCGATTCAGACGGCGCGCTCGCAATTCTCTGCCGAATGGAAGAAAACCATGCGCGTCCGGCGGCCGCGTTTGCCGGCATATACGGAACATACATTGATCTTTACCGCATCCGTGTCTGTCTGGACAGCGGCATGTCCGTACCCGATATTGCAAAGCAACTGAAAATGAACGAATACCGCGCAAAGCTCTACGCAGCGGCCGCGGCCAAACATTCGCTGGATAAAATCAGCAGCGTCCTGTCCATCTGTCAGGATGCGGATCTGAAAATCAAAAGCGAAAGCAGTGATTTCGGACGTCTGCAAGCGCTTGTTTGCGAGGCGGCGCGCTTATGAGTAAAAAAATACGCCTTTCCCTGCCGGTCATCGTCGAGGGAAAATACGATAAAATCAAGCTGGAATCCATACTGGACGCAAAAATTATCACAACCGGCGGCTTTTCGCTGTTCAACAGCCGAGAAAAACAGGCGATTATCCGCCGGCTTTCCGAACGCGGCGTGATCGTGCTCTGCGACAGCGATGGCGCCGGGAAAGTGATTCGCTCCCACATCAAAAGCATGCTCCCGCCGGAAAAGGTGTACAACCTCTACATTCCGCGCATCGAGGGCAAAGAAAAACGCAAACGTGCTCCGTCTAAAGAAGGGACGCTCGGCGTTGAGGGCATCGACGCGGATTGCCTGCGCGCGCTTTTTTCCGCATTTGAGGATCATGGCGCCGACAAACACGCGGAGATTACAAAACGGGATTTTTATCTGCTCGGACTTTCCGGCGGGCAAAATAGCGCCCAAAAGCGCGACCGTTTGGCACAGGCATTCGGCCTGCCGCCCGGCATGAGTGCAAACGCACTGCTCGACGCCCTGAATCTGATTGCGAGCCTGCCGGAAATAGAAGAAGCTGCAAAAAAAATTGAGTGAGGATATTTCGGATTTTAACCGACTAAAGAGCAAATGGAAAAAATCAAAGAAATTTGCAAAAAATACCGTGAAATCATTTCCTATATTTTTTTCGGGGGTCTGACCACCGCCGTCAATTTTCTGACCTATGCGCTGCTTGCCGACGTCTGCGCGGCAGACGCGCTTGTCTCGCAGCTGATCGCCTGGACCGTGTCCGTCCTTTTTGCATTTGTCACAAATAAATTATTTGTATTCAAAAGCAAGGAGACGAAAAGCCGTGGGCTCGTGCGCGAAGGAATCTCTTTTTTCGGTGCGCGCATATTTTCCGGCATTTTGGAAAACGGCGGTTTTGCCCTGTTCGTTAAGCATTTCGGTTTCAATGACTATATCGTTAAAATTTCACTGGCTGTTTTTGTGGTTATCCTGAATTACGTGCTTTCCAAATTTTTTATTTTTAAGAAGGGATAGGTACTGCGCTATGAAAAAACTTTTTTGTCTCGTCTTTGCACTTTTGCTGTGCTTCGGCATGGTCTCCTGCGGAGAAGCCAAAAACAGCGACATGCTGTATTCCGGTTCGGAAAAATTTGACAGTGATGTATATTATGAAAGTAACGGAACCGTCTTTCAAACGACCGCCGTCGAGGGGTACAAACCGGAATACGGTATCCAGGATTCCGCCGATGAATTGTCTGTCGCACCGATGCAAAGTGATAACGTCGGCACCGTGCTTTCCGAGGAAAAGTTGGTTTACACAGTCGATATTACACTGGAAACCGAAACCTTTGAAACCTCAATGGACGCTTTGCATCAATCCATTTCGGGTGCAAGCGGTATTGTAATTTCAGAGAGCGCCTATAATCTCGGCGGCGTCAATCCGCGGGGGACGCGCACGCTGAATCTGACCGTCAAGGTTCCAAGACAAAATTACGAATCTTTTCTCGGCGGTCTTTCCGCCGATTATAACGTCTCCCGTCTCCAAAGCAATGTGGAAAATCTCACCGCGCGGTATTACGACAATGAAAACCGCCTGAAATCCTACCGCATTCAGGAGGAACGCCTCTTTGAAATGCTCGAAGCCGCCGAAAATGTATCCGACATGCTTCAAATCGAGTCCCGCCTGTCCGACGTTCAATACAAAATCGAAGCGCTTGAAAATACACAGCGCACCATTGATACGGACGTCGCTTATGCAACCTTCTACATTACGCTGGAAGAGGTCACAAAATATACGCCCGCATCCCCGAAAAACTTCGGTGAGCGCATTGCAGACGCCTTTTCCGGTTCGATTGAGAACTTCGGAGCTTTTTTGGAGACACTGCTGATCTCGCTGCTCTATCTGCTCCCCTATCTGGGTATATTGGCGATTATTCTGCTGATTATTCTTTCCTGCTACAAGCATTCCAGAAAGAAATTTCAAAAGCAGCAAAAAGACGCATCGGATAATCAACCGCCGCACACCGACAAATAACGCAGAAAGGACATCTGTAAAATGAGAACAAAATTTATTGCCGCCTTTCTATGTTTGGGACTGCTGGCGCCCGTGCTTTTGTCTCTCACCGGCTGCGGCAATCAAAGCACGCCGGACCATACAAACCATCCCGATAAAAAATCGGACAATGCCAAAACCGCGCCTCAGGCCGTAAATCTGATGGCCGGCATAACGCCCCGCGCAAGCGGCGACGGCAACGGCAAAGCGGACGCAAGCGCGGCCGACCCGATCATGGATTTTTCCGTTCAATTATTCCGGGAAAGCCAAAAAGGCGGCGAAAATGCCCTGATTGCACCGTTTTCCGTTCTTTGTGCGCTTGCCATGACCGCAAACGGAGCAGACGGAGAAACGCTGTCCCAAATGGAAACGCTTCTCGGACTTCCCGTCGATAAGCTAAACGAATACCTCGGCGCATATATGGACGCGCTCTCGTCCGGCGATCGATACAAGCTTACCGTTGCAAATTCAATCTGATTCAAGGATCACAACACCTTTACACCAAACGAAAACTTTTTACAGACCAATGCGGACCGGTACGGCGCGGGCATTTATAAAGCGCCGTTCAACGACGATACCTTAAACGACATCAACGCCTGGGTAAGCGAGCATACGGACGGCATGATTCCGAGCATCTTAGATCAGATTCCGAATGACGCCGTAATGTATCTGATTAACGCGCTTGCCTTTGATGCGCAGTGGGAAACGATCTATAACGAGACGCAGATTCAAGACGGAATTTTTACGACAGAAGCCGGACAAACGCAGAACGTACAAATGATGTATTCTGAGGAAGACCTGTATCTTGAAGACGAGGATACCGTCGGATTTATTAAATACTATGCCGGACGCAAATACGCGTTTGCCGCGCTGCTGCCGAAGGAAAGCATATCAATAGCCGACTATACCGCGGCACTGACCGGCAAAAAGCTGCGTGCGCTGCTCTCCGGCGCTGCGCGCGCAAGTGTAAACGCGGCCATTCCGAAATTTGACTGCGCCTACAGTACGGAAATGAGCGAAATTCTCAAAGCGATGGGCATGACCGACGCATTTGACCATGCGAAGGCGGACTTTTCGGGAATCGGCCGCTCAACAGACGGCAATTTGTACGTCAGCCGCGTTCTGCACAAATCCTATATTGCCGTAGATGAACAAGGCACAAAAGCCGGCGCGGCTACGGCTGTGGAAATCGTCGATGAATGCGCTCTGATGGGGCCGTCCGAACAAAAAACCGTACATTTGGACCGTCCCTTCGTCTATATGCTGATTGACTGCGAAACCGATCTCCCGATTTTTATCGGCACAGCCGAAAGCATGGAATAAATATTTTTAAAGGAGTGTTCTCAACATGAAAAAGCTTATAGCAGCCGTTCTGCTCTTTGCCGGCGTTCTTTCCCTTATCCTTCCGCTTTCGGCAGAAGCCGGAGATCCTACGGAGAATCCCGCTTTCACGATCGTCGTCGGTCTTGAAAAGGAAGAACTCAGCACAAGCGATTTACCCTGCCTGCCCTACTATGACGGAAATTCGCTCATGGTGCCGCTCAGAAAAATCGGCGAAGCGCTTGGGTATAAAGTCGATTGGAACGCGCAAACCGGCGCGATCACCATAGAAGATAAATATATCCAAAAGGCAACGCTCTATAACGGAACCGAAAACGTGATTTTTGAGGGAAAACTGAAGGTCATCAATATGAGCCGCGAAATCGAAAACGAAGCGAAAACGGCTGTTCATAACGGCGTTGCTTACGTTCCTCTGGCATTTTTTAAAGAATTTTTTAATGACACCAGCATAAACGAAACCGTCATATCCATCTCTCCCAGCATGGCCGAATTGGCAAATTAAACGGGTATATCCGACAGCTTGGCGTTATCAAACAAGCCGCCGCCCTGTGCCGCAGAATTAGAACTGCGGCACAGGGCGGCTTTCATATTCGGAGCAAAATATCAAAGATAAAAACTTTGCCGACTGTTCATACAAGTGAAAGCAAGGCGCGTTATTTTCCAAACGGTCTTGCGCGCGTTAAGGCAGAGGGGTACACTTTCGGATGCAGCGCAGAATACTCGAAAAGTTCGTTCAGCCATCTGCCGCAAAGCTGAGGCCACTTTGCAAATTCCAAAATAACGCCGTCCGGCGTTCTCGCCGTCACGGTGTTTGCCAGCGCAAGACCGTGCACACCGTTCTGGGGGATATGGAGTTCAAACGCAATGTCATGCGCGGCCAGCGCCTGCGCCCAAAGCAGGGTATTTTCCACCGGTACGGCATTGTCAAAATACGTATGCACAAGAAAGCACGGCGGCGTCTGCGGTCCGACATGCAAATACAAATCAAGCCGCTGCTGCAGCGCTTGACGAGCCTCGCCCTGCGTCCCCGCAAGCAGAACATCCATAGAACCGCGATGCGTTTTTTCGGAGGACGTAATTACCGGATAGCAGAGCACAAGCGCGTTCGGACGGTTCTCTTCTCCGCTGCACTGCGCAAGCGCCTGAATCTCCCGATCGTTCCAAAAAACGCCGAGTGAAGCGGCAAGATGGCCGCCGGCGGAAAAGCCCGCAACCGCAATATGATCCGCCTGTACGCCGAAAGTCTCCGCACGGCGGCGAACCAATGCGACCGCGCGCGCAAGATCAACCAAAGAATTTGGGAAAGCGGCATATTTTCCGATTGAATATCTTAAAACAAAAGTATGGTATCCCTGCGCCGAAAAAGCAAGCGCAACCGGCTCCGCTTCTCTGTCCGAAATAAAGGAATAACCGCCTCCCGGACAGACAATGAGCGCGGGACGCCTGTCGATCGCGGGCATTTCGGGGCTTTTATCCAACAAATAGGCCGTCAGTCTAACGCGTCCGTCATCCGCCAAATCCAATGTTTCAATTTTCATAATACCGCTCCTGTTGACCGCACTACGGCAGTTTTTCAGCGACTCAGTCCTCGATCCAGGACACCTTTTTCATCCGCATATCCATGCGCGGTCTGTCCGAATAATCCGTAGCGACAGCCGCGATCTCATCCACGACCTCCATGCCGCGTGTCACCCGTCCGAACGCCGCGTACTGTCCGTCCAGATACGGCGCGTCGCCGTGCATAATAAAAAACTGAGAGGAAGCGGAATCCGGATGCTGCGAACGCGCCATCGAAATCACGCCGCGCGTATGCTTCAGCGGATTGTTGTGTCCGTTCATCGCAAACTCGCCGACAATGTTCGTTCCCGAGCCGCCGCAGCCGGTACCGGTCGGGTCGCCGCCCTGAATCATAAATCCGGCGATTACACGGTGAAAAATCAAACCGTCATAAAACCCCTCGCGAACCAGTTTTTCAAAATTCGCAGCCGTAATCGGCGCCGCGGAGGCATCCAGTTCGATCTGGATGATTCCGCCGTTTTCCATTTCTATCTGAACCATTGTTTATTCTCCTATATAAAATTTTTAACAAACCAAACCGCCTCGGTCGGAAGTTCAAACTGACGCCCGCAAAGATAACCGAGTTTACCGCGCGTGTCCGAAAAATCAAAGCGCAGGCGGTAGGAATACAGCGCTTGAAATTTGTATCCCTGTCTTTTGTCCTCACGGTTGACTCCGTATTTCCCGTCCCCAAGCAGCGGATGCCCGATATAGGCAAACTGCGCGCGAATTTGATGTGTTCTTCCGGTCAAAAGCTCTACTTCCAACAACGAATTTCCAGCCCGTTCCGCTAAAACGCGGTAGCGGGTTCCGATGCTTTTTGCGTCCCTCGGCTTGTTTTTCGCATCATAAATTTGAACCGTATTGGTACTTGAATTTTTCTTCAGCCAGCCGTGCAGCGTTCCCTGCTTTTCCCGCAAAATCCCGTGTATAGCGCACAAATAAAACTTTGAGACCTGTCCGAGACGAATTTTTTCATTCATCTCCCGAAGCGTTTCGGCGTTTTTGGCCAAAATCACAATACCGCCGGTATTTCGGTCAATGCGGTTGCACAGCGCGGGCGCAAAAGACTGCTCCGACTCCGGTTCATACGCTCCGCTTTGATAAAGATACGCCTTGGCATGAAACAAAAGCGTATCATTCTGGCCGGCGGCATCGTCATGCGCAAGCAGGCCGGGACGCTTATTGAGCAGGAGAATATTTTCATCCTCATACACAATATCAAGCCCCGGACGCACGCGGGACAACGCCTCATTTTCGCCCCTTTTTTCCCCGCCGTCAAAAAACTCCTCAGAGATAAAAAGCTGCAGAACATCGCCCTCGCACAGCATTTGCCCATTTTCGGCACGGCGGCGATTGACCTTGATCTTCTTTTGCCGGATCAGCCGGTACATCAGCGCAGGCGGCATGCCGTAGAGCGTCTTGGTCAAGAATTTATCCAACCGCTGTCCGGCGTCGTTTTTGCCGACCGTCAATTCCCGCATCGCTTACTTCGTGCCGAAAATACGGTCGCCCGCGTCGCCCAGTCCGGGCAAAATATATTTATGCTCGTTTAACTGCCGGTCAAGCGCCGCAGTGAAAATATCCACGTCCGGGTGCGCGGCCTGAAGCGCCGCCACGCCCTCCGGCACGGCGACAAGGCACATAAAACGAATGTTGGTCACGCCGCGCGCTTTAAGCATTTGAATCGCATCAATCGCGCTGCCTCCGGTCGCAAGCATCGGATCCACCACAATCACAATACGATTCTGAATATCTTCGGGAAGCTTGCAGTAATATTCGACCGGCGTATGGGTATCCGGATCGCGATACAATCCGATATGTCCGACTTTCGCCACCGGAACAAGCGTCAAAAGGCCGTCTACCATGCCGAGGCCCGCGCGCAAAATCGGAACGATCGCCAGCTTTTTGCCGGAAATCTTTTTTGCCGTCATGGTCTCAAGCGGCGTTTCGATCGTGTACTCCTCCATCGGCAAATCACGCGTGATCTCATAGCCCATCAACATCGCAATTTCCTCAAGAAGCTCACGAAAATCCTTGGAGCCCGTGCTTGTCTGCCTCATAATCGACAGCTTGTGTGTAATCAGGGGATGATCGAATACATGCAGTTTGCTCATTTTTTTCTCCAATCCGCCTATCGGCATCTTAAAACTCTTTTGTGTATTATACAATATTCCCCCTTTCATTGCAAGTTGTTTTCCGAATTTTGTTTACTTGGGACGGATTTTGTGCTACAATGAGAAAGTCTTTTCGGGAGGTGATCTGCGCATGCCGTATAAAATCGGCGTTTACACACTCGGCTGTAAGGTCAGCCAATACGAAAGCGAAGCCATATTGGAAGAGGCGCTGCGCTGCGGTTTTTCCGCCGCGGCATGCGACGGGGAATGCGATATCTGTATCGTCAATACCTGTACGGTCACTGCGGAGAGCGACCGTAAATGCCGGCAGCTGATCCGGCGTCTTGCCGGCCGCGCGCCGAACGCCAAAATTTTAGTCTGCGGCTGTTACGCGCAAACCGCTCCCGAACGACTGGCCGCGCTGAAAGACGTGGACTATATCAGCGGTACGCTCGATAAAATCCAGATTATTCAACGCGCGCGCGAATTGCTGGATGGGAAAGCGCTTCCGAAAATCGAAGTGCGTCCCCTTGCGGGCGCGCCGTTTGAATCCATGCGCATTGAACACGCGCCGCGCACGCGCGCCTATGTCAAAATCGAAGACGGCTGTGAAAACCGCTGCGCCTACTGTATCATTCCCAAGGCGCGCGGCCCCGTGCGCTCCAAAAAAATTGCGGAGGCACTGGACGAAATCCGCGGACTTGCCGCAAGCGGTGTGCGTGAAGTTGTTTTAACCGGGATTGAAACCACATCTTTCGGCGCGGATACCGGCGAACAACTCGGCGATTTGCTCACAGCCGCCGACAACATAGACGGGCTTGCCCGCATTCGGCTCGGTTCGCTTGAACCCACGCTCTTTTGCCCCGATTTTATCCGGCAAATTTCAAACTTAAAAAAACTCGCGCCGCATTTTCATCTGTCCCTGCAAAGCGGATGCTCCAAAACGCTCGCCGCCATGCGGCGCAAATACAATGCAAAGACGGCCATGCAAGCCATTCAAATGATCCGCGCCGCCCTCCCGGACGCACAGTTGACCGCTGATTTTATTGTCGGCTTTCCGGGTGAGACTGAAGAAGATTTTGAGCAAACGCTGGCCTTCGCAAAAGAAGCGCGCCTTTTATCGGCGCATATTTTCAAGTACTCAAAGCGGGCCGGCACACCGGCGGCTGATTTTCCGAATCAGGTTCCCGAAGCCGTCAAGCACGCGCGTTCCGAGCGCTTGATCGCTTGCTGCGCCGCCGGCACGCAAGCCTGCCTTTCCGCGCAGGCCGAGCAACGTCCCATGCAGGACGTTCTGTTTGAGCAGATCATCGACGAGCTTTGGTCCGGTCACACGGCTTCCTTTATCGAAGTCCGTGTACGCGCGGCGGAAAATCTGCACGGCAAGCTTTTACCGGTGCGCGTGATCGAGTGCGGAGACGGTTATCTTATCGGAGAATTGCATACATCTGAAACGAGAAAAATTTTATAAAAACGAGGAAGATTTTATGAGAGATTTACAGAAAAACAATGTTCCCGCGACTAATCAGGTCAAGAAGCTTGTATTTCCGCATGAAAACAGCGGCATTCGGATTTTATTTGCCGGAAACTCGATAACCAAGCACTCTAAAAAGCCGCAAATCGGATGGAACAACGATTGCGGTATGGCTGCTTCAGCACCGGAAAAAGATTATGTCCACCTGCTAATGCAAAAAATACGAACATATGACGAAAACGCCGCATACTGCATCGCGCAGGTGGGCGGCTATGAAGCCAATCTGTACACCGCTTCACCCGAGCAAAATTACCGTGAGGCGGCTGTGTTTCATGCGGATCTGCTGATTCTGTTTTTCGGTGCCAATGTGCCGAAAAGCTATGATACCGATCCGACCCCGCCGAAAGCGTTCGGTCAGGCCTACGAGGAAATGCGAAACTTTCTAAACCCGGACAATCATGCTGCAGTCTTTCATTCAGCGGGCTTTTACATCCGTCCCAATCTGGACGCAGAAAAGCTGGCCGTCGCAGAAAAATACGGCGATACCTTTATGAGTCTCGGGGATATTGTCACCCGTGAGGAAACGCACGGACAATTCAATCATCCAAACGACCTCGGCATGCAGGAAATCGCCGATACGTTTTGGCGACATATTGAGCCGGTCATTCAAACGTTGGTTCTCAAAAGAAAAGCTGTGCAAGGGAATTTTTAAAAAATTGTATTTTTCTATTGCTTTTTAGAAATTCCTGTGCTATAATATTAGTCGCTGTGTTAGGATTATTAAGAATGAATAAATAGAAGTGCTGAGTTTAGGAGGTGCAATTTACATGGCAAAGTGCAGCGTATGCAGCAAGGACGTCGTGTTCGGTCACAATGTTTCGCACTCAAACCGCAAAACAAACCGGACCTGGAAACCCAACATCCGCAAAGTAAAAGCTGTTGTTAACGGAACACCGAAAACGGTTTATGTATGTTCCCGTTGTCTCCGTTCGGGTAAGGTCGAACGCGCTATATAAGAAGACAGACTTACAAAGGAAGGCAGACCTTGGGGGTCTGCCTTGTTTTTTTCACTCGGAGGTGTGTTTATGTTGCTTTTGGGCGCAGAATTTCCGGCCGATTGCCGAAATTCTTTGCAGGAACTCGGCATTCCGTATACAGTGCTGCCTGAAAATACAGCGCTCGCGTCTCCGCTGTCCGCACATCCCGACATTTCTGTATTGTCTCTCGGAGATACTTATTTTACAACGGAAACGTATTTCAGAGAGATTTTCACACTGTTTGACCGAAACAACAAAAAGCTTGTCGCCGTTCCTGAACCGCTCGAAAGCGGTTATCCGAGCGAGACGCTGTTTGGCGGATTTACGCTTGGAAAGCACCTGTTTTGCAAAACGGACAGCTTTTCCAAAACCGTCCTGCATCATGCAAAAACACACGGGTATCAGATTCACCACGTCCGACAAGGATACGCAAAATGCGCGGCGCTGACCGTCAAAAACGAGCTTCTGATTTCAGCCGATGCAGGACTCTGCCGCGCGGCCGCTCCCTACGGCAAAGTTTTGCAGATTAAACCCGGCAATATTGCTCTGCCCCCCTATACCTGTGGTTTTATCGGCGGCGCGTCCGCTGTATTGAAAGACAGCGTGCTGTTTTTCGGGAATCTTGACGCCCACCCGGACAAAATCGAAATCAGCGCCGCGCTGCGCGCGGCCGGCCTTTGCGCGGTATCTCTTTCAAAAGCGCCGCTTTTAGACTGCGGCGGTGCAATCAACCTATAATATTTTAAGAAAGAAAAATAAATGAACAGAAAAACACTTTCAAAATCCGCACATATCAAAGCCCTGATTTGGCTTAGCCTTGGCGTATTGTTTCTCGGCTATTACATAAGCTCGGTTCTGTTCGGCGGCTTTGCGCTGTCTTTTATCTGGATCTGGGCGGCCGGCGGCGCGGTTTGCATCGCTTTTTCCGCGTTGACCTTTCACTATGGACGGCTTCCGATTCCGAAAACGCTCTTTCGGATTTTTCTTGTGCTTGTTCTGCTTGTCGCCCTGCTGTTCCTCGCATCTGAAATTTGTATCCTCTCATACATGTTCAGCGACGGAGCAGAAGGACTGGACTATATCATCATACTCGGCGCCGCGGTACGCGGCACCACGCCGAGCAGTACCCTGTACTGGCGAATAGACGCAGCTTACGATTATCTTACGAAGAACCCGCGCACGATAGCGATACTGTCAGGCGGACAGGGCCCCGGTGAAGCAATCAGCGAGGCCGAATGCATGTACCGTGTTTTGACCGAGCGCGGCATTGAACCCGAACGCCTCATTCAGGAAGCAAAGTCCACGAGTACAAACGAAAATCTGCGCTACAGTTTTGAACTGATCGAAGAAGGGCGCACAATCGGCATTGTCACGAGTAACTTTCATATTTTCCGCGCTGTTAAAATTGCCGAAAAGATATTCGGCGTGCCTGTATCCGGTATCGCCGCACCGCACAAAAATTCACTGTTGCCGCATTACATGGTGCGGGAGTTTGCGGGACTTGTATCGGATACGCTGCGCGGTAATATTTTCTAAATGGAGTAAATTATATGCTTCCAACCATTCTTGTCTGTTTGATTGCCGGTATCGGCGCGGGACTCGGAACCGGTTTTGCCGGACTCAGCGCCGCCGCGGTCATTTCACCGATGTTGATTACCTTTTTAGACATTGACCCCTATCTGGCTGTCGGAATCGCCCTGGCATCGGATGTCCCCGCCAGCGCGGTCAGCGCATTCACCTACGGAAAAAACAAAAACCTGGATGTGCGCAACGGTCTCATCATGATGCTGACCGTGCTCTGCTTTACGCTTGTCGGAAGCTACATTGCCAGTCTGCTTCCCTCCGCGGCCATGGGCGGTTTTTCTACGTTTATGACGCTTCTGCTCGGCATCAAATTCATTATAAAGCCTGTTATGACCACCAAAGAAACCATGAGCGCCGTTTCGGCAAAGCGCCGCGCCCTGCAATCGGTTGTATGGGGGACAGGAATCGGATTTGTATGCGGATTTGTCGGCGCGGGCGGCGGTATGATGCTGCTGCTTGTCCTGACCTCGGTGCTGGGGTATGAACTGAAAACGGCCGTCGGCACCAGCGTGTTTATCATGAGTTTCACCGCGCTCACCGGCTCAATTTCTCACTTTGCTATCCAAACACCGACCAAGGACATTCTCTGGCCGTTGATGCTTTGCATGGTCTTTACGCTGATTTTTGCAAGAATCGGCGCAGTACTGGCCAATAAAGCGAAACCCGCCACCCTAAACCGAGCGGTCGGCATCATTCTAACGCTCATCGGCATTGTTATTTTGTCAGCCAACTACGTATTCTAAATTATGCGCAAATATTTCAAAAGAGAGATTCCGAAATTTGATAAGCCGATAAAAAACTACCCCATACTAAACGGACAGCGCAAGCATAGTTTTGCTTGCGCTGTCTTGATTGCCATATAAACAGAAATTGGCGCACTTATCCTATCAAATCAACACAAAATCCAATTCGTGTTGTTCAGTTCATTTATTTTTTGGGTACAATATAAGTGTAAAATCAAAAACCAAATGGAGGTTTCAAAATGAACACAGACAAAATTTACGCGCAAAACGTTGCAAACGAGTATGCGCCCAAGAAGGCATCCAAGGTAGTTGCGCTCAAAAAGCTTGACAGAACGGCGAAAAGGCCTGCCGAAATTTTTGCTTATACCTTCGGCATTATCTGCGCACTGGTTCTCGGTACGGGAATGTGCTTCTCTATGGGGGTCATCGGCAGCGGCAATACCACAACCTTTATTACGGGTATTGTCATAGGCTGTCTTGGGATCGCAGGCGTAAGTGTGAATTATTTTATCTACAAAAAAATACTTGAAAAAGGCAAGATGAAGTACGGATCCGATATCATTCGCCTTGCCAACGAGATCGCAGAAGAAGAATAAAAGAAGGTGGGCAGTAAAATGAATAAAAACGAGACAAAATATTTGAATACTGCCCGATTGATGAACGAGGCTTTGCTCATACTTCTTGAAAAAAAGAACTATGAATTTATTACGGTCAAAGAAATCTGCGCGAAAGCAGGCGTGAATCGCTCCACCTTCTATTTGCACTATGAAACCATGAATGACCTGTTGACCGAAAGCCTTGCGTATGTCACAGAAAAACGTGACAGCAGATACAGAAGCGACTTGAGGATAAACAGAGAAAGAATAGAAAACGCTTCTCTCGATGAACTGATGCTGATTACCCCCGACTATGTTGTTCCGTATTTGGAATTTGTCAAAGAGAACAAAAACATTTTCATTGCCGCGCTGTCCCAACCAAGTACTTTCCGCACAGATCACACATTTGATGCACTTTTTAACGACTATATTACGCATATTATGGCGAGGTACCATATTCCCGAACAGGACAGGAAGTATAAGCTGACCTATTATATGAGTGGAATGAATGCCGTCATTATGGCTTGGGTGCAAAATGGTTGTAAGGAAAACATTGAGCATATCGCAAAACTGCTCATCGACTGTGTGGGACCCTATCGCAACGGTAAAGAACAATGAATCAGCGGAAGAAGATTTTTGGGAAGATCATTTTTCCTCCTATACATATCGTCATACTGCTTTGCGCGCTCAGTGCGGCGGGCTTGATATATAGCTTTGCTTTTCAAGATGTGATACCGGTCATACAATACTGCGCTTACGGAATATCCGCCTATGCTTTGATCGTTGTATGCTTCAGATTTTCAAGACTTGCAACATGGATGAACAAATATCGCAAAGAAAACCGCTATATCGTAAGATTTCAGCAGGACGTGGGATTTCGCACAAAGCTCTCATTATACGGAAATGTGAGTATGAATCTTCTCTACTCCGTTTTTTCATTTGGTAACGGGCTTTCTTAACCACTCCGTATGGTTTTATTCATTGGCAGGGTATTATATGTTGCTTTCCTTGATGAGAGGATTTCTCCTTAAGGATGCTCGTAAGGATACTGAGCTTACCCTAGAAAAGCAGTGGAAAAGATACCGATTTAGCGGCGCGCTTCTCATCGTGATGAACTTGACGCTCGGTGCGATTGTTTTCTATATCGTTCATCAAAACCGAGGCTTTACCTACCACTATATTCAAACAATCGCAATGGCGACATATACCTTTACCATAACCACAGTTGCAATTATAAATGTCATTCGTTATCGCCAATATAAAGAACCGATGATTTCGGCAGTTAAATTTGTCAATTTTGCCGCCGCACTCATTTCCATGCTCTCACTTGAAAACGCAATGCTCAATACTTTCGGCGCGTCAGATGGAGAAGAGTTCCGTAAGTTAATGACCGCCCTCACAGGCGCAGGCGTGTATTTTATTATACTTGTGATGGGAATTTATATGGTGATGAAAAGCACAAAAAAACTCCAAACGAATTAAAACAGCAGAACCTTTCAAAACGCTGTCACACGCTCACTCTCTTTATTATAGGAACGGAAATTGAATCATACCAATCATGATGAGCCGCAGAGATTTTTTAAAAAATCTGCGGCTTTTATATTCATTTAGCCGCTCACGAGAGAGGAAAGAAAAGTAAGGCGGCATAGTCAATGCTATGCCGCTTTGCAACAAAACCAATTTACGATCTTGTGAATGTTCGCCTTTTTCGAAATTCTTCTTTAGATATTATTTTGTTTAAAGCTCTGAACAATCGGAGAAATACCTGCAATCAAAGCCAAAAACAGGCCCATCGCAAGATCCTGGAAGAATGCGCCCCATGCTTCAAGAAAAGTCATAATGTCAACGAAATGTGTTATCAAATAAGCAAAATCCGCGCGTCCCGGAGAAGCCGCATTCACCTCATCGGCAATCATCCAAATATACGAAATACCGTTTGCCGTCACAAGTGCAAACACAGCCGCAAGAATACAAAAAAACGTTCCGAATTTTGAAATGCCGCCTCCCAGTTTTTTGTATCCCGAAAGCGCGCATACCACGGCAAGATAACCGGCAAGCCCCGCAATAAATCCAATCTTATACAATGCAATCCAAATAGCCGCGCCGACAAGTGAACCGAGCAGCGCTCCCCATATTCCTAAGATTGGATGCGGTACGGCAACTCGCTCTTCAAGCATCGGCAAAGCAGTCGGTACATGTTCGGCCTCAACCGACGCTTCGATATTTGAAGTAGCACTGCCCGTCAAAGGCTCTGTCTGCAAAGCCGGAACATCAGACACAGCTTTTCTCTTTTTACAAAATAGCCAAATGCCTGCCACTAACACAACCGCCCCCAAAACAAACAGGACTAAAACGGGGGCGAATGTGCCCGTCTCGGGTACGATTGTTGTATCCAAATAATACGTGCCGAAATAGTCGGAAAAGTTCTCGGAAGTCAATATTTCCCCGCCGAACATTTGATTGAAATATTCAATCGCAAAGTCAACCAGTTCCTCATCGATTTCCACCGCATACCCCGAAAGCGATACCATACGCGGCGCTTCGTCTAACGGAAGATCGCTAAATGTAAATTCATAAATATCCCGAAACTGTTCAAATGTATCTGCAGACAGACAAACAATGGAAAAGTCGATGTCTTCCCCACTGCCGAGCAGTGCAAAATAAAAGCCGTGATTTTCTCCGATCACAAATGAAGCAAAAGGATCGGACAGCATATTGAATTTGACAAACTGCTCCTGCTCTGAATATGTATCAGCGTCAAACGGAACGGCCTCCGGCCTCTCAAACGGCTCCGATTCCATGACTTCCAATACACAGCAAAATATGCCAAGTCCAATCCAAAGCGCACCAATTATAATCAATGTCACGCTCAAAAAATTGCTCTTCGCCGCTTTTTTCGGCGGCAACAAATCGGGAAGTTTTTTTCTATCCATAACTGCTCCTTAAAATATGTTCTGCGTTTATTTTTGATTTCAGATTCAAATTTCAATAAAATCGCCTTAAGATAAGCATAGGATTCTCGCTTCACGAAGATTATGGATTTTCTTTGAGAAAGGCCGGTAAAAATTCGGCCGGAATCGTATCGGTCACATACCCGCGCAGCTTCGCTAAGGTCGTATGATTGCCGTAATAGGAAATTCCGTGATTTTTGGCTTGTTCTTCTGTATACGCCTCCAAAAGATAAATATGGTTATTATAAAAGCTCTTGTTAAAATCGAACACCGTCGGGATAAACACCGCATTCTCAACAATAACAGCCTCATCCCCGCGTTTGACAAGCTCAAAGGACAGCATCCCGCCGAGCATATTGTAATCCGCCGCCATTTCCGCCATGAAATTGCCGAGCGAATAGATGCAGAGCGTGCGGTTATCGCCGCTTTCGATCCACTCAATCGGCTGAATCACATGAGGATGATGCCCTAAAATCACATCGCCGCCGCATTCGCTGATCAGCTTTGCAATCTCACGCTGCTGATCGTTTGTGCGGAACGTATTCTCATACCCCCAGTGTATAGAAACGATCGTAACATCCGCCAGCGTCTCGGCTTCTATTACCTTTTCCCGGATAAGCGCTTCATCAATATACGGGATATACACCTCGCTGGATGCCGGCAGCGAAAGCCCGTTTGTTCCATATGTGAAAGCCAACAATGCAATTTTGATTCCGTTTTTCTCAATCACGGTGATCGCATCAAAATCCGCGCGGCTCCGATAGGCGCCGATACGGGTTACCGGCTGGTTTTCCCAATAATCGAGCGTAGCCAAAAGCCCGCTCTCTCCCTTGTCCAGCATGTGGTTGTTCGCCATACCGATAATATCAAAACCCGTATCTACAACCGCATCTCCAAGCTCGGTCGGAGAATTAAAGCGAGGATAGTAGCTGAGATCATAACCGTCACCGCACATCAGCGTCTCCTGATTGATAAACGCGAGATCATGTTCCTCAACAATTTCCTTGATGTCGGTATATGAGGGGCGAAAATCATATCGCTGCTCCGTTCCCTCCGCATTTTTCTGCGCATCCCGCACATTTCCGTAATACACAATATTGTCCCCGGCCGCAATAAAAGAAACACGGTATTCTTTCGGTTCCACGACGGGAGCGACAGGCGGTTCGGTCATAATGGTCAGCACAGAGGTCGGCATGGTGGATTCGATGGAAGCGTCCGAAGCCGGAGGCTGTATTTCCGCTTCACTGCACGCAGTAAAAAACAGCGAAAAACAAAGCAAAAGCAAAAAGAAAAGCAGTTTTTTCATACGTCCCTCTTTATCTGAAAGAATTTTCTCCGCACAGAACATTTGTACGAAGAATGGAGTAAGCGCAATCCGGCAAACCATGCTGCCGCAAAACACGCGCCAAATACTCGGGATTCAGAAAATTTGCGCTGTCAGCCGAAAGTCTTGCACAAATCAGCAGGCCGCCTTCCCGCAACTGTACGGAAACACTGCAAATTTGCCCCGAAATATCCGTGTCCCGCTCTCCGCTCTTTGTACGCTTCAGAATAACCAGCGGAGACGCGGACAACGCGGCCTCGTAATTTGCCGCATCCTTTTCATCGGCTTGCGTCAAATAAAAGCGAAGTTCATAGTCCGCATGCGTAATCGCGGAAAACTTCGTACTCGGAAGATAAACTTCCTGTATGGAAAGTCCCTCGATGCCGGTGTCCTTTAAACCGGCAAAAAGAGTCGAAACATCCACATCTTCGGGCGCCCCGATCACCTGAACGTCTACAAATTCGCAAATACTTTCAGTCCCCACAGAGAGCGGAGTGGCAAAAACCAGACGCGGATGCGGCGAAAATCCCTCAGAATACCAAACCGGTACGCCTCTGCGAACCAGCAGCCGCGTAAACGTCCGCTGAAGATCCAAATGCGAAATATACTGAAGTGCACCGGTCTTTGAAAACCGAATGCGCACCGCCGTATGCGGAACCGCTTCTCTTACGGGCAGCATGTGCGCTCACCTCCAAGCCGATTTGCACCGCATCCGGAGCATTGCTCCCGGCAATTCTTCGTCGGAACATTTTCATAGGCGCGCGCCCGTTCACGCAGCAAAAACGCCTTGGTTACGCCGCAGTCGATAACATCCCACGGCAAAATCTCATCGAGTCCAAAGCCGCGCGTCGCATAAAAATCAGGGTCGATCCCCGCATCCTTGAAAATTTCCATCCATTTATCAAAATCAAAATACTCTGTCCACGCATCAAACTTCACGCCGCGCTCGGCCGCAAGTTCAAGTGCCGCGGCAAGCCGCCGGTCTCCGCGCGCAAATACCGCTTCCAGATAAGAAACCTTGGCTTCATGGTAATTATAAACGATCTTGCGGTCGGTGATACAGCTTTTGAGCAATTCCTGCTTGCGCATAAGCTCCGCGTAACTGTCCTGCTTTTCCCACTGAAACGGCGTAAACGGCTTCGGCACAAAGCAGGAAACGCTGACCGTTACCGACGGTCGCTTTGCGCGGTTGTGATTCGGATTCTCGTAGAAAGCATCCAATACCCGCTTGGCCAGCCGTGCGATCCCCTCAATGTCGGCATCCGTTTCCGTGGGCAGGCCGTTCATAAAATACAATTTGACCGAAGTTTTACCTACGTCAAATGCCACATTGACCGCGCGAAGAAGATCTTCTTCGCACACGTTCTTATTGATCGCATCGCGCAGGCGTTGCGTTCCCGCCTCCGGCGCAAAAGTTAGACTGCCGGTACGCACGGTAGATACTTTGTCCATCAGCTGCCGCGTAAAGCTGTCCAGACGCAGTGAGGGCAAAGAAAGACTGATATGATGTTCGGTTGCATAAGCGGAAAGTTCATCCGTAAGCGCCTCAATGTCGGAATAATCACTGATAGACAGCGAGGAAAGGGTCATTTCATCATAGCCGGAATGTGCATACATGCATTTTGCATCCGAAACCAGCTTTCCTACGCTTTTTTCGCGTACCGGTCGGCAGACCATCCCTGCCTGACAAAAACGGCATCCGCGAATGCATCCGCGATACACCTCAAGCACCATTTTATCCTGCACCGTCTCGATATACGGTAAATATGTCTGTACGGGATAGTACGCCTTGTCAAGATCGCGCACGATACGCTTGCGCACTTTCACCGGCACATCGGATGCTTCCGGTGTATAAGACGCAATCGTTCCGTCCTCCTGATACGCGACACTGTACAGCGACGGAACATAGAAGCCCTCAAGCCGCGCCGCCGCACGCAAGAAACGCGCTTTGGTATAGCTTCCGTCGGCTTTCATATCCAAATACAGCCGGCAAAGTTCGGGCAACGCCTCCTCGCCCTCTCCGATTGAAAACAAATCAAAGAAAGGCGCCAAAGGCTCCGGATTATAGGCGCAATGCCCGCCGCCGATCAAAATGGGAAAATCGTCCCCGCGTTCCTTGGCGCGAAGCGGAAATCCGGCAAGCTGCAGCATATTCAAAACCGTGGTATAACAAAGCTCATACTGAAGCGTGAATCCGACAAAATCAAACGCGGCCAACGGATCCCCGCTCTCGTGCGCGCAAAGAGGCAAACCGTGCGCCTGCATTTGTTCCTGCATATCCGGCCACGGCGCAAATACACGCTCGCACCAAATGTCAGGCGACTGATTCAGCACACCGTACAAAATCCGCATACCGAGATTGGACATTCCGATCTCATAAACATCCGGAAAACAAAAAGCGAACCGACATTTTACCTCGTCTTTATTTTTTAGAATCTGTCCGTACTCCCCGCCGCTGTAACGACCGGGCTTTGAAACATTTTTCAATACAGATGAATCGTACATACTTCCTCACATAATCCTATTATGATAGGAAAGCCGCCATTGCGGCGGCTTTCTTCTGACCGTCGAAAAACCAAGGTTTTCCGACGATGGGGCGTGTCCGCTCACGCCGTCGCGTCTCCCTACGGTCGGCACTCGCACGCCCGCAAGGTGTTTACAAGGCGGCGCATGTCCGCCTTGTAAACGTATTTTATTTGCATTTTTTATTGTATCAACAGACTGAGGAAAGCCGCCATTGCGGCGGCTTTCCTATCGATTTTATAAACAAACCTTTGCAATAATCAATGCAGGTACAAGCCAGAACAACTGATAAATCGCCGTATACAAAGAGGAGATCGTGCCGGATAAGTTCATAAAGCACAAAAAGATCGTGAGCAACACACAAATCGCCGCAGACGCAATGCGAACAGCCTTCATCGTGCTGATTACACGTGAAACCCGATCGCACATGGTCACCGCATGTACAAGATCGCCGACGCCGCCCTTGGATACCACGCCGCTGTCCGCGCGGCCTCCGCGGACACCGTTTTCAAAATTGTGACGCCGCACAACCTTGACCGGAAGCTTTGAAATATCGATAAAGCGCGCCAAAAGCTCATCGCTGATATTGGAATCGCCGGTCAAAATTACCGAAGCCACGCCGTGCTTGGCAAGTCGGCGAACGATCGACTCAAATCCGCCGTCGAGCGTATAGCGGATAAAGAACTTTGCACGCAGTTCCCCATCCTGCGCAAGATACATCGTTGAAAAATGTTTGCCGCCGATCTCGTCGCTGCGGTCAGTCACACAAAATCCGTTTTTCTTCATATAGTCGGCATTGCCGACATACAGCATCTCGCCGTCCACCTGCGCACAGACGCCGTCCTCAAAAATCTGCTCAAGCTTGATACGGTAAGGCTTGGGGCAATCGGTCGTCATCAGAGAAAACACATGTCTTAAAGGACCACCGAGCCGGCTGAACAGAGCGCCCATCTGCTCGATAATTGTCTCAATATCGCCTTTTCCGTAAATACGAAGATTTTCCAGCGCTACACCATAGGACGGAAACGCATCCGCATCATCAAAACAGATCAAAGTCGTCCCCGCATACTCCTCTACGGAAGCCTCGCCGACAATGGCACTCTCTTTTTTATATAGCTGTTTGGACGCTTTATAAAGCGGATAACTGGCTGAAAGAAAGAGCGTAGCCGGAAGTCCCAACATAATCACGGCGTTAAAAATGCCGAAAGACACATCCACGCGAGCCCCGCCTGCCATGCTGAAAATAAACGCAACCACCGCAACGGCAAAAATAATCGGCACAAGCACGCGATTGATTCCGACATCGCGTTCACTGCGGCTGTCTGTGCGCGCAAAATAATTTTCTACAAAACTGCACTTTTCCACCCGCAAAACCTGTGCGTCTTCGCCGTCGGTATAGTCCTCCATACCAACGATCCCCGCCGTTTCAACCGGAAGCGCTTTCACGGCGACATACTTCTGCGCCGCATCGGAAGAAATAATCTCAAAAGCCAATTTCTGACGCCGAATATCCAAATAATCAAACAGTTTGACCGACAGTGCGCAAAGTCCCGCAGAGAAATTATAGATCGGAGCCGTAGAACCGAACGCACAACTGACAATATCGCAAATGACGGTAAACAATACCGCAAGCACAAGCACGCTGTCACCCGTAACCCGGAATTTCAGCAGACTGAGCGCGCCGTTTGCCAGTTCACGATAGCAAAGCGCGCCGAGAATCAACAAAAGCTGAAGCGAAGCCATCGAATAAACCACCGGATAATACGCCGAGTTCAACGCATCCGGCATCGTCACGCCAAGGGCCGGCAGGCATTCCAGCGCAAACAGCAAAAGCTCTGCAAGCAGTGCCAAAAGCAGCTTCAATCCGGAATTTTTGCTCCAACGCTTATAGTCTGCGGCAATATCGTCCCTTTGACGCTGATACGTAAATTCGTCTTTAGGCGAATCGATCGTTTTCGGAATCCTCGAAGTACGGTTTTCAGACACAGCTTCAAATTCGGGCATGTCCGTATCCGGTTCCCATGCGTCGGCCTTTTCCATTCCGAGCGCCTGTTTAATCAGCGTATAATCCGTCCGATCATAATCTACGGCCTGCCGCTGCGTCTCCGACTGTTTCCGAAGCGCATAGGTCTCCTTGTTCTCAACACGAGTTATCGTATATACGCGCGTATGTTTTGCATTGGCCGTTTCAGCCGGCGGCACTGATTCTGTTTTACCGGCAGAAGAAACATTCTGCTTGCTTTTTTCCAGTTCGCCGCGGGCGATTCCCCAAGCAGCAAGAATATCCTCCTCATTTACCGCGGACAAGTGCGCGGATTCGTCCGCTTCTGCCTCGTCGGCAAATGCCTCATACGCTTCCCCTTTGTCAGCGGCGGGTTTTGAAATATCCGTTTCGACGGTATCCGTTTCTTTTTGATGATCTATATCGGACAATTTCTCGCTAAGCAGCGCATCAAATTCTTCAGAAAGATCAATCTCCGAACCCCTGCCGTCATCCGCATCGGCTGCCGGCGCCGTTTGGGCATCTTCTTGCTCCGGCTCGGCGGCATGCAAATCTTCATCCGATCCTAAAATATCATCTTTTAATTTTTTCAGCAGTTCATCAACCGTCATTTCATTGTCTCTGTTTTCTTCCATGCCCAAGTTCCTTTCCGTAATTATGAATGCCGCTTATCGGCTATCGCCGCAAGCACAACCGCAGCGGCACAGGATACATTCAATGAATTGACATGTCCGAAATTCGGAATGCCGACCCGGAAGTCACATTTCTCAAGTACAAGCCGTGATACCCCGTTTCCCTCACTGCCGAATACCACGCCCGCAGCGCCGCCGAAATCAACCGTACGATAGTTGTCTCCGCCGCTTTCCGCCGCATAAATCCAAAGTCCTTTTTTTTGAAGCTCCGCAATGGCATCGGCAATATTGGTCACTTTCGCCACCGCCATATGTTCAAGCGCCCCGGCGGAAGCTTTTTCCACAATCGCGGAAATGCCGCTGGCACGGCGTTTAGGGATCACGATTCCGTGCGCGCCGAATACATCGGCACTGCGGATAATCGCACCGAGATTGTGCGGATCCTCCACGCCGTCAAGAATAACCACAAGCGGCGGTTCGCCGCGCTCGGCGGCAACGGCCAAAATATCATCCAGCGTACAGTATTCTTTCTGCGCAGCCAGCGCAACGACCCCCTGGTGATTGGAAGTGCCGGAAAGCGCGTCCAATTTGCGTTTATCGGCCTCAACCACCGGAATTTTCCGTTCTATGGCCTGTGCAACCAGCAAGGTAATCGAACCCGACCGTTCTCCCCGCTGTACAAACACCTTATCGATCGAACGCCCGCTTGCCAGAAGTTCCCGAAAAGCATTTCTGCCGACGACAACCCCCGCACCGGTCTCGGCAGAATCAAAATTCTCCGCGTCGCGCCGATCCCGATATGGTTTTTTCTGATATGGCATACTGACTCCTCTCGCAGATTAAAAATCTGCAAACTATACAAACAAAGTATAACACAAAATCCCATGATTGTATAGAGAAAAAATGAAATATTTTGCGAAAAATCCCGAAAACGACTATACTTGCTGCAATTCTTTTTGTCAGTTTATCGTGAAAACAACAAAACGGACACCCGCTTTCACGGTATGTCCGTTGACTGTTGCGTCCTGCTTCGTTATCCTTTGTGAAAATTCACTCTATGGCTAAATGCACAGGCCGTTTCAGATTCGGCAGAAGAGACTCAGTTCTCTTCTTTCATTGCGGCGAAACACTCGCTGCAATAAACCGGTCTGTCGTTTGAAGGCTGGAAAGGAACTTTCGCTTCCTTACCGCATCTTGCGCAAACCGTCGTGAAGTACTCTCTCTGAGAGCGTGCCTGCGACTTTCTTGCATCTCTGCAAGCCTTGCATCTCTGCGGCTCATTCTGGAAGCCTTTCTCAGCGTAGAACTCCTGATCACCTGCCGTGAACACGAACTCCGCACCGCAGTCCTTGCACTTCAAAGTCTTGTCCTGATACATTGCTTTTTACCTCGCTTTAAAATAGGTTGAAAATTTTTTGCCCCAAGACGGATTTAAACCGACACCTTTGCCATACAACGCTCTGTGCTTTAAGCTATTCGGGCATATGAACCGGATTCACACCGGATTATGAAACAATTTCTTTAATTTGATTTTAATTCTGCATAAAGCGTTGTCAACCGACTTGGCGCTTTTTCCGACCCGCTCCGCAATTTCAATATAAGAATAACCGCCTATATATAATTCAAATATCGTATATTCCATCTCGGAAAGTGTACTGCGGATTCTCCGACTCAGATCCAGCATGGACTCTTTATCCAAAAACAGGCTCTGCGGATTTTGGCTGCTGCTTTTCGCAAGCTGCTCTTCCTCGGATATATCCTCAATATTCAGCGTACTGCTTTTTTTGCCGACATACCGAAGCGTATCCGCGATGCCGTTGACGATACAAATTTTTGCAAATAAGCCGAATGTCACACCTTTTTCGGAATTATATGCAAGCGCGGCGCGATAGAGCGAGACCAGAGCGCCCTGCCGCAGATCCTCAAGATCGGCGTCGTTAAAGCTATGCATATACCGTGCAACTTCGCTTTCGAGAAGCGGTGCATACAACTCAGACAGACGAACGAATGCCCCGCTGCTGCCCTCCTGTATGCGCGCAATCAGCGCGGCGGTTTCTTCATCTGATCGCTCATGCTTGTCTTCGCCCACAGAACTACCTCGCGCTTACATAAACTCTATTTTTCATTATACCATTAATTTACATAATGTCAATAGGAAAATGGAAATATTTTTTTGTAAAGTTTGCACAGAATTGGAAGTTTTACGTCTTTTCCGGAAGAAATTTTCGCCGAATCAACATTCAAAACCCGGCTTGAATCAAAATGCATATACATGTTTTCAATTCAATAAATAATCCACTTCCCCCGCTAAAAGCGCCATGATTCCTTTATAAATCACGTCGGGGCGCTCTTCAAAATTGGCTTTCATGCGCTCAATTCGGATCGCCGAATCATCAACCAGTTGAATATGTAAAATCTCCTTATCCATCTCGGTAATCACACACTCAATCTCAAACTTTCCGTCATCCCGCTGAGCCGTGCGGCATTTTACTTTTGCGCCGCGCTTGCGGAAAGAAAGCAGTTTCAGCGCGCTTTTCAGGCTGTTCTCTCGAATCGACCGCAAAAGATTGCTTTGAAGCTGACTGACCACCGCAGAACCAAGCGGGGAAATCCGATACAGTGTGCCGTCCGCGCCGACCTCTTCTATGATATGCCCCATATCCAGAATCTCAGCAAAACATTCGGCAAAGTCAAAATAGTTTACATACTCGTTCTGTACAACGATGTCATTGATCGTCGCAAAATCCAACGGATAATTTATATTTTGCAAGAGGTAAAGTATGAAGATCTTAATATCGTTTTTATTGGTCAGTCTTGTTTTTATTTTTTTCATACCTTTCCCCCTTTCCACGCGGCAAATTCTATTTTATCATGCCGATTTAAAACAGTCAAGCTAAAATGCAAAAAGCGCATACAAAGCACGTTTTTTGTCGCAGATGTGCTCTGTATGCGCTAAAGCCGCAAATCAATTATTCTTCCGGCACATACACATAGTTCTTATAGCTTACTTTAGAAAAGCTTCTGTATCCCAGATATGAGGACTTCAGCCCGGACAGTTCCTTGCTGACCAGATAGCAATCTTTATTGAATACCAGCGGCATGACCGGCATCTGATTCATCAGATACGCTTCCGCCTCCGCCAAAATATCCGCGCGCTTGGCAACGTCTTTCTCGGCAAAAGCGCGCTCAATGATTTCATTATATCCGGCATCGTTATATCCGGTTCGATGCGAAATGAAATCATAGGTTTCGCTGGACATATCGATTCCGTTGCCGGAAAATTCAAGCGCGAATGCGGCAAGCGCCGGGAAAGCATCAACGGAAAGCATGCTGACATCCACAGCGAGCACATCAAAATCGCCGGTTTCATACGCTTCCTGCACCGAATCAATATAATAATCAATTTCTTCCGTGTTTTCAACCGCTGTTTCCACCGTTGCAGTCAGCGGTTTGAGTTCAACTTTGAAACCGAGTTCACTCCATACACCCGCAACATATTCCGCAACAGCCTGTTCCGCATCATTTTGTTTATACGAGACCGCAAAACTGCCGTTCTTAACGCCGGCTTCGGCCAGAAGCGCGCGCGCGCCGTCCATATCCGCCGCCGTATTCAGAACGCCTCCATGCACATCACGGAAACTTTTTCCGCTTGTCGCATTAAAGACCGTATTGGCAATCAATCCGGTCGCCGGATCCGCATAGACCAAAATATCGGCAATCGCTTTGCGGTCAATCGCCATGGAAAGCGCGCGGCGCACACGCGCATCGGCAAACAGCGCATTCGACGTATTAAACATATAAGTATAGGTAGAATTTGCATCGGTTACATGCGCCTGTTTTTGCAGTTCGGCGCGGTTGGACAGCGGAACATCGCCCATGTACAAAATATTGCCTGCCGCATACTCGGCATAAATTGCATCGAGATCGTCGGCATAAGTACGCTGACCGGAGGGTCTCTCCTCTTCCTTTATAAAGTGCACCAGAATCCGATAGGGCGTGACAAATTTGTCCAGCTTATCCTCTTCGGTATCACGGTAATAGTAGTTGTTGCGCTCCAGACGCATTGTATTTTCATCGCGGTCAATGGATTTAATAACCAACGGCCCGTTTGTAACCAGCGTCGCGTGCCGGCGAGACCAATATCTGGAATTGGAAGCAACAGAATCCTCACGCAGAGGAACCAGAGACAAGCTGGCAAGGTTCTTTTTGAAATTTTCAAAATCAATCTTGCCCTCAAAGGTAATCTCCAGCAAATAGGTATCCAGCGCCACAACACCCAAATCATCGATGGATGCATCGCCCGCCTTAACCGTGCGCGCATTTTTCACTTCATACAAAAGCGACGCCGCAGAACTCTTATACGTCGGCTCCATCAGCCGCTTCCATGCATAAACAAAATCATCCGCCGTCAGCGCACGGCCGTCCGACCATTTCGTCTCTTTAAGAGAAATGCGCATTTTATACTCTCCGGAAGCCGGATCCTCCGTCGTTTCCACTTTTTCAGCCAGTCCGTTCACCAGCTTGCCCTTCTCGTCCAAGCGGAACAGCCCCTCATAAATAAGCCCTAAAATCTTAACCGAAGCTTCATCCGTAATGTCCAGTCCGGGGTCAAACGCATAAAGATCCCCCGTTATGTAAGCATTAAAAATATCGCCTTTGTCCTCGCTGTTAATGTCAATTGAACCGCCGCAGGACGCAAGCGGCAAAATTACCGTCAACAAACATAAAATCAGAGTTATGACTCTCTTCATCACAACCGGTCCTCCGAAATCCGTAATACATTTTTCGCTCATATGCTTTCGCATAAATTGGCTTTTTTTATTATATCATTAATTTCTGGCAAATTACTATATTTATTATAAAATAT
>URDS01000011.1 GCA_900546635.1 uncultured Eubacteriales bacterium | reverse complement strand
GCACTCGCGCGCCTGTAAGGTGTTTACAAGGCGGCGCATGTCCGCCTTGTAAACATCTTTGATTTGCGATTTTCACTTTTTTGACAGACTGAGAAAGGCGCTCCGTACGGAGCGCCTTTTCGTTTGCTATTTGATTTCCTGTTCAATGGTTATGAAAAGCTCATCATCAAAAAATTCGGTAATGGTTATATCCAAACCGTCACAAAGCTTTTTCAGCGTAATAACCGATAAATCTTTTCGGCGTGAATCCATTAGACTATATACCGTCGATGGAGTTACGCCGGAACGTGTAGCTAATTCATTAAATTTTATGTTTCTGCTGTTGCATATGGACTTCAAACGCAACACGATTGCTTCCTTAATTTGCACAATAATCACCCTCATTGATTGTACAAAAATACTCGCATCGGCGTATACGCACTTGCGTAATAATAGAATATGCGCTATAATATACGCATATGCGTATATAAATAAAAGGAGCGATAGAATGAAAGTAGCAATAATCGGTTCAAGGAATCTTATGGTCAATGATCTCGAAAAATATTTACCGGAGGGCGTAACAGAAATTGTATCGGGCGGTGCGAGGGGAATTGACAACTGCGCCGGAAATTATGCGCGCGCAAACGGGTTGAAACTCACTGAATTTTTACCCGAATATGACAAATACGGACGGAGCGCGCCGCTGAAACGGAATTTACAGATTATTGAGTATGCGGATTGTGTGCTGGCGTTTTGGGACGGGCAGTCCCGCGGCACAAAATATGTGATTGACAACTGCAAAAAGAAGAATAAAAACGTATCGGTATTCACAATTTTCAGTTAAAAAATTTCGATGTTTTTTAAAAGTTTGTTTATTATTTCGTTAATTTTCCGGGAAATTTTATTGACATAGCGGATAAATCATAGTATGATATATTGCATACGATTTTGGGTACATACTCAAAGGGTAATTTTTTATGGGGGATAAAGATTATGATGAAAAAGATTATGGCAGTGATGCTTGCAGCAGTATTTTGCCTGGTTGCTTTTGTATCCTGCGGTGACAAAGAAACAGCCGACGGCGGCACGATTGTCCTCGGCGGCATCGGACCGCTCACGGGCGGCGCGGCCAGTTACGGCAGCGGCGTTATGAAAGGCGCGCAGCTTGCCGTGGATGAAATCAATGCGGCCGGCGGTGTAAACGGCCTTAAATTTAAGCTTAATTTTCAGGATGATGAGCATGATCCCGAAAAAGCGGTTCTTGCTTATAACAATCTGATGGATAATGACATGCAGATTTTGATCGGCACGGTTACCAGCAAGCCCTGTGTTGCGGTTGTGGCCGAGGCGGACACGGACAATATTTTTATGATTACGCCGTCCGCTTCCGCTGTAGAATCGATTGCCGCGCCGAACGCGTTCCGCATTTGCTTCAGCGATCCGAACCAGGGTATCGGCGCTGCGCAGTATATTAAAGAGAACAATGTAGCCGAAAAAGTAGCGGTTATTTATGACAGTTCCGACGTTTATTCTGCCGGTATCTATGAAAAGTTTGCCGCGAAAGCGCAGGAGATCGGTCTTGAGATCGCGACTGCGCAGGCGTTTACGTCGAGCAGCGCGACCGACTTCAGCGTACAGATTCAAAAGATTAAGGACAGCGGCGCGGATCTTTTGTTCCTGCCGATTTATTATGAGGAAGCGGCTTTGATTCTGGAGCAGGCGCACACCGCTGCGCTTGACGTAAAGTATTTCGGCTGCGACGGCCTTGACGGCCTGATTTCTCAGCTTGGCGACAAAGCCGAGCTTGCAGAGGGCGTTATGCTTTTGACGCCGTTTGCCGCGGACGCGACGGATGAGAAGACTGTCAAATTTACCGAAGCGTATAAACGTGCCAACAACGGCGAAATCCCGAACCAGTTTGCGGCGGATGCGTACGACGCGGTTTATACGGTCGCGGCGGCTATGGAAAAAGCCAATATCACCGACGCTTCGATCAGTGTTTCCGATCTTTGCGATGCGCTTGTCGCAGTCATGACGGAAATTGAAGTGGATGGTGTTACCGGTAAAATGACCTGGAACGCAGAAGGCGAGCCGACGAAAGATCCGAAAGCGATGGTCATTAAAAACGGCGCGTATGCCGCAATGTAAATTTTTCTTGCACTTTAAGGCAAAATATGATAAAATAATTAGGCTATTTTCAAATAGCCTAATTATTTTATTTGGAAGCTACCGGGCATCGGCGCTGTACCGCGCGGATACAGTGTACTGTCGCTGACGGCGCGTCTTCTGAAATTTGAGATGAGGGAGCAGATTTATGAGTAGTTTTTTGACCTATCTCATAACCGGTATCAGTCTGGGCAGCATTTATGCGCTGATTGCGTTGGGATATACAATGGTCTACGGTATTGCGAAAATGCTGAATTTCGCGCACGGCGATGTAATCATGATCGGCGGCTATGTCGTATTTGTCGCCGTTTCCACAATGAACTGTCCTGTTTGGCTTGCGATCCTTGTGGGAATCCTTTCCTGCACGCTGCTTGGCGTGGGCATTGAAAAGGTAGCCTACAAGCCGCTGCGCAACGCGCCGCCGCTGGCTGTTTTGATTACCGCAATCGGCGTCAGCTATCTTTTGCAGAATGCGGCTTTGTTGATTTTCGGTTCACAGGCGCGCAGTTTTACCTCGGTTGTTCCGAAGTTCTCTCTGCCGATCGGCAAGGTCAATGTGACCGGAGAGACGATTGTGACGATTGTGGTTTCCGTACTGATTATGGTGTTTTTAACACTGTTTGTAAATCGTACAAAAAGCGGCAAAGCCATGCTTGCCGTGTCGGAGGACAAGGGTGCGGCTCAGTTGATGGGCATCAATGTCAACGCGACCATCGCCCTGACCTTTGCCATCGGTTCGGCGCTGGCCGGTGTTGCCAGCATTTTGCTTTGTTCTACGTATCCGCAGATCAGCCCGTATACCGGCGCAATGCCCGGCATCCGCGCGTTTACGGCGGCGGTGTTTGGCGGGATCGGTTCGATTCCGGGCGCGATGATCGGCGGTATCGCGCTCGGTATCATTGAAAATCTGAGCAAAGCGTATATTTCTTCCGAACTGTCCGACGCCATTGTATTCGCGGTTTTGGTGATTATTCTGCTTGTGAAGCCGACCGGCATCATGGGCAAGAAGATCAATGAAAAGGTGTGAGGTGAATTTCTGTGAAACGACTTAAGCTGACCGGCAAGGCCAAAGACAGATATATCACCTACGGCATGATGCTGATTCTTTTTGCCGTCATTCAGATTTTTGTTGCCAGCGGGCAGGCCAATCGTTCGTTTACCGGGCTGCTGGTACCCACTTGCGTTTATGTGCTTGCGGCGCTTGCGCTGAATTTGGTTGTCGGTGTTTCGGGGGAACTCAGTCTCGGACAGGCCGGTTTTATGTGTATCGGCGCATACACCGGCAGTATTTTTTCGGTCGCTGTGAGCGGCGTTTTGGAAAATTCGGCGATTCGCTTTCCCATCGCGCTACTGCTCGGCGGTGTTACGGCGGCGTTTTTCGGTTTTTTGATCGGGATTCCAGTTTTGCGCCTGCGCGGAGACTATCTGGCCATTGTTACGCTTGCGTTCGGCGAAATCATCAAAAGTGTATTTGACAATCTGTATATTTCGACCGATAAGAACGGTTTGTTTGTTTCTCTGGGCGTTGAGGGCATCAGTGCGCATACCTTTGATGCCGCGACGAGAAAGGATTATCTCAAAGGGGCGATGGGCATCAGCGGCACGCCGAAGGATTCCACTTTTTTGATCTGCTTTATTACCGTCATGATTGCGCTTGTGGTCATGCTGAATTTTATGGATTCCAAGCAGGGGCGGGCTGTGATGGCTGCGCGGGAGAATCGCATCGCGGCCGAAGCGATGGGTGTGAATGTTACGCGCGCCAAAATGACCGCATTTGTGATGTCGGCGTTTTTTGCCGGCGTGGCGGGCGTGTTGTATTCGCACAATCTGAATGTGCTGGCTGCCTCCAAGTTCGACTATAACCTTTCTATTTTGATTTTGGTTTTTGTGGTGCTCGGCGGTATGCGGAAGATGCGCAATGTTGTGATTTCAACGGTCGTGCTGTATGTTTTGCCTGAGGCGCTTCGCGGACTGAACAAATACAGAATGCTGATTTACGCGATCGTTTTGATTACGATGATGCTGCTGAACAACAGCGTTGCCGTTCGCAATTTCCTTGAAAAAATCCGTATGCGTGCGGCTCGGACCGGACAGCGGCGGAAAGCTGGGGGTGAGGGATAATGGCGCTTTTGGAAACAAGAGATCTTTCGATTCGTTTCGGAGGACTCAAAGCGGTTGATTCCCTCAACCTGAAAATCGAGAAGGGTGAACTGTACGGCTTAATCGGTCCGAACGGCGCCGGAAAGACGACGGTGTTCAATATGCTGACCGGCGTGTATCAGCCTACCGACGGTACGATTTACCTTGACGGCGTTTGCCTGAACGGGAAAAATTCGATTGAGATCAATCGGATGGGCATTGCGCGCACGTTTCAGAACATCCGTTTGTTTGGCCGGCTGTCTGTCATAGACAATGTAAAAGTAGGACTTGGCAACAGCATACGATACGGCCTTGCGGAAAGCTGCCTGCATATCGGACGGTATCGCAGAGAGGAACGTGAAATCAATCAAAAGGCGATGGAACTTTTGCGGGTGTTCGATTTGGATGGGCAAGCGGATCTGCTTGCTTCCAACCTGCCCTACGGAAAACAGCGCAAGCTGGAGATTGCACGCGCCATGGCGACCGATCCGAAGCTTCTTCTTTTGGACGAGCCGGCCGCCGGAATGAATCCGAATGAGACGGCCGAACTGATGCGGACGATTCGCTTTGTACGGGATAATTTTGATATGACGGTTTTGCTCATCGAGCATGATATGAAGCTCGTGTCGGGTATTTGCGAGCGTATTACCGTATTGAATTTCGGCACGGAACTTGCCGCCGGCGCAACCGCTGAGGTGCTTCGCGATCCGCGGGTCATCACCGCGTACATCGGCGAGGATGCGTGAGGAGGCTGGCCATGTTACATGTAGAAAATATACAGGTTTATTACGGCGTCATCAATGCGATCAAAGGCGTGACTTTTGAAGTAAACGAGGGCGAGGTCATCGCGCTGATCGGCGCGAACGGTGCGGGAAAAACTACGATTTTGCACACGATTACCGGTCTTGTCGCGCCGAGCAGCGGAAGAATTTTGTTTGAGGGGCACGACCTTCTCAAGACGCCTGCGCATAAAATCATTTCACTCGGAATGGCGCATGTTCCGGAGGGAAGACGCATTTTTCAGCAGTTGACCGTGTATGAAAATTTGAAGCTCGGTGCGTATACGCTGCGCAGCAAAGAGAAAATTGAGCGGAATTTATCGTATATCTATACGCATTTTCCGCGTTTGGAAGAACGGAAAAATCAGGTGGCCGGCACGCTTTCGGGCGGCGAGCAGCAGATGCTCGCAATGGGGCGCGCGCTGATGTCCAATCCGAAAATTTTGCTGATGGATGAACCGTCCATGGGGTTGTCGCCCCTGTTGGTTTCCGAAATTTTTAAAATCATCAAGGAAGTATCAGAAGAGGGCACAACCGTGCTTTTGGTAGAACAGAATGCCAAAAAGGCGCTGTCTATTGCCGACCGCGCCTATGTGCTTGAAACCGGAAAAATTGTCATGCAGGGCAAAGCGGATGCGCTGGCCAGCGATCCGCGCATTCAAGCGGCTTATCTCGGAGAATAAAAATCAAAACAGGGAATCCGGCAAGACGCCGGATTCCCTGTTTTGATTTGTTGATAAAGCAAAAATAACGAAAGAGCGAAGTATAATAAAATTCTGTTTTGAACTTTGATTGGTTATGCGAAAATTCAGCAGACGCCGAAGAGCAGGTCACCATAAGTCGGGAAGGGCCAATATTCCGCCGCGGTAATGGTTTCGAGCATATCCGCAAATTTCCGAACCTCGCGCATTTGAGGCAGTACCGTATTGCAGTAATAATGCGCAAGCGCCTCCGCGTCAAGGCCGTTCGTTTTCGTCAGCGCCGTGTCCAGTTGCGTCGTCGCCGTATACAGACTGTCGGAGTACCGGGACAGATGTTCGAGCAGTTCGGTTTCATAGGTTAGGGCGGAAATACCGAGCGCTTTTTTATTCAATGCATTGGTCGTCAGTTTGGCGACATACCCTTGTACGGCCGGAAGAATTTCCTTTTTGACCATATCGCTCATGGTCAGCGCTTCAATCGAGATGGTTTTCACATAGCATTCCAAAAGAATCTCGGTGCGTGATATGACTTCTTCTTTTGTAAAGATTTTATGATCGGTAAAAAGCTTGATGTTTTTTTCATCTTTGAAATGCGGAACCGCATCGGGCAGTGTTTTGTAATTGGGCAGGCCGCGTCTTGCCGCTTCAATCTGCCATTCGGCGGAATAGCCGTCGCCGTTGAAAATGACTTTTTTGTGGTTTCCGTATACTCGTTTGACAATGTTATGTACTTCGGTGTCGAAATCGTCGGCCGATTCCAGAATATCCGCAATCTGTTTAAGCGCTTCGGCGACAATGGTGTTCAGTATGATGTTCGGGCCGGCAATGTTGAGCGAGGAGCCGAGCATGCGAAATTCAAATTTGTTGCCGGTGAACGCAAACGGCGATGTGCGGTTGCGGTCGGTGTTGTCTTTCGGAAAATCGGGCAGTACGCTTGCCCCGATTTTCATTAGCTGGCCGCTTTTGCCCTCATAAGGCGTTTCCGACTCGATGCAGTCTAAAATTTCGGTCAGTTCCGAGCCGAGAAATATCGAAACAATGGCGGGCGGCGCTTCGTTTGCGCCCAGACGGTGATCGTTACCGGCCGACGCTACTGAGATGCGAAGCAGATCGGCGTATTCATCCACGGCTTTAATGAACGCGGAAAGGAAAATCAGGAATTGTGCGTTGGCGGCGGGAGAGTCTCCCGGAGAAAGCAGATTTTTTCCGGTGTTTGTAGAGAGCGAGAAGTTGTTGTGCTTGCCGCTGCCGTTTACGCCTGCAAACGGCTTTTCGTGCAAAAGACAAACCAGTCCGTGCTTGGAAGCCACTTTTTTCATGATTTCCATTGTAAGCTGATTGTGGTCGTTGGCTATATTGGTCGTTGTAAAAATCGGCGCCAGTTCATGCTGCGACGGCGCGGCCTCATTGTGCTGCGTTTTGGCAAGAATACCGAGCTTCCAGAGTTCTTCGTTCAGTTCCTCCATAAACGCTTTGACTCGGGGTTTCAGCGCGCCGAAATAGTGATCGTCCATTTCTTGTCCGCGCGGAGCTTTCGCGCCGAACAGCGTGCGGCCGCACAGGCGGAGATCTTCTCTTTTATTGTACATTTCTTTGTCGATTAAGAAGTATTCCTGCTCGGAACCGACGGTTGTATTCACACTTTGAACATCGGAATTTCCGAAAAGCCGGAGTACGCGCATGATCTGCGTGTTGATGGCTTCCATTGAGCGAAGCAGCGGGGCTTTTTTATCCAATACCTGCCCGCCGTATGAGCAGAATGCGGTCGGAATGCAAAGCGTCTTTTCTTTGATAAAAGCATAGGAGGTAGGATCCCATGCGGTATAACCCCTGGCTTCAAAGGTTGCGCGCAGACCGCCGGAGGGGAAGGAGGAAGCGTCCGGTTCGCCCTTTATCAGGTTTTTTCCGCTCAGTTCCATGACAACGCCGTCGGGCGTCGGTTCGATGAAACTGTCGTGTTTTTCGGCGGTGATGCCGGTCATCGGCTGGAACCAGTGCGTAAAGTGCGTCGCGCCGTTTTCAAGCGCCCATTCTTTCATTGCGTTTGCCACGACGTTTGCCACGTCCATCTCAAGAGGCGCGCCGTCGTCAATTGTTTTGCGGAGTGATTTATAGACATCCTTCGGCAGTTTGGCTTTCATTACCTTGTCGCCAAATGTCAGGGAACCGAATAGGTCGGGAATTCGGTTGGTGCTTGCCATGGTTTTGTCCTCCAAAATCCAGTATTAAATTTAGCATGGTTTTTTTGAAATACGAAAGGCGCCGCTACGGCCTTAAACCGTGCAACGCCCTTACTAACGGTAAAATTATAGCAGAGACCGATCCGTTTGTCAAGAGTTTTGTCAAAAAAAGCCGCAAATTTTTGGGAATTGACATCCTGAAAGCATAGAACCGCGAGGCGGGCTTCCCTTGTCCTTGGGCGGCGGTTGCATCGGCTTGTTTTAACGGATGATGTTCAGCAAAAATGTGTATGACCGGCATGCCCTTTCAGAATATGTCATAAAAAATAGAAAACGAATCGCACGGTGCGGCGGCAGTATGTAGAAAGCTCCGATATTTTGCAGATGTAAAATTGAAATGGCTGTCTTTTATGAGCATATGCGTTTTTTTCAAAGTCGTGTCAAGCATGGCCTGAGGCGGGGGGAATGTGCCGGTTCTGCGCGCGCTCGATGCCTTTTCAGCGTATCGCGCTGAAAAGGATAAAAGGCCGGATGCGGGAAATTTCGTACGCATCCGGCCTTTTCGCTGCCCTGTGTTTACGATTGCAGCGGGGCGTTTGGGTTTTCGACTAAAGCGGCCACAAGCTGCTGCATCTCCGCTTTGGATTGAACGGCGCCGGCCCGCGCCAGCACGGCCTGTTTCTGATTTTCCGGCAGATTGGCAAATGTTTTCATCGCCGCAGGATTTTGTGCCAGCGTCATACTGAGCCCCAGCGGAATATCGCCGCGGCCGTTGTCTTTTTGCTTCATGTACATCACCTCGCATGCAGTATGGCGCGGCGAATGCAGGTTTATACAGTCAGCGCGTGGATTGGCTTGGATTTTGACGATGATTCGGATACCGGCTTTATGTTTCTGCGCGCGGTGCGCGCAGATCACAGGCAGAGAGAAGCGCATCTTCAAACAAAAGGGCGGCACGGGGATTTTCCCCCATATCGGCATAAGAATTTTTGAGCAGGATTCCGGCTGTTTTCTGGTCGGCGAGAATCAGCGCGTGCGTGCCGTATGCGCCGTGACAGACCGCGGCGCCGCGGGGCAGACGTCCGGCGCCGTCATGTACGATGCATCCGAACCCGCGGTTCTCGCCCCGCGCAAGACCCGAAAGACCGCGCGGAAGCTTTGGGGACAGCATGCGGTTTACCGAAGCTTCCTTCAGCACACGCACACCGTTATAGACGCCCTTGCAGGCGAGCATACTGAGAAAAACGGCCATATCCGCCGCAGAAGAAGCCAGCGCCGCGCCGCCGGCCTCATAGGTCGGCGGAAACCCGCGAAAAAGCGTATGCCGAAAATCCACGCTGATGTCCTGTCCCGAAATCCGCTTGTGAACCGGGGTCAGACGGTTCCATTGTTCCTCTGATGGGGAAAAGGTCGTATCCTGCATACCGAGCGGATCGAAAAACAGGTTACGCAGCAGGGCGCCGAAGCTTGTGCGGGTGACGATTTCCGAAATTCTGGCCAGTATATCGTATCCTGCAAAACCGCTGTAGGCCGTTTTTGTACCCGGTTCAAACGCCAGATGAAAATTTTCGGCATAATAGTCGGTTACCGCCTGGAGCGAAGTTTTGATTTCCGGCGGGATGAGCGCATATTCCCGATTGCCGAGGGTGTCCGCGCCGAGTCCCGCCGTGTGCGTCAGCAGATCAAAAAGCGTGATTTCGCGGGACGGCATAGCGCGGGCGTAGATTTTCCCGTCCTGTGTGATTTCACCGATCGTCATGCGGGCAAACCGCGGGATATAACGGGAAACAGGCGCCTGTGTATCCAAAAGCCCCTCTTCCTCCAGCCGCAAAACGGCCGCGGCGGTAAACAGCTTTGTGACCGAGGCGAGGCGGTACAGGCCGTTTTTCGGAAAACGTGCATCACCGAACGTTTCAAAAAAACGAAATGCGCCGTTTTGCGTTACTGCAGCTGCGCCGCCGAAACACGCGTGCGCCGAAAGCTGTTCTTCAAACAGCGCGTGCAGCTTATTTTCTAAAATTTCAGTATGCATCATGCGACGGGCATTCTCCTTTTGAAAAATTTCTCTTTTGCGGCTGTGTACAGCATACAGCCAGCAAAGGTAACGGTATAAGTAAATACAGCGCGGAACAGGAAAGCGGCCGCCATATCGCCGATGTGAAGCCGCGCGGCCAGTCCGTTGGCGATATAGATCGGCAGAATGTGCGAAAGATAAATTATATAGGAAGCGCGCTCACACAGCGCGACCGAGCGCGGCAGACGGCCTGCGGCTTTTGTGATGAACAGGCACAGTCCGAAGACAAACAGGATGGCCGAAATCACATAAGCCAAGTGGAGCGCTTCGATCCACCAAAAGGTTGCTCCGAACGCCATAGAGCGCCATGCGAGAGAAACGTCTGCGGCGGCGAGCAGTGCGAATGCGGCGCACACAAATCCAAAGCGCCGTGCGATCCATGCGCAGAATGCTTCGTAGTTTCTCCCGACTGCCGCGCCGAGCATAAAGTAGAAGAGATAGCCGCAGAAGACGCGGTCGTCGTATTGAAAATGTACAAACAGCTTGAAAAGAATCGTGAGCAGCAGCGCCGCGGCGCAAAGCAGCCGGGCATCAAAGCGGGAGAGCAGGGCACGAAAGAGCGGCATCAAAAGATAGAACTGCACGATGATGACAATAAAATAAAAATGAGCGCAGAGTGTGCCGAGAAAAATATATTCCGCAAGATCAAGGAGTGAAAACCGATACCAACCGATTCCGATAAAAAAGGCATAATAGAGTCCGACCCAAATCAGGTAGGGGAGCAGGATCTTTTTCGCGCGTGAACGCAGGAATGCACCGTAGGAAAACGGCTTTTGAGACAGAAAGAGCTTCAGACCCGAAAGAAAAATAAAGCCCTGCACGACAAAAGCGCTGAGCCGCCATGGGGTTAACAGCAAGATAAACTGTACGCTTTGTTTATCCATATCCTGAATGGTCCAGGAACTGACATGGATAAAAACCACCAGAATACATAAGCATACAGAGACAAGCCCGATTTCCTGTTTTCGTATATTCACCGCGATACCCCCGTGTGTTTGGATGTTATTTTTTATTGTAGCATGCATTGGAAAATTTTGCAACGCGGGGGACCGAAAAAACAAACTGTTTTGAGTCTTGCAATCCCGGATGCGGCATGCTAAAATACAAAAAGATCCGGTTTTCGATTTTTATGAGGCGGCTTTCGTGCGGCGGGGCGCTTGTTTTGCGGCTGCGTTGCCGGGAAAGGAAAAATACAGAGTATGAAACAAAAAAAGAATATTTTACTCATCACAACGGGCGGCACCATTGCCTCTGTGGAAAGCCCGGACGGTCTTGTCCCGGCCGGAAGCGAAATCCTCGCGGAGGAGATCGGGCGTCTGGGCTTGTATTATGAGGTAGAGGTGTGCGATCTTTTGCGGCTGGACAGTTCCAATATTCAGCCGGAGGAGTGGTCGCGCATTGCGCGCTGCGTGTTTGAAAACCGCCCGCGCTTTGACGGCATTGTGATTACGCACGGCACGGATACGATGGCCTATACGGCGTCTGCCCTCTCCTTTATGCTGCAAAATATGGATTTGCCCGTTGTCCTGACCGGCGCTCAACTGCCGATGCAGAGCCCGGTGTCCGATGCGTTTGACAATCTCCGCACGGCGTTTTTGATGGCGGCGTCCGGGCGTCCCGGTATCTTTGTGGCGTTTAATCGAAAGGTCATGCTTGGCTGTCGCGCCGTTAAGGTGCGCGCCGAGAGCTTTGACGCTTTTGAGAGCGTGAATATGCGTTACGCCGCGATCGAGTCGGCGGCGGGGCTGAAAATTCACGAAGATGTGCTGCCGATCCGGCGCGGCGAGCCGGCGCTTTACGATCAGGTCAGCACGGATGTTTTTTTGATGAAACTGACGCCCGGACTGTCGCCGGCGATTTTTGACAAACTTTGCGATATGGGGTATCGCGGGGTGGTTATAGAGGCGTTCGGCGTCGGCGGTATGCATTTTCTGCACCGTGATCTTGCGGGCAAGGTTCATATGCTGGCGGAGCGCGGCGTTTCGGTTGTGACTTGCAGTCAATGCCTCTATGACGCCAGCAATCTGCATGTATATGAGGTCGGTAAACGGCTGCTTGACGTCGGGGTCATTCAGGGATACGACATGACGACGGAGGCGGCGGTTACCAAACTGATGTGGGCACTCGGCAACGGAATGAACCCCGCGCGGATTCGGGAATTTTTCGCGCAGAGCGTTGCGGGAGAAATCACCCTTCCGCTTGCTTGACTGCCTGCCTGTACTTTGGCGAATATTCGCCTGCTTTTTCGACTTTTTTGTGCATTTTTATCTATTGACAATGCATATTTATTAGCGTATACTATTGGAAGCGCGGGGAAACCCGCTAACATTTTTACAGGAGATACAAGAATATGAAAACGTTTGTTAAGATTTTCTGTGCGGCGCTTGCGCTTGTGCTGTGCGCTGCTTGCTTTGCCGCCTGCGGTGAGGAAAGTGCCGAGAACACCACGGCGGATACCGGCACGTCCACGCCTGAAGGAAGTTCGACTTCGGATACAACCGATGCCGGCACGCCGGATGGTGAGAAAAAGATTTTGAAAATGGGCACCAACGCAGAGTTCCCGCCGTATGAGTATTATGAAAAAGAACAGATCGTCGGCATCGATGCGGAAATTGCGGCGGCGATTGCGGACAAGCTCGGCATGGAATTGGTTATTGAGGATATGAAGTTCGATTCTATCGTTGCTTCGGTTGTTTCGGGCGGCGTGGATATCGGCGTGGCGGGTATGACCGTGACCCCGGAGCGTTTGGAGAGCGTGAATTTCTCTTCCAGCTATGCCACCGGCATTCAGTCTGTCATTGTGAAAGAGGGATCCGCTATTAAGACGCTGGATGACCTCAACGGCAAAAAGATCGGCGTACAGCTGACCACGACCGGCGATATTTTTGCTTCCGAAGATTACGGCGAAGACAATGTAATTAAGTATGCGAAAGGCGCGGATGCGGTTTTGGCGCTGATCGGCGGCGATGTGGATGCCGTGATTATCGACAATGCGCCCGCTAAGGTTTTTGTAGACGCCAATCCCGGTCTTACGCTTCTCGATACCGATTATGCAATCGAGGAGTATGCAATCGCGGTTGCCAAGGACAATACCGAACTGCTTGACGCGATCAACGGCGCGCTGGAGGATCTCATTGCCGACGGCACGATTGATAAAATCATTGCAAAGTATATCTCTGCTGAATAATCAAGCTGCGGAAAAATAGGAGCAGGGGACGCTGTTTCTCGTCTTGTTGATAAAGCGGAAACTGCGAAAAAGGTAACGATCAATAAATTATGTTTGCAAGGCGGACATGCGCCGCCCTGCAAACACCTTACGGGCGTGCGAGTGCCGCCAAAAGCGGCGCGACGGCGAGAGCGTACACGCCCTGAATGGGGCTCCAATACACGCCCCATCGTCGAAAAACCTCGTTTTTTTGACGGTTAGAGGAGCAGGGGACGCTGCTCCTATTTTTATTCATTCTGCGAATATTCGCGGTATAAAGGATGAAAGTATGAAAAACAGAAAGAAAATTCTGCTGATCGGAATCGCGGTTGTTCTGACGGCTGCGGCTGTTCTGTTTGGATGGCTGTATACCAGAAAAAGTATGGCCGCCTCTGAAATCACAGAGGATGAGGCGCGTCAGATGATTGCGGACGCATTTGCGGCGATGCCGGGAAAATACGCGCGTGATTCCATCAAGTACATAGAAAGCAAAAGCTCGTTTGAAATTCTGTCCATGGATTACGGCTTGCAAAAGAATATAGAGGTGGCATGCACCTTTCATACCATAGACGCAAGGCGCGTCATTTCGGAGAATATTGCGCTTTTGTTGGATATGGATACCAAAGATCCGGTTACCGGAATCGAAATGACATCCACAAAGCTGAAGCTGAAGATTGACGAGAAGCTTTTGCCGCTTTTATCGGAGGCGGAGGCGGTGACGCAGAATGTGACCGTAGAACTGTATGAGACTGCGGACGGGTTCCGGGTGTATACTTCGGATGCGGTGGTAGACGCATATTTCGGCGGCGTTGTATCGGCGGCCAAAGACGTTATGGCGCTGACTTCGATTGAGTCGAACGGAAAGACGGTTACGGTCAATACCAATCTGAAAAAGGGTCTCACCGAGTGTTTTTCTTTGACTTATGCAAGCCGGCAGCCGGATGTATCGGTACCGCTGATTCGCGCATGGAATGATTTAAAATACGAGTTCGAGCGCAACTTTATCCAGAACCAAAATTGGAAATATATCGTCAAGGGTCTTTGGGTGACCGTGCGCGTGACTTTCTTTGCCCTGATTATCGGCGTAGTCCTCGGCTTTTTGGTGGCGATTGTCCGCTGTACGAACGAAAAGACCGGCAAGCTCAAGTTCCTGAATGCGATCTGTCGGATTTATCTGACCGTTTTGCGCGGAACGCCGGTGCTCGTTCAGCTGATGATTATTTATTTCGTCATTTTCATGCCGATCGGCATTGATAAATTTATTGCGGCTGTGATTTGTTTCGGCCTCAACTCAGGCGCGTATGTCGCGGAAATTGTCCGCGGCGGCATCATGGCTGTAGATGGCGGGCAGATGGAGGCAGGACGCAGTCTCGGCTTCAATTATGCGCAGTCCATGTGGTATATCATCCTGCCGCAGACTTTTAAAGCCGTGCTTCCCGCGCTTGCCAATGAGTTTATTGTGCTGCTTAAGGAAACTTCGGTTTCCGCTTATATCGGACTCAACGATTTGGCGCGAGGCGGCGACATCATCCGTGGTGCTACATACAGCGCGTTTATGCCGCTTGTGGCTGTAGCAGTCGTCTATCTGGTCGTTGTTATGTTCCTGCAATGGTTGGTCGGAAAGCTGGAAAGGAGGCTGCGCAGCAATGAACGATAATGTTTTGATTCGTACCGAGGATCTTCGGGTTTACTATAAGGACGGTCAAATCAAGGCGCTGGACGGCGTATCCGTGTCTATTGCGCGCGGTGAAGTGGTGGTGATTATCGGACCTTCGGGCAGCGGTAAGTCCACATTTTTGCGTTCGCTGAATCTGCTTGAGGTACCTACCGGCGGAACGATTGAGTTTGACGGCGTCAATATTACCGACCCCAAAGTGGACATCAATCTGCATCGGCGAAAAATGGGCATGGTGTTTCAGCATTTTAATCTGTTTCCGCATATGACGATCCTCAGAAATATGACCATCGCGCCGATGAAGCTGTTAAAGCGTCCGCGTGCGGAGGCCGAAGCTAAGGCTATGGAGCTTTTGGAGCGTGTGGGGCTGGCCGACCGTGCGCAGAGCTATCCGTCCCAGCTTTCCGGCGGACAAAAGCAGCGCATTGCGATTGTGCGCGCGCTCTGCATGGAGCCGGAAGTTATGCTGTTTGACGAGCCGACAAGCGCGCTGGATCCGGAAATGGTCGGGGAAGTGCTTGCCGTTATGAAGAAGCTTGCGGCGGACGGTATGACCATGGCTGTGGTTACGCATGAAATGGGCTTTGCCAAAGAGGTTGCCGACCGTGTATTGTTTATTGACGGCGGAAAAATTTTGGAATCGGGAACGCCTAAGGATATTTTTGAGCGCCCGCAAAATCAGCGGACGGTGGATTTCTTGTCCAAGGTGCTTTGATCTCTGCCTGTGATGCGGATTTGAGCTATTTTCCCTTTTGCACGACAAACGAAATATAAATTTGTTCAAATCCCCGCTAAAAGAAAATTATTTCTTTGGCGGGGATTGTTTTAATGCCTTTAGGCAGTTTTGCACCTGTTATTAAGTATCCCCCAAAAAACGAGCGTATCAAGTTTTATGGGATATTTAAAAGGAAAAAGTGCATTAATGATGTTTGACCGACATGCAAATTTAAAGTATAAATATGGGAATCGGCACTTTTAGGCAGAGGGATATTATGTGTCAACAGTGGGACTGAATGAAACAACAATCAAAAAATACATACAAGAGCAAGAGAAAGCAGATATAGCCCTAGACAAGTTAAGTGTAAAAGAATATACAGACCCATTTGTGCAATAACCCCTTTAGAGGTCTGCCAAAGAGGCAAAGACACTGAGGCTTGAACAAAGTGAAAGCCCGCGCCTTGAGGCGCGGGCCGGTAACAGGGCTTATAGTCCTTGTGCAAACCACCCGTTTCACGGGTGGTTTTGATTTAGGTCAGTTTTGATTTTGCGAATCTTCATCAGAAGATTTCTGCCGTTTGGATGTTGCTTTGTTCAGCAGCATGGTAATCACAATAATTGCGCCGATGACGATGAAAATGCCCGCCATGCCGACGCCCATATAATACAGATTGTCGATGAAATGCATTGGATTGAATTGCATGATGGTTCCTCCTTAACCGAAAAAGCTGAGGATCATACCGCCGGCAATAACAGAGGCGATTTGTCCGGAAACGTTGACTCCGATCGAGTGCATGAGCAGGAAATTTTGCGGATCTTCTTTCAGCCCCATTTTATGCACGACGCGCCCGGACATCGGGAATGCGGAAATACCGGCTGCGCCGATCATCGGATTGATTTTTTCTTTTGAGAAGAGGTTTAAGAACTTTGCAAAGAGGACGCCGCCCGCCGTATCAAAGATGAATGCAAAGAGGCCGAGTCCGAGAATCAGAAGCGTTTCGGGACGCAGAAATTTTTCAGCCTGCATCTGAGAAGCAATCGTGAGGCCGAGGAAGATCGTCACCAGATTTGCCAGCACTTTTTGCGCGGTTTCGGAAAGCGAGTCCAGCACGCCGCATTCGCGGATGAGATTGCCGAACATCAAAAATCCGATCAGTGCGACAGAGGACGGAGCCACGACGCCCGCTACGATTGTAATGACAATCGGAAAGAGGATTTTTGTGGTTTTGGAGACACTGTCGCCCTTATAAGGCATGCGGATCATACGTTCTTTTTTGGTGGTCAGCATTCGAATAATCGGCGGCTGGATCATGGGGACAAGCGCCATATACGAATAAGCGGCGACCATAATTGCGCCGAGGTAAGAGGAACCGAGTTTTTGAGCCACGACGATGGCCGTAGGGCCGTCTGCCGCACCGATGATGCCGATGGACGCCGCGTCCTCTATGCCGAAAAACATGGAAGCCACGCAGAACGTAAAGAAGATGCCGAACTGTGCCGCCGCGCCGAACAACATCAGCTTGGGGCTGGCCAGAATCGGGGAAAAGTCGATCATGGCGCCGATGCCGATGAACAGAATCAGCGGAAACAATTCATTGGAAATACCGGCGTTGAAAAGCGTTGTCAGCGCGCCGACTTCGGCCTCTCCGTTTTCCGTAATTTGCGTGATCGCGCCGGAAAACGGGATGTTGACGAGGAGCGTACCGAAGCCCAGAGGCAGCAGCAGCGTCGGTTCCATGTCTTTTTTGATGGCGAGGTAAATCAAAAGACCGCCGATCAGCCACATGACAATATGTTGCCAGGTGATTTCAAGTAAGTTTTCATATAGAATTTGCATGGTGATACTCCGAATCTAAATCTAAAAATTTTCCATTGAAATCATACCATAAACGCCCCAGAGTGTCAATTTGTGTTTCTGCCGATATTTGGGGAAAAAGTTTACAAAATTTGCATAGTTTGTACGAGATGTCGGAAACATGCGTTTTTAACCGTGAAAACCGTGTTCCGCAGACGCAGTGCAAATGAAGAAAAAAAGTCAATGAAAAAAGGCGTTGAAACGTCTTTTGCAAAAATAAAGCCCGGAAAAGCAGGATTCTATCCTGACTTTGCCGGGTTATTTTTTTTGATGACCGCGTTTTACAGCCCTTTTGACACTGAAACCCGCGTCTCTTTGCAAAATATATATGCTCGCGTCATGCTGTTGGGCATTAATCCGCCCGCGCGTCTGTAAGATTGTATGCGATCATTTCGCCGCCGCCGAAGCGTCGCTCGCATCCCCGTCGAAAATGCTGGTTTGCATGCCTGTATTTTCAACCGTTTTATAGGGCAGTCCGAGATGTTCGTAGGCAAGACGGGTGACGCACCGCCCGCGCGGTGTGCGCGCCAAATATCCGATCTGCATCAGATACGGCTCGTATACGTCCTCAATTGTGACGGCTTCTTCGCCGACCGTCGCGGCCAGTGTTTCCAGTCCGACCGGTCCGCCGCCGTAAAATTGAATGATGGCCTTCAGCATCCGGCGGTCGGTGTTGTCCAGTCCGAGTTCGTCGATTTCCATCGCGGCGAGCGCCGTGCGGGCAATTTCTGCGGTGATCCGTCCGTCTCCGCGAACGGTTGCATAGTCGCGCACACGTTTCAGCAGGCGGTTGGCGATACGCGGCGTACCGCGGGAGCGGGAGGCGATTTCAAGCGCGCCCGCGTCGTCGAGTTCAGCGTGCAGGATCGCGGCGCTCCGCTTGACAATCAGCGCAAGCTCATCGTTTGTGTACAGTTCGAGCTTCAGCAGCAGTCCGAACCGGTCGCGCAGCGGCGTGGTCAATTGTCCTGCGCGCGTGGTCGCGCCGATCAGGGTAAAGCGCGCCAGCGGTATGCGGATACTGCGTGCGGCGGGCCCTTTGCCTACGATAATATCCAGCGCAAAGTCCTCCATGGCGGGATAGAGAATTTCTTCTACCGCACGGGAAAGGCGATGGATTTCGTCGATAAACAGCACGTCTCCCTCGCCGAGGTTGGTCAGCAGCGCCGCAAGATCGCCCTGCTTTTCGATGGCGGGGCCGGAAGTCGTGCGGATGTTTACGCCCATTTCGGAAGCGATGATGTTGGAGAGGGTGGTTTTTCCAAGTCCGGGAGGGCCGTACAGCAGTACGTGATCCAGGCTTTCGCCGCGAATTTTGGCGGCGTCAATACAGATTTTCAGATTTTCTTTGGCTTTTTCCTGTCCGACATAGTCGGTCAGGACTTTCGGGCGCAGACTGAGTTCGTTGTCGCTGTCCTCAGAGGTATAGGAGGAAGTAACGATCCGGTTTTCCAGATCCATGTCTTCACTGTAAAAGCTGTCCATGCGTTATCCTTTCATAAATTGCGCCAGTGCAGCCCGGATGATTTCGCCCGCTTCCATTTTGGAAGCGTCGATTTTGGCCAGCACCGCGTTGATTTCGCTGCGCCCGTAACCCAGCGCGGCGAGCGCTTCCGCCGCCTCGTGCATGGCGCCGCTGCCGCTTGGCGCGGCGCTTGTATTTTGGGGCGCGGCGGCAGTAGAGATGGCAGCGGCAAAGGAAAGCTTGTCCTTGAGTTCCAGAACAATTCTTGCCGCGCTTTTTGCGCCGATTCCGTTGGCTTTGGAAATGGCTTTGACATCTTCGCCGGAGACGGCGCGCGCAAGGCCGTCGGGCGTAAAGGCGGAGAGCACGCCCATCGCGGCTTTCGGGCCGATGCCCGAAACGCCGGTCAACAACCGGAACGTATGCAGTTCATCCTCGGTAAAAAATCCGAACAGTTCCACATCATCCTCGCGAACGGCCATGTGCGTGTACAGCTTTGCGGATTTGCCTTGCAGCGTGTCGAGCGCCGCCATCGTATTTTGAGAAACGGTCAGCCGGTAGCCGACGCCTCCGCAGTCGAGCACGGCAAAGCCGGGCTCACGGTGCGCAAGCGTACCGGAAATATAGTAAAACATAGGTCAGTCTCCTTTAAACGTCTGCGCATCGTTGTTTGCGACGGCGCTGTCGTCCGGATTTTGCGGCGGCGTATCATCGGCGTTTTCCGGCGCGGCGGGTTCGCTCTGCATTTCTGCAATTTCGTCGATGATTTCGTCTGCCGGAATCGTACCGTATTCTTCTGTCTGTTCTTTCTTTGGCGCGGGAATGCGTCTGCGTCCGAACCGCCGGTCGAGCAGCCACACGGCGAGCAGAAGCAGCGCCGAGACGCCGCTGATCATAAGGCCGGTGTAAAGCTGGCTTGGGACGTACCGGATGGTAAGCGTGTGCGTACCCGGTTCGGCGTCAAAGGCGACCAGCGCGTCAAACAGTTCATAGGTCTGTACCGTTTCGCCGTCAACGCGAACCCGCCAGTTTTTATCATAGGGAATCGATGTGAATACGGTCGTGCGGTCGCTTGGAATCACGATAGTTCCCGAAAAATCGGTTTCGCTCCAATCGTCAACCTGAAACTGATTTTCCGAAAGCCTGTCAAAGAGTTCCGTATATACATCCATATCGAGATACCAGAAATACGGCTCGTCGGCGCGCAGATACAGGTTGTCTCCTTTGAGCGTCAGCGTGACCCGCACACGTTCTCCCGAATGAAAGCTGCCGAGTGAGATCATGCGGTTGGTCTCATTGCCGAGCACCGTACCGTGGTCGCTGCCGTTGACCTTGACCGTGGATTCTCTGGGATAATCGGTCGGCAGATACATAAAGAACTGTCCGGTGCGGTCTGCTTCAAATTCAAAATAAAGCGAAGCGGAGGAATCGGAATTTTTGGGCGTGTATTTTACATGGCCGGCCACATAGGAGGATTCGAGATTGCTGTCGGCGGATTCATATTCTACGGATTGGAACACCTCGCGCGTCTTCGGTAGGCCGAGCATATCGGAAATCATGACGTTCATGCGTTCGGGCGGCGTGTAATAAGCGGTAAAAGGCTCGATTTCACCGTTTTTGACGGCTTCCGAATAGTTGTCCGGATAGGCGAGCTTTAATTCTTTCACCGCGCTGTTGACGGCATAGGCTACGGAGAGCGCATGCGGGTTCTGCCATACTTCGGTCGCGTTTCCGCTGTAGCGGTGCACATAGTCGGAGGGAATGTCGTATTCTCCGTCCACGATGACGTACTTCACGCCGAGCAGGGAATCGAACGGCGCGGTCGCGCCGTAGTATTTTGACCAGTGCGATTTGGAGGAGAGCCCCATATAACGCAGAAAGCTGATGGTTTTTTCATTGAGCGTCGATGTGGAATTGGTAAAGCCGCGGATGCCGAGCGACATGGGCGTGTTAATCAGGCTATGTTTGGTTTTGTCAAACCGGTAGAAATCCGGATCGTTTTCCAGAATCCAATCCACGCTGTCCTCGTAGCGGTGTTTGTTGTTCAGGTATGAGGAGCGCGTTGAGTATACGACATCGTCGTCCAGAAAACAGATGGAGGTCACGCCCGAAATGATCATTTCCGCGCAGATTACAACCGTCAAAACGGCGCCGGCCGCGCTCCGGTAATGCTTTTTTCGGAAAAGTGCGAGCGCGCCCGTATAAATGCCGATAAAAATCACGGATACATAGATACACAAAAGATCGCGGTCGAGATCGCTTTCGTGAAATTCGCAGAGCTTTTGAACCATCAGCAAAACAATCAGCCAGCCGCCCGCGACCGCGCCGATGTGCGCCGCAGGAATTTTTCGGACGCCTGCAAAGGCTTTGGCGGCCATCACGATCAGCAGAAATACCAGCATAAAGCTGTATCGGTAGTTGAGCCAGTTCGGCGCCTGCATGCCGTGCCAGAATTTGTCGATGGCGTCAATTGAAAACGAAAGGACAAACAGGCCGCAGAGAATCGCGCTTCCGACCTTTTGGCGCATCGGTATGCGGCGGTTGATGAAGAACAGGGGAACCATCAGAATGGTCAAAATGCCGCAGTAAATGAGCGGAAGCCCTTCCGGGCGCACGGTATCATAGGAATTGATGAACAGTTTGGCGGCAAGATCGAGCAGATCAAATTTCGGCGCGTAGCCGTAGGTCGGATTTGAGAACGTGGTTTTGCCGAAAGTCAGCGAATAATAGGTGGGCAGAATAATCGCCGCTGCAAGACCGACGGCAATCAGGGAAAAAAGCCCCATACGTCCGAGAGAACGCAGAAAATGCTGTTTTTCGCGCAGCGGATTGCGGTCTATACAAAAACAGGCGTAGAAGAAATATAAAAAGCAGAAGATGCAGAGCATATAGCCGATGTAGAAATTGGAGAAAATCGCTGTAGCCAGAGACAGTGTGAAAAGCAGGTATTTGCGCTTTGCGATCAGCCGCTCGATGCCAAGCGCGACCAGCGGGAGCAGAATCATGCAGTCGATCCACATCGTATTGTGCTGATAGACAACGCCGTAGGCGGAAAGGGCGTACAGCGTACCGAACAGGATGCGGGCGTGACGGGTTCCGATCTTATGGGCGTCGAGGTAGCAGGCAAGCGTCAGTCCGCACAGTCCGCATTTGGTCGTGAAAAGCACGAGCAGCGCGTCGAGCATCATGTCCTCAGGGAACAGCGCCACGATAAACGAGAGCGGGCTGGAGAGATAATAGGCAAAAATTCCGATAAATTCACCGCCGAGCGCGCGGGAAAAGGAATAGATCAGGCTCGCGTCGCCATGGAGCGCGCGACGCAGCGCGCCGAAAAAATATACGTACTGCGCGTTGAGATCGAGCACGAGAACCGATTCGTCTCCGAGCGGATACATCCCGAACGCGTAGTAGATGACATACATAAGCAGGCAGGGGGCGAGAAACGCGAAAAACAAATAGGTGCGCTTTCCGTTCTTTATTTTTTGCCATAGGGAGGGTTTTGCGGCGGGCAGCAGTGTAAGTTCGTTTCCGTTCATATTTGAATCCTTTGTTGAAATTATCGGCTTTATTCGACGCGCGGTTCTTCGGCGGCGGGCAGAATCTTTTTTACCGCGCGCTCAAGCTTGTCGCGCGGCAGCGTAAGGTCGCGTCCGCAGCCGGTGCAGATGACGCGCATATCGCTGCCCACGCGCGCGACGCGCATGGTGCCGGCGCCGCAGGGATGTTTTTTTTTCATTTCCAGAATATCGCCGACGTTAAATTTGAGTATTTTCAAAGCGGACCTCCGAAAAAGTCATGAAAATCCGGCATTTTGTGTTTGTGTACAGAACACCGGCGGCAAAATATACCACTACAAATTATAGCACATAAAATAATCGAAGTAAACCGAAAATTTTATTTTAGAGGATACGCGGTTTAAGAATTTATTAAATTCTCTGAAATTCCGGGAAAAGCTTTGACTAATTCATCATTTTGTGCTATACTATACAATCGAATCATAATGGAAATTTTTATAACATAAAGCAGGATATTCCGCGCTTTTGCAGATTCGTGGCGCCGGCTGCTTTTTCGGCGGCGATGCTTTTTTACCGAAACGTCTGATTACGGGGTATATGCCCATTACATAATTTTTGAAGAGGAATTTTATGAGGATACTTGGAATTGACCCCGGATTTGCGATTGTGGGCTGGGGCGTGCTTGATTATGAAAACAGCGCGTTTCGGGTTGTGGATTTCGGATCGATTCAGACAAAGTCCGGCACGGACACGATTGAGCGCCTGATGGCGGTATATGACGGCATAAGCGCGGTGATGGATAAATACAAACCCGAACATATGGCGATTGAGGAACTCTTTTTTAACACCAACCAAAAAACCGGAATCGTTGTGGCGGAAGCGCGCGGGATTCTCCTGCTCGCGGCGCGGCAGCGGAGAATGGAGATCGGAGAATACACGCCGCTTCAGGTCAAACAGGCGGTGGTCGGTTACGGCCGCGCGGAAAAGGCGCAGGTCATACGCATGGTGACGACCCTGCTCGGACTGAAGCAGGCGCCGAAACCGGACGATACGGCGGACGCGCTTGCGATTGCCATGTGTCACGGGCACAGCGCGCTTTCCCGTATCGGCGGATATTATAACAAATAACGGAGCATTTTATGTGGATCAGTGATAAATGGCAGGATTATGAACTCATTGACGCCTCGGACGGGCAGCGCCTGGAGCGATGGGGACAGTATACGCTTGTGCGCCCCGACCCGCAGGTATTGTGGCGCGGCGCGCGCGCGTCCGGGCTTTGGACGCGGGCGGACGCCGCGTATCAGCGCTCGAAGAGCGGCGGCGGCGCCTGGCGCGAAAACCGTCTGCCGGAGCACTGGACAATCGGCTACGGCAATCTGAAGTTCCAGATTCGGCCGATGGGATTTAAGCACACCGGACTTTTTCCCGAACAGGCGGCAAACTGGGACTGGATGGCAGAGCGGATTCGTGCGGCAGGCAGACCGGTGCGGGTATTGAATCTGTTTGCCTATACCGGCGGCGCAACCGTCGCGGCGGCGGCCGCGGGCGCGTCGGTCTGTCATGTTGACGCGGCGCGCGGAATCGTACAGCAGGCCAAGGAAAACGCGCGGCTCTCAGGGCTTTCCGAAGCGCCGATCCGCTATATCGTGGACGACTGCAAAAAATTTGTGGAGCGTGAGATTCGCCGGGGCAGCCGGTATGACGGGATCATTATGGATCCGCCGTCCTACGGCCGCGGTCCGGGCGGCGAGGTTTGGAAGATTGAGGAATGCATCGATTCTCTGATTACGGAAGCGGCGAAGCTGCTTTCGGACAGGCCGCTCTTTTTCTTGATCAATTCGTATACGACCGGCCTTTCGCCGCTCTCAATGCTGTATATCGCCGATCTTCGTATCCGTCCTTTTCACGGCGGGGCGGGCGGCGCCGGCGAGCTTGCGCTCCCGGTGCGGGAAAGCGGCGCCCTGCTCCCGTGCGGGGCGAGCGTGCGCTATGAATTTTAAAAACTGAGGAATCTTGTATGGCGGAACCATTTATACTTGCGGAAAATTTAAGTTATGAATATACGGACGAGGACGGCACGGCCACGCCGGCGCTCCGCGGCGTTTCGTTTTCGGTGCAGCCGGGGGAATACGTCGCCGTGCTCGGTCACAACGGATCCGGGAAATCGACGCTCGCCAAGCTGCTGAATGCGATTTTGCTGCCCGTTTCCGGTAAGCTTCGGGTCGGCGGACACGAAATTCGCGCGGATCTGGATGACGACGAGATTTTTGCGGTTCGCCGGGACGTGGGCATGGTGTTTCAAAATCCGGACAATCAGCTGGTTGCCACCATTGTGGAGGAGGACGTTGCGTTCGGACCTGAGAATCTCGGGATTTTGCGAGAGGAGATCCGAATGCGTGTGGACGATGCGCTGCGCACGGTCGGAATGTATGAATTTCGCGGCAGTCAGCCGCACCGGTTGTCCGGCGGACAGAAGCAGCGCGTGGCGATTGCGGGCGTGATTGCGATGATGCCGAAATGTATCGTGTTTGATGAATCCACGGCGATGCTCGATCCGCGCGGCCGCGCCGAGGTGATGAAAACCATCCGGCGGCTGAATCAGGATTTCGGAATGACGATTCTGCATATCACGCATTATATGGATGAGGCGGTCATGGCTGACCGGGTAATGGTCATCAACGACGGGGAACTGTTTTTAGACGGAACGCCGGAGGCGGTGTTCCGAAATGTTGAAAAGCTGCGCGCCGTCGGGCTGGATGTCCCGCAGGGACGGGAACTTTTATTTGAATTGGCGCGCGGGGGCATTGTGTTTTCGGGTACGCCGATTGACGCCGATGGCTGCGTAGCCTGCATATTGGAAAGGTATAAGAATACAAGCAAATGACGATTCTGGAACTTGAGGATGTGTGCTACACATACGATAAGGGAACGCCGATGTCAAGCGAGGCGCTTTCCCATGTGAGCCTGAAAATTGAAAAAGGACTGATGACCGGTCTCATCGGGCATACGGGCTGCGGAAAATCCACGCTGCTCCGCATGTTCAACGGACTGCTTCGCCCGGACAGCGGCCGGATTCTGCTGGACGGCACGGATATTTGGGAAGATCCGAAAGACATTGTGCGTGTTCGGTACCGCGTGGGACTTGTCATGCAGTATCCCGAATATCAGTTGTTTGACGAAACGGTCCGTGCGGATATTGCCTACGGTCCGCGCAATATGGGACTCGAAGAGGAGAAAATCGCGGATCGTGTTCGTGAGGCGGCGGCGTTTTCGGGGCTTTCGGAAGAGCTTTTGGATAAATCGCCGTTTGAGCTTTCCGGCGGGCAGAAGCGCCGCGCCGCGATTGCCGGCGTGATGGCCATGCGGCCTGAAATCCTGATTTTGGATGAACCGGCAGCCGGCCTTGACCCGAAAGGCAGAGAGGATATTTTTGCCGGTCTTGACCGCTATCGCAAATCCAGCGGCGCTACCGTGGTAATTGTCAGTCACAGCATGGAGGATATGGCGCGCTGCTGCCAGCGCCTTGCCGTGATGAGCGACGGGCAGATTTGCCTGTACGGTACGCAGAGCGAGGTGTTCGGCGATGCGGAAAAGCTTCAGGCGCTCGGTCTCGGCGTGCCCGAAATCACCCGTATCTGCACAAGGCTGCGTCAGGCGGGTATGCCTTTGCCGGCCGATATTTACACGGTAGAGGATGCTGTGCGTGTGCTTTTGCCGCTGCTTGGAGGTAGAAGCGATGCTTAAAGACATTACATTCGGGCAGTATTTTGCCGGAGATTCTCTTTTGCACAGGGCGGATCCGCGCACGAAAATTATTTTGTCGCTGGTCTATATCGTTGCGCTCTTTTTTGTCAAAAGCGCGTCGGGATTTGCTTTTGTGTTTCTGTTTACCCTGATGCTGATTACGGCGAGCGGGCTTCCCTTAAAGTCTGTGATGCGCTCGGTAAAGCCGCTTGTGTATATCATTTTGTTTACCGCGGTGATTAATATCTTTTGGACGCAGGGCGAGCATCTTTTGTTTTCCTGGAAATTTATTCATATATACCGCGAGGGACTGATTTTCGCTTTCTTTATGGCGGTGCGCATTGTGCTGCTGGTGGTCGGAATCAGCGTGATTCTGACGTTTACCACCACGCCGATCGCGCTGACCGACGGCATTGAGCAGCTTTTGAATCCGCTGAAACGCCTGCATGTTCCGGTGCATGACTTTGCCATGATGATGACAATTGCCATGCGCTTCATTCCGACCCTGATTGAGGAAACCGATAAGATTATGGATGCGCAGAAAGCGCGGGGCGCGGATTTTGAGACCGGCGGTCTTATGAAAAAAGCGCGGGCGCTGATTCCGATTCTTGTGCCGCTTTTTGTATCGGCGTTCAAACGGGCGGACGATCTGGCCGTGGCCATGGAATGCCGCTGTTACCGCGGCGGAGAGGGCAGAACCCGGATGAAAGTGCTGCGGTACGGCCGGGCGGATGCGCTTTGCTTTGCTTTCGGCGCGCTGTATATCGCGGGAATCGTGCTTTGCAATATTTTTCTGCCGTATATTGCGATTTAAACATCGGATGGGACAAAACGCATGAAATTTTTGCTTCGCATACAATATTTGGGAACAAACTTTTGCGGCTGGCAGTATCAGCCGGGTGTGCGCACCGTTCAGAAAACGCTGACCGATGCCGCGGCGGCGCTGTTTGGGGCGCCCTGCCGGATTACGGGATGCAGCCGCACGGACAGCGGCGTACACGCGCTGGATTTTGCCGCTTCGCTGGAGGTTCCGCCAAAGGCAAACGCGGTTCCGCCCGACAAAATACCGGCGGCGCTTGCGTTTTATCTTCCGCATGATCTGTCAGTCAAAAGCGCTTCGCCTGTTTGCGCGGATTTTCATCCGAGATACGATGTCGTCTATAAGGAATATATATATAAGATCCATACCGCCGCGGCCGAGGATCCGTTTCTTTACGGGCGGGTGTGGCATTTGCCGGGCGCTTGGCTGCCGGACGCGGCAGAGCGAATGAATGCATGCGCGAACGTCCTTGCCGGACGGCATGATTTCGCTTCTTTTATGGCGGCGGGATCGAAAATTACGGATACGGTGCGCACGGTACATCATTGCGCGGTTGAATGCAGGGACGGTTTGCTTGAACTTCGTATTGCGGCCGACGGCTTTTTGTATAACATGGTGCGGATCATCGCCGGTACGCTGACGCAGGCCGGTTTCGGCAAACTAAACGAGCGGCAAATGAACGCGATCCTCCATGCGCGCGACCGGACGGCAGCCGGCATCACCGCGCCGCCCGAGGGGCTGTATTTGAATGAAGTTTTTTACGGATAACCGCATATGCGGCGTGGGAATGCTAAGCTGAAAGGGGGAAGCCCATGAAAAGGGAACCGGAAAATTTTGACGGCGTCGAGGAAAATGCGTATTACCTCCGAATCAGCGCAAAGCTGCGCACGGCAAAATATCTCCTGCTTTTTCTGATGGTTGCGACCGCGGTGCTTGTTCTTTTTGCTTATCGTTCCAATATTACCTATGATAATCTGCGGTATCTGCTTCGGGATATGGATGAGGCCGGAAATGCGGGCGCGCGCTCGGATACGGTGTACTATGACCCGGAAAGCAGTAATTTTTACCTGAATTTTCGCGGCGACGTTGCGGTTTGCTCTAAAAACGGCGTGTCGCTGCACCGGGCGCTCGGCGGTCGGTCTTTTGAAGATAAAGTCCGGTTTGCCGCGCCGGTCGCCGAGGCTTCCTCAAAATATATGATTGTGTACGATGCGGGCGGTACGGCCTTTTATCTGTACAATTCGCTGAGCAGGATGTATGAGGAAACGCTTGACTTCCCGATTTATGACGGCGCCGTCGCCCGCGACGGCAGCTTTGCGGTGCTTCTTAAAAATCGAACCGGCGGATTTTTAATCCGTTTGTATGACCGCAATTTTAAACTGGTCGGCGAGTTGACGCGATCAGGATATGTGACGGACATCGCATTCGGAGCGGACGGACGGCTTTTGATCTGTGAATGCGCGGAGGAGGGCGGCGGTTTTACCGCGGTTTTTTCGGCGTACAAGACCGGCAGTGAAACATTGGATTTTTCGGTTTCGGCTGAGGGGTTTCCGCTCTATTGCGGCGGTTTTGCGGAAGAATTTTATCTGTTGCTCGATCATTCTCTGATTTTTTATTCCTCCGCGGGCGAAAAAACCTTTTCCACTTCGTTTGGTACTTCGGATATTCTTCGCGCAAGCGCTTCGGATACGGGAATCTGTGTGTATACGCAGGAAAATGTATCGGGGGCGCAGTGCGGGGTATATGCGTTCTTTGCGGATGGTTCTACTTTCGCTTTTCCGGCGGAGCGGGGCGCTGCGGATATTTTGCTGACCGAGTCGGGGCGCGCATATCTTTTGTACGACGGCGTACTCATGGCCTGCACGCAGGCGGGCAGCCGGACCGAGGAAATTCCCTTGGGCGGGCGGGCGCTGCTTGCCGGAGACGGGGATTCAGTGATCGTCTGCTATGACGATTACGCAAAATCTTTTACTGTAAAGTGAGGTTGTTATGTATCTTGCCATTGATCTGATTCTTGTGGTGCTGATGGCAGCCGTGATTTTCAACGCGGTGCGGCGCGGTTTTATCGTATCGGTGTTCCGTCTGCTTTCCGCTGTTGTGTCCGTGGCGGCGGCCGTGCTGTTTTATAAAGATCTGGGACTTGTTTTTTACGATCATTTTGTGTATGATAAGATAAGCGGTTATCTTGGCGGTCTGATTTCACGGGCGGCGGAAAACGCGGACGGTACGTTTGATTTGCAGACGTTTTTTGCGGATCTTCCCGAAAATATCCGAAACATCGCCGATGCGTTCGGCTTGGATATCGGCAAGCTGTCCGCTGAGTTTTCGGGTGTGGAGAATGCGACCGAGGGGTATGTGGAAGAACTTTCCGGGCGCATGGCCGAGAATATTGCCGGAACGGTTTCCAATATCCTTGCGTTTGCGGCGATCTTTTTTGCGGCCTTGATTGTTTTGAATCTGCTATGCCTGATTTTAGACAGCGTTGCAAAGCTGCCGGTGCTGCACGGAACCAATAAACTGCTCGGCCTTGTATTTGGCGCGGCGGAGGCGCTGCTGCTCGGAATGATTATTTCCTATGTCATCGCGGCGCTTTGTAAGACGTGGGGAACGGTTGATGAAACTTTTGCCTATCGGGATATTATTGATCGCACATATGTTGCAAAATTTTTGTACGGTTTTTCGCCCTATAAATTTTAAAACTTCCGGCGCATATAAAATTCTGGAGGTGTAGAATGCAGAAAAAATATATTCCCAACATTTTATCCATCGTTCGGATGTGTCTGATTCCCATATTCGTACAGTTGTTTTTCTGGGAATATCCGGCGCATATATGGTATGCGGTGCTTGTATTCTTTATAGCGGGAGCCACGGATGTGGTGGATGGGTATCTGGCGAGAAGAAACAACTGGGTCAGCAATCTCGGAAAAGTGCTCGATCCGCTTGCGGATAAACTGATGCAGTGTACCGTGTTGTTTTGCTTTTATTTCAAACAAATTATTCCGGTATGGCTTTTGGTGGTATATGTGGCAAAGGAACTTTTGATTTTGATCGGTTCTATGTTCGTATTCCGCAAAAAAAATATCGTGGTAAAAAGCAGTTTCTGCGGCAAGCTCGCGGTCTGCGTATTTTATGCCTCCATTGCGGCGCTTGTACTGCTGGATGAATTTGTCGCGCCGGCGGAGGCCCGAATCTGGACGGCTGTGATCTGCACGGTCATGATCGCGTTTGCGGTCGGTGCGCTGGCGCAGTATTTCAGAAAGTACATCCAAGCGAATAAAACAAAGTGAGGTTCCTGAATGGAAATGTGCGCACGCTGCCACAAGCGAATGGCTGTGGTGTTTATAACGAGACTGGAAAACGGCGAATCCAAGAACGAGGGCATTTGTCTGAAATGCGCCAAAGAACTCGGTATTAAGCCGATTGACGATATTTTGAAAAAAATGGGCATCAGCAGCGAGGAATTTGATCAGATGACCGACGATGTTGACGGATTTATGCAGGAGATGGTGTCGGAGGACGGAGCGGACTTGCCCGATTCCGACAGCGGCGGCGCGCCCGCAATCGATTTCAATAAGCTGCTGCGCGGCAATCTCGGCGGCGCGCCGGGGGGCAGCGCGCGAAAGGGCGCAAAGCAAAATGAGGCGCCGAAGCAGGCAAAAAGAAAATTTTTGGACACGTATTGCCAAAATGTCACGGATAAGGCGCGGCGCGGCGAACTGGACAGAATTGTCGGCCGTGAGCGGGAGCTTGCGCGCGTTATTCAGATTCTTTGCCGCAGGCAGAAAAACAATCCCTGCCTGATCGGTGAACCGGGCGTCGGCAAAACGGCGATCGCTGAGGCGCTCGCGCAGAAGATTGCCGCCGGTGAGGTTCCGTATCGCTTGAAATCGGCTGAGGTCTATCTGGTGGATTTGACCGCGCTTGTGGCGGGAACGCAGTTTCGCGGACAGTTTGAATCGCGGATTTTAGGCTTGCTCAAAGAGGTAAAGGAAGCCGGAAACATCATTCTTGTCATTGATGAAGTGCATAATATCGTCGGTGCGGGGGACGCGGAAGGCAGTATGAACGCCGCCAATATCTTAAAGCCCGCATTGTCGCGGGGGGAGATTCAGGTGATCGGCGCGACGACGCTGTCCGAATACCGGAAATATATCGAAAAAGACAGCGCGCTGGAACGGCGTTTTCAGCCGGTGACGGTGAACGAGCCGTCGGTCGAGGAAAGCATAAAGATGCTCGAAGGCATCAAACACTATTATGAGGAATATCACAAAATCCGGATTCCGGAGCGCATTCTTTCGCTTGCCGTGACGCTTTCCGAGCGGTATATTACCGACCGGTATCTGCCAGATAAAGCGATTGACCTTTTGGACGAGGCGGCTTCCTACCGCGCGCTTTCGAGCCGCGAACTCAACGAGCGGCAGGCGCTTTCCGACGAGCTTGAACAGCTTGGAAATGAGCAGGCTGCGCTGGAGAGCGCGCCTGAGCGCGAGCAGGACGATTTGCAGGAAAAATATCGCAGGCTTGCCGATGTGCGCACACGCGAACTTCGGGTATCCGAGCGGCTGAAAGAGCTTGAACCTGCGTGTCTTGCGGTCGAACTGACCGCGGAGGATCTTGCGCGCGTGATTGAGATCTGGACGGGGGTTCCCGCAACCGAAATCACTGAAAATGAGTTTTACAGGATCGACCGGCTTGCCGAAAGGCTGAAAGAGAAAATCATCGGACAGGATGAGGCGGTGGACGCGGTGGCAAAGGCCATCAAGCGCAACCGCGCGGGCGTTTCCTATAAGCGAAAGCCGGTTTCGTTTATCTTTGCCGGGCCGACCGGCGTCGGAAAAACCGAGCTTGTCAAAACGCTTGCGGCCGATCTGTTCTCCTCGCCGGAGACGCTGATTCGGCTGGATATGTCCGAGTTTATGGAAAAGCACAGCGTATCCAAAATTATCGGCGCGCCTCCCGGCTATGTGGGGTATGATGAGGCGGGGCAGCTGACCGAAAAAATCCGCCGCAGACCGTACAGCGTGATTTTGTTCGATGAAATAGAAAAGGCGCATCCCGATGTGCTGAACATTCTGCTTCAGGTGCTCGATGACGGACGGATTACCGATGCGCACGGCAAAGAGGTCAATTTTGAAAACACGCTGATCGTCATGACCACAAACGCCGGATCGGACGCGGCTTCCGCTGTGTCCGGCTTTGCGGAGCGGGCAGGGCTTGCGGACAGGGATAAAACCGAAAAAGCGCTGCTTGGCTTTTTGCGCCCTGAGTTCATTAACCGGGTCGATGAGATCATTACGTTTCATTCGCTGACAAAAGAGAATTTTGAAAAGATCGCCGGTTTGATGCTCGATCAGCTGCGCGACGCGCTTGCGGCGAAAGAGATTACGCTGACCTATACCGAGGCGGCGGTTAAACTGATTGCGGAAGCGTCCTATTCGGTCAAATTCGGCGCGCGGAACATGCGCCGCTATATTCAGACGCATGTGGAGGATGCGCTTGCGGAAAAAATCATCGCAAGCTACAATACGCATATCCGCATTGCCAAGCTGGACGCAAAGGACGACCGGCTTCAGATCGAATGCATATAAATAAACTATAAAATAAAAAATAAGGAAGTGTGCAAAACATGGCGGAAACAGAAGAAAATCAGAACTGTACGCACGACTGTTCAACCTGCGGTGCGGATTGCTCTTCAAGAAGCGGAGGCGAACCCGAATCCTTGATAGAGCCGCAGAATAAACTCAGCGACATTAAGCATGTGATCGGTGTTGTCAGCGGCAAGGGCGGCGTCGGCAAGTCGCTTGTCACCTCGCTGCTTGCGGTGGAAATGCAGCGCCGCGGTTATCGCACGGCAATTCTGGACGCGGACGTGACCGGTCCCTCGATTCCGAAAGCGTTTGGCTTGCATCAGCGTGCGGAGGGAAGTGAGGACGGCATATATCCGGTGCAGACCAAAACGGGCATTGAAGTGATGTCGGTCAATCTGCTGCTGGAGGATGAGACGGCGCCGGTTGTATGGCGCGGTCCGGTGATTGCGGGCACGGTTAAGCAGTTTTGGACGGACGTTGTATGGAACGATGTGGACTACATGTTTGTGGATATGCCGCCCGGAACCGGCGACGTGCCGCTGACGGTGTTCCAGAGTATTCCCCTTGACGGCATTGTCATTGTAAGTTCTCCGCAGGAGCTTGTTTCCATGATCGTGAAAAAGGCGGCCAATATGGCGTCGCTGATGAACGTGAAAGTGCTCGGACTGGTTGAAAATATGAGTTATGTACTCTGTCCCGACTGCGGCAAGCGCCTGAATGTGTTTGGTGAAAGCCATATTGACGAGACCGCCTCGGAGTTCGGTTATGATGTGCTCGGCAGACTGCCGCTTGATTACAGGCTGGCGTCTCTGTGCGACAAGGGCGCGATTGAGCTTGCGGAAAATGATTATCTGACCGCTGCGGCGGACAAAATCGAAAAGCAACTCGGCTGAGTCTGTCCGATTTACACGCATTTTCAGCGGGTTGCTGTGAAACAATGTGCAGCGCTTAAAAGGCGCATATTCGCAAAGAAGAAATTTTGTTTGTGCAGAGCGGCACAGCCAAGGCTGTGCCGCTCTGCGTTTTCTTTTCCGCCGGTTGTTTTGATTTTCTTATTCGGTTCGTGTTTCCTAAAGGCGCACAGACGATTTGCAACCACCTATTATTACCCGACTGGTTGATCCTGTTATTTGACCATAAGGCGGGCGAGCAGTTGGGTCCCGCTTATGATTTTGAGGACTGCCGCGAAAAGGTAAACCGCTATGTGAATGAACACGGCGACACCCTCGCTATTCATCTAAAAACCGATTCCAAGACCCAATACGGGAATTTTTTTGCCATTGCTTAAAATTTGAAATCTCATGGCTGTGCATCCGATTTCTTTCTTGATTTTCGTATCATCCTTGCGCAGTAATGGGTAATAAAGATACAAAGCCCCATAAGCGCGAGATAATCTATGGTAAACAAAATTTTCGATTCGCCGTAATCCAAAAATACAAATTCGGATGTAAGTAGCAGATAAGTAGAAAAATCTCGGCTGATAAAAGCCCGCGCACCATATCCGGCGATCATCAACCCGGCAAAAAAAGCAATAATACTGCGGATTTTTGACTTGTTTTTTATTCCTGCCGTCTTTCGGAACATTCCCAAAATCATATTCCAGTGTAAACCTAAATGCAGGCTCATAAGAATATATCCCCAATATGCACCGAGAATGTGAAGCCGTCTGGCCAACGACATACCGCCGATGGATGGCAGAAAATCAAATACATAGCGTGACATCACAATGCCGCTATACATTTGAGCAAGCATAGACGCAAGCACGAGAATATCGATGCAGAGCGTTAAAATACGCATTGTGTCGTACTTTCCCTTGAACAGGGATTTATGCCAATACCCATTCAAAATGTGGTGAGCGATAAAAAGGAGCAGCATTCCCGCCCCCACCCATTCGTGGAGCGCTTCTCCCCACAAATGATAGCCCATTAAGAAAAGCAGCGCCAGCGTCATTACAATATCAACGGATAATTTGATAACAGCTTTCGGCTTCATTCCTCCACCGCCTTACCCACACAGGAAATCGCATTTAGACTGCGGGGATAACCGATATACGGCAAACACTGTGAAACGATTTTAATCAGAAAATCTCTGTCATTTCCCATATTCATATTCCCTTTGGAATGGGCAATAAGCTGTGATTCACAACCGCCTTGCGCCATAAGAAAGCAAAAGGTAATGAGTTCGCGCTCCGCAAGGGTCAAACCGTTTCGGGTGTAGTAGTCGCCAAAGCAATTTGCCGCCAGCCAACGGTTGATATGCCCCGCTTTCCAAGCTTCTTTCATATGTTCTCCGAAAATTTCCGCCTGTACTTCGACTCCTTTTTCAAGCCGGTTATCAAGGGTAGTCGTTGCCTGTCCGTCAAGAGGAAGTCTAACGCCTTGCTTTGCGAACACCTCGTTTGTGACAGTAAGGAAGGGCAGCATTCGGCCATAACCCAAATAGTCGGCTGCCTGATAAACAATTTCTTTTGCAAGAATCGGCGTGATACCGTTCTCTAATGCTTTGGGGAGCGTTTCTTTATATGCCTCCACGCCTCCGCAGCCGATCAGCGCCGCCAAAATCGCCATATGGCGCGTCTTTTCATCCAACTGCTGATTGTCTTCGTTTATGACTTCATCAAACGCAAAATGCTCAAAGCGTTCTGTAAATTCGGGATCGGTGATTTGCAAATCCATTTTCATCGCTCCTTTCAGATTTTTTGACTGTTTATCGACCCTATACGTCTGGCAACCTCTTTTTTATTTTGCAGGGATTTCCGCAGGCAACAACATTTGCGGGAATCGGTTTTGTAACAACACTGCCCGCACCGATAACTGTATTGTCGCCAATCGTCACGCCGGGTAAAATGATCGTCCCGCCGCCGATCCAAACATGGTTTCCGATTGCGACAGGGGCGGTTTGCGTGCGAATTGCCGTTTTGCCTGTTTCGTCTGTATAAATGCGTTCATTCGGCCAAAGCGGGTGAACGGCAGTATATATCTTTACATCGGGGCCTATCAAAGTATCGTGACCGATTGTGATTCTGCCCGTATCTAAAAGGGTGCAGTTCATATTGATAAGACTGCCCGCGCCGAGGGAAATATTGCAGCCGTAATCTACCCAAATCGGTTGATTGACACGGGTATTTTCACCGCAAGAGCCGAACAGAATGCGAATGATTTGATTTCGCAGTTCCATATTTTCGGCGGGCAGGCTGTTATAAACCCGCATCAGATCTTTTGCATTGCAGCTAAGGCGCCGAAGCTCCAAATCCCTTGTATCATAGAATTTGCCGCAAAGCATTTTTTCTTTTTCCGTCATAAGCCGGTCCTTTTGTTCAAAGACCTTTTACCCAATTTTCAAGTTCCCGATCCGAAACACGATTCAGCATTTTGCCTTTCTCCCAATTCGCGTTCGGGCAAAGAAGTTTCAGCGCTTCTACGGTTTTTCCCATTCCGCTGCCGCCGGATGTAGCAAAGGGGATTATTGTTTTGCCCGAAAAATCGTAGCTTTCCACAAAGGTGTTGATAATGGCCGGCGCAACATACCACCAAATCGGGAAACCGATAAATACGGTGTCATAGTCCTCCATATTGGAAAGCCGTTCTTTGATTTCGGGGCGGGAATCGGGATTGTTCATCTCAACAGAACTGCGGCTTTTTTTATTCGTCCAGTCAAGATCGGCACGGGTATAGGGAACAGCCGGCCTAATTTCAAAGAGATCGGCGCCGGCCGTCTTTGCCAAATGCTCTGCGGCGCTCTTGGTGATACCGCTTGCCGAAAAATATGCAACTAATTTTTTCATTTTATTTTTCCTCCAATTTGTTGTATTCTTCATCGCACACAGGCTCGCACCACTCATTCGAGGTGTCTTTACCCGGTACTTCCACGGCAATGTGTGAAAACCAACTATCCTTTTTCGCGCCGTGCCAGTGTTTAACGTCTGCCGGAATGGTGATTACCGTTCCGGCGGTGAGAGAAACAGGTGGTTTATTTTCCTCCTGATACCAACCTTCGCCCGCCGTGCAAATGAGGATCTGACCGCCGCCGCTTTTGGCGTGGTGGATATGCCAGTTATTGCGGCAGCCCGGTTCAAAGGTCACATTGGCAAGAAACAATGTTGTTTCCTGCGGATTTGTCAGCGGGTTCAAAAAGGACTTGCCTGTAAAATACTGTGCAAAGGCTTTGTTAGGGCTTCCTGTTCCAAACACATTGATTGCTTCAAACTGTTTTTTATCTGTCACTTTCATTTTTATATCTCCCTTTTATTGGATTTTGTTGCTGCTCAGCCAGTCGGTAACATCTCCCGAAAGTTTCGAGCCGCCCGAATAGTGAATAGAAAGCGCTTCACCCATTGCAGCGTTTGGCGCAAGCTTGGCGATAGCCGTTAAACTCTGTCCGAAACGACCGCCGCCGTGAGAGCAGAAGGGCAGTATTGTTTTGCCGGAGAAATCATATTCTTCAAGGAAAGAAGCAACAGGCATAGGAATAGAAGCCCACCAGTTGGGATAACCGATCATAACAATATCGTATTCGTCCATATTCTCTACGTGATTTGCAAGTTCGGGACGGGCCTGTGCGTTCTGATCCCGCTGTGCCTCGTCCAAAACGGTATTGTAGTCGCTTGAATAAGGATTTACCATTGTGATTTCAAAGATGTCTGCCCCCGTCTGACGTTGAATTTCTTCGGCAACGCCCTCTGTATTGCCTCCCCACGAAAAATATGCAATCAAGATTTTACCGTTTCCGTCGGCAGATGTATTTTGTGCGCCCGTACCTGAAACGCTGTCGGAACCGGGAGCCGCGTTTAACACCAAGCGAATACCAAGATTGAAGCTGCCTTTATTTTGTTCCAGCGTGGCGCGGTATGCCGAGCGCATATTTTTGGCAAAATCATTCCAGCCGCCGCCGCGATAGACCCGAAGCGTGCCTGAAGTAGGACCGGCGGGATTCGTCTGTTCGCCGGCGGAATAGTCGCCGTAATAATCCCAAACCCATTCGCTTACATTGCCGTGCATATTGTACAGCCCATAAGGGTTTTCGGAAAAACTGTCTACCGGAACAGTGGTTTGTCTGTATTCACCGGGTTTTACTTCCAGATTTTCCTGTGAAAAATAGTTGTCCTCTATTTCGTAAGGGTAATGTCCGTAATAGTTTGCGTTCTCTGCACTCGGAGAGTTTTCCATATAAAACGGTGTAGTCGTCCCGGCACGACAGGCATATTCCCATTCTGCCTCGGTGGGCAGGCGGTAGCCGTTTGCGCTTCTGTCCCAAGAAACATTCTGACCGTCGATTGTATAGACAGGAGTTAAGCCTTCCTTTTCACTTCTGGCATTGCAATAGGCTGCTGCGTCAAGCCAAGAGATGTTTTCAAGCGGCAGATTTTCTCCCGAAAAGCTGCTCGGATTCTTGCCTGTGATTTCTTCATATTCCTTTTGCGTCAGTTCGTATTTGCTCATATAAAAATCGCTGACAGTAACCGGGTGCTGTGTTTCATCCGCGCTGCGCCACGCCTCGGATTCGGGACTGCCCATTTGGAATGCGCCGCCTTTTATTAAAACAAAGTTTTCGGGTACTTTCATATCGGTTACCTCCGGAGAATCGCTTGCAGGCGGTTGCTCCCAACTTGTGTCGGGCGTCTCTGTCTGACTGCAAGCTGCCAGAGAGAAAATAAGAGATAGCAATAAAAACAACAAATCAAATTTTCTCATAAAATGCGCTCCTATTTGGCAAGTCCTATATCATGGAGCCATTCGCTGACCGCATTGTCGGGATTTGACGATGAGCCGCTGCCGATGTGAAGCCCTTGTGTCACGGTTGCATTGGGTTCAAGGGATTTTACCGCATTTACCGTTCCCGAAAGTCCGCTGCCTCCGCTGGTGCAGAACAGAGCAACCGTTTTGCCGGACAAATCGTAAGTATCGAAAAATGTATAGAGAATCATCGGCATATCGCCCCACCAGTTCGGGAAGCCTACATAGATAACATCGTACTGTTCAAGATTTTCGATACTGCCCGAAATTGCAGGACGGGCGTTGTTTCTCTGTTCCTCCAGCGCAAAATCTACAACCGTATCATAGTTGTCGCTGTACGGTGTGGCAGGGACGATTTCAAAAATATCGGCGTCTGTTTGTGTTTGAATAGACTTAGCGACATTTTCGGTGTTGCCCGACCAAGAGAAATAGACCACTAAAGATGTAGAGCCTGTTTCGGTCGGTATGGAAGAATCATTTGGATGATTTGATTCTTCGACAGGCGCGGAAGAATCCGTTTGACTGTTTAATTTTTCCGTAGGCGTAGAAGTTTCATAGCTTGATTGCTGCGGGGGAGAGGACGATTCCTCATTCGCCCTGTTGTTGCTGCAAGCCGCAAAAGAGAGCAGCAGCGTGAGCGCCGTAAAAATAGAAACCAATTTTTTCATTTTAAAATGCTCCTTTTTGTTTTATTTTTATTCTGCGATTGCATTTCAAATCGCAGATAATCCAGCCGGTCTAATTGCCGTTCCTTAAAATGGATTTCATCAAGCGTTCCGTTTCTTTTTGCTTCCAGCATTTTAAGCCGCTCAGCTTCACTGGATTTCCCTTGCAGCAATAATTTCATATATCTTTTCACCTCGGCATTTGTGAATCCAATGTCGTGAAGCGTCATAATGGTACTTAATCGTTCAATATCGCTTTCATCATAATGCCACGAACCCATAACTTTTTTGACTTCACCGCACAATCCCCAGCTTTCATATTCCTGCAAGATTTTAATGGGGATTTTATATCGTTCACTCGCTTCATTGATTGTCATTTCAAACTTCCTTTCCCATAGGAATAAAAATAAAGGTGCTCCATATTGGAACACCTTTATTATAAATCGGGCTATTTAAAATGTCTAATACTTATATTTTATTGCAAGATATGCTTTTTAAGTATTGCACTGCGAAATCTATAAAAGCGGAGGTTGTGGCCGAAAATATCTGCTCCTTTTTCCATCCCAAAACCGTTGAAATCTCCAAAACAGGTTGTAATGGAATAAACAGTAAATCTTCATAGGTGCAGTTTAAGTTTATACTAAGCATCACGCCTATATTTTCTTTGGCTAATACGGCTTCGTTGTAAGGAAGATTTGCGGTCGCTGCAATTTCCACCCGATCTTTATAATCACCAAGCCATTTTCCGATTCGGCTTTGGTTAAAGTCGCCCGTTGCAGTCACAACCGACATTCCCGCTAAATCCTCCGGTCTTATCCTTTTCTTTTCGGACAGTTTGGAATCGCTCGGAACAAATACCCCCCATTGTTCTTTGATCGGCATATTGACAAAGTTATATTTACGAATATCAACCGGTTCTGACATTAAACCTATATCGAGAAATCCTCTTTCAATATAATCACGAATGTTATTTGCATTTCCGCTGTATATCTCATATTTTACATTGGGATATTTCTTACGAAATTCTGCAATGATTTTCGCCAGATATTCCGTCGAACGGAATTCACCGCTGCCGATTGAAATTGTGCCGGAAAGCGCTTCCTCTCTTTGCATAAAATCTCGTTTGGTTTTATCTGCCAAAGATAAAATTTCCTGCGCACGGCGTTTTAATATCATTCCGTCCTCGGTTAAAATGATGTTATGATTACTGCGGACAAACAGTTTCACGCCAAGCTCCTGTTCCAAATCCGCAATTTGTCGTGACAGCGTTGGCTGCGTCAAGTGAAGCTGCTCGGCTGCTTTCGTAAAGTTTTCTTCTCTTGCCACTGCCAAAAAATAATTTAATACACGAAGTTCCATATCAGCACCTCCGCATATAGTTTAACACAAATTCGTTCTGTTTTCAACATATCTAAGTGATAGATATGCCTGTTGAGAATTTTATGTGCCAAGCCGTCTGCTATGCAGGCGGCTTGCGCCTTTCATAAGCAAGATGTAGCGAAAAGTCTGCCGGTTTTTGCAAAACTGTGAAACTCGCCGCCTGTAATATTTTTTGGCTTGATTTGATAACATTTTTACAACAATTTGGGCTTTTGTCACAATTTTCAAGGTTTCGGTCAAGAAATGAAAAAGAGTGTTGCTATCATAAAAATCATGATAACAATAGCCCGAAAATAAAAAAACAGCAGGAATAAGATTCCTGACGTAAAATGTGTTAGGGGATGGAAAAACCGCATAAACCCAACGTTTATGCGGTTTCCCGATGGCGGAGAGGGCGGGATTCGAACCCGCGTGCGATTGCTCGCAAACTGATTTCGAGTCAGCCCCGTTATGACCACTTCGATACCTCTCCGTATAGTTAACTCGCTTGCGCGAGGATAACGCTTATTTCGATTTTTTAGAGCTTCGCCTGCCTTCAAGTCGCTCAGTCGGCATAAGCCCGCATGACATAAAGTTTTCCGATGTTTTCGGCTTCAAATGTTTGAAAAAATTCAAGTACGTCCCTGTTATGACTTTTTGACACTGCTGCTATAGAACCAATCATAACCACAAAAATTATTATAACATACATTCATCATAAATGCAAGGATTTTTTCATAAAAGCCAAGATCAAATGACCTTGGCTTTTATATCCGCCGCAGATGGTTTTTAGGAGCAAAGCCGGATTTTCGCCAAATTTTGGGGTGGAAAAGCAACAACATCGGGAATAGTTCCAGACGGCCGGCGAGCATATCGAAAATCAATACGTATTTTGAAAAATCACTGAAAAAACCGTAATTCTGCGATGGGCCGACGAGTTCCAGTCCGGGACCGATATTGTTAATGGTAGCCGCGACAGCGGTAAATCCGGTTGTCACATCATGACCGCCTATGGATATAAGCAGAGTGGAAGCGGCAAATATAAAGATATACGCAACCAGAAACGCACTGGTTGTGTGAACAATTTCGCTGCTCACGATTTTTCGTTCCAAACGGATTTTGGTAACGCTGCCCGGATACAGATAACGGCGAAGTTCTTCACGGGCGCGTTTGGCGAGAATAATAATTCGGGATACTTTGAGTCCGCCTCCGGTGCTTCCGGCGCAGGCGCCTATAAACATCAACAGCACAAGTATGGTCTGGGATAGTGCGGGCCAGAGCGCGAAATCACAAGTGGCAAAACCGGTCGTTGTCATAATGGAGGAAACCTGGAACGCAGCGTGTCGGAATCCCTCCTCTATCGTTTCCCCCGGAATGTAGGTATTCCAAAAAATAATTCCGACCGCTGCTGCGAGAATTATGAGATAGGTTCGGAGTTCCTCGCTGCGCAGAGCCTGCCTCCATTTTTTAATCAGAAGAAGAAAATATACATTGAAATTGACGCCGAACAGCGCCATAAAGATTGTAACGACCCATTGAAGATACGGCGAGTAATCGGCCATGCTGCTGTTGCGAATCCCGAAACCGCCGGTGCCCGCGGTCCCGAATGTGATCGTAATTGCATCAAAAGCGGGCATGCCGCCCGCAAAGAGAAATAAAAATTCCAGGATGGACAGCAAAATATAAAGCATATATAAGATCAGCGCGGTATAACGGGTCTTCGGTACCAGTTTGTCCACTGCGGGACCGGGGCTCTCGGCACGCATCAGGTTCATTTGGGAGCCGCCGGCAAGCGGCAGAACCGCCAGTAAAAACACGAGAACGCCCATGCCGCCGATCCAATGCGTAAAGCTGCGCCAAAACAGGCTGCAGTGCGAGAAAATTTCAACGTCGGATACAATACTTGCGCCGGTTGTCGTAAAACCGGAAACGGTTTCAAAAAGAGCATCGGTAAAATTCGGGATTTCCCGGTTGATGATAAAGGGCAGGCAACCGAAAATACTGAGTACAATCCAGCAGAGCGCGACAGCCGTAAAGCCTTCTCGAAGGTAAAAAATCATATTTTTCGGTCGGCGCAAAACAATCGGTACGCCTACTGCGGCGCAAATCAGCGCGGAAATCAGAAAGGCGTACGCCGTATTTTCACCGTAGACGAGGCCGACTGCGAAGGGCAGGAGCATAAACAGGGCTTCCATGTTTAAAACCCAACCCAGAATATATAGAATCATACGAAAATTCATAATACTGTCCTTAGGCGAGAATATCGCCGATTTCATGGAATCCGCTGTGCTTGGTGACAACGATAACCGTATCGCCGGGGAGAATGCAGTCGTGCCCGCTCGGAATGATGATTTTCCCGCGGCGGTTAATACAAGCGATGAGGAGATCCTGTTTTAGAGAAAGTTTCATAATGGGCTGATCGGCTATAGGGGCATCCTCTGTGATGCGGAATTCGATGGCCTCGGCGCGGTTGTCGAAAATGTGATAGAGCGTTTCAATGTTGCTGCCGAGTGAATTTTGCCGCGCGCGCGCATAGGCGATGATTGATTCCGAGGTGATGTATCTCGGATAAACAACGCTGTCCATATCAAGTCCCGCAATCACGTCATGAAAATTGGTTCGGTTGATTTTGGTGATTACCTTGGCGTTGGTCGTATTTTTTGCGTACAGCGTGAGCAGAATATTTTCCTCGTCGATGTTGGTGATCGGAATAAACGATTCGATTTGCGCAAGACCCGACTGCATAAGCAAACTCTCGTCGGTACCGTCGCCGCAGATAATCAGCGCGCGGCTGAGCAGAGAAGCCAGTTCCGAGCAGCGTTCGGGACGCTGTTCGATAATTTTGACCTCAATGCCGGTATCTAAGAGTTGTTTGGCTAAGTAGTAGGAAATTTTGCCGCCCCCGACGATCATGGTGTTGGAAACCTTGCGGGTTTCGATATTGGCTTTTTTAAAGAATTTTTGCGCGTTTTGCGCCGTGGCGATAAAGGACACAATATCGCCCGCATGAAATACGAATGCACCTTTCGGAATCGTGAGTTCGCCGTCCCGTTCTACGGCGCAGATCAGAAGACCGTTTGAGAAAATCTCCTGCAGATCCATGATTGCTTTTCCGGAGAGGATGTTTTTTTCGGGAATCCGGAATTGAATCAGTTCGGCGTGACCTCGGGCAAAGGAATTGATGCTGATGGCGCCGGGCAGACGCAGAAGTCTTGCGATTTCATTTGCGGCTTCAAGTTCCGGATTGATAATCATGGACAGTCCGAGCTTTTCACGTATGTAGCCGAGTTCGTCGCTGTAATCGGGCGTGCGTACGCGCGCGATCGACGCGCAGTTTCCGACTTTTTTTGCCATTGTGCAGCAGAGCAGATTCAATTCGTCACTGTCTGTGACGGCGATAATCAGATCGGCGCCCTCAATGCCGGCTTCCATCTGCACATTGTAGCTCGAACCGTTGCCTACAATGCCCATGACATCATACGTGCTTGAAATTCGATTGACGATTTCGGCTCTTTTGTCAATCACGGTGATATGATGTCCCTCTTTGCTGAGTTGCTCGGTAATGGTTGTGCCGACGTTGCCGCCGCCGACGACAATGATATTCAGCGTGCGGTTTTCGGATTTATTCAGTTTGTCGAATATGG